>NZ_CP108442.1:6344008-6657592 GCF_041435355.1 Streptomyces sp. NBC_01276
GGAGGAGGTCCTGACCCGGCACTCCACCGAGGAGGGCGGGGCCGCCGCCGAGGAGCACGACGGCAAACCCTCCGCCGCCCACCGCTTCACCGGGGAGCTGCCCCTGCTGACGGAGGGCTCCTACGTGGCCACCGCGGCCGCCAGCGGGCCGGCGACGACCGTCGTGGCCTACCCCAAGCCGGTGTTCTTCGAGATGCTGACCCGCTGCCACGGAGTGGCGGCCGTGCTGCTGCCCGTCCTGGCGTGGCGGATCAAGTCCTCCGAGGTCCAGGCGCGCAAGCGCGCAACGGTGGAGGCGTTGGGCACCCTCGCCGCGGGGCTCGCGCACGAGCTGAACAACCCGGCCGCCGCCGTGGCGCGGGCCGCGCAGGAACTGGAGCCCGCCCTGGAGCGGCTGACCGGGACCGCGTACGCGTGGGGCGCGGCCGCCACGGGCGCGGAGCGCTCCGTACTGGACCGCCTCGCCGGGGAACTCGACAAGCTCCCGCCGCCCGGGACCACCGATCCGCTCGCCCAGGCGGACGCCGAGGAGGAGATCGCCGACTGGGCCGCGGCGGCCGGCGCCGAACGTCCCGGCCTGCTCGGTTCGGGGGCCGCCGACCTGGGACTGGAGCCGGACTGGCTGCCGGCGCGGCTGGAGGAGGTCGGCGACACCGCGCTGCCCGCCGCCCTGGACCACCTTGCGGCGCTGCTGGAGGCCCGCTCGCTGGCCGCCGAACTGCGTGCCGCGGGCCCCCGGATCTCCCAGCTGGTGGCCGCCACCCGGGACTACGCCAACCTCGACCGGGCCCCCGAGCAGCGGTTCGCGGTCACCGACGGCCTGGAGAACACCCTGGTCGTGCTGCGGTCCAAGCTGGCGGGCATCACCATCGTGCGCGCCTACGACCCGGAGCTGCCCGATCTCACGGGCTATCCCGGCGAGCTGAACCAGGTGTGGACCAACCTGGTCGACAACGCCGCCGAGGCGATGGAGGGCGCGGGCGTGCTCACGCTGCGGGCCCGCGCCGAGGGGGTCTGCATGGTCGTGGAGATCACCGACACCGGGCGGGGGATCCCCGAGGACGTCCTGCCGCGGATCTTCGAGCCCTTCTACACCACCAAGGACGTGGGCAAGGGCACGGGCCTGGGGCTGCACCTCAGCTACCGGATCGTGACCCAGCGCCACCACGGGTCGATCGCGGCCCGCTCCCGTCCGGGCGAGACCCGGATGGTCGTCCGCCTGCCGCTCGCGCCGGCCGCCACCGGCTGAGCGCGACCGGCCGTCCGCGACCCGCCCGTCCGTCACTGACCCGCCCGTCACCGACCGGTCGGTCACCGACCCGTCCGTCACCAGCAGATCCGTCTCCAGCACATCCGTCACCACGTACCCGTGCCGGCCGACCCGCTGTCAGCCGGATGTCAGGAAAGGGAGTCGAACATGGCCAAGTACGACATCGCCACGCTGCACCCCGTCTTCGTCCGCCAGATGGAGGCGCTGGCCGCGCTGGACATCGAGGCGGTGATGAAGAACTACACGGAGGACGCCGTCCTGCTGCGCTTCGAGGGGGCCTCGGTCGGCATCGAGGCCGTTCGCGAGACGTTCACCGGATATCTCACGGTGAAGCCCACGCTGGTCGAACTGCAGGAGTACATCGAGACGGAGGACACCATCTTCTATCGGGCGATCATGAACCTGAACGGCGAGCCGGAGCACGCGTTCGGGACGCTGGTGGTCCGCGATGGCCGGATCTGGCGCCAGACCGCCGGATTCGGCGGCTGACGGCCCTTTCCTGGGTAGCGTGTGCGGGGAGGGTGCAGGGCGTGGGCCCTCCCCGCACACGTGAATGATTCGGTGAAGGGGAGGCCGCGGGTCATGGAGCAGGAAACCAACCGGGTGGAGGCGTTCAGTGATGGCGTGTTCGCCATCGTGATCACCATTCTGGTGCTGGAGTTAAAGGTTCCGGAAGAGCAGGGCGCGGCCCTGTGGCACGGACTCCTGGAGCAATGGCCGCATTACGCCGCATATCTCGTGAGTTTCCTCATCATCGGTGTGATGTGGGTGAATCACCACACGATCTTCAGTCACCTCAAGCGGGTCGACCGGCCGCTGTTGTTCCTGAATCTCCTGGTGCTGATGGTGGTGTCGGTGATTCCGTACACGACCAACGTCCTCGCCGAGCACCTCACGGACGGGGAATCGGCCAACGTGGCCGCGATCCTCTACAGTTCGTGGACCGTCGTGTACGCTCTCGCCTTCCTGGGCTTCTGGTGGTACGTCACCCAGGTCGGCCACCTCTTCCACGAAAAGGTCGACAAAGAGGGTGCCCGGGCCACCCGGGTGCGATTCGGACTGGGCGCGGTCGCCTACCCCTTGACCGTCCTTCTGTCCTTCTTCTCGGCACCCCTCACTCTCGTCGCACACTTTCTGATCGCGCTCTACTATGCGGCGAACCAGATCCCCATCCCGCTCGTGGTAGAGGAAGAGCGGCTCGAATCTGCCGGCGACCTCAGGAAGTAGCCGCCCGGACCTACGGCCGTTCTGGCCGGTCAAGTAGGGTAAAGGATCTAGCTGGTCGCGGGGGAGGCACCAGATGGCTCGGGTAGTCCTGCCGGAGGATTCCATCAAGGAAATCTCCGATTTGATCGACGTACTGATCTCGCTTTTCTTCGAATCCTTACCCCGGCGGGACCAGCGAAACTGGGCCCGCGTTTATCTGAACGGTCTGGTGCGGACCACCGGGAAGAAAACAATCCGTAACATCGCCGGAACAGGGGCCAGTTCCGTCGAGCAGAGCCTCCAGCAGTTCATCAGCAAGTCCCCCTGGGACTGGACCCCCGTACGCCGCTCGCTCGCCCAGCACCTGGAACGCACCGCCCAGCGTCCGCTGGCCTGGGTCGTACAGCCCATGGTCATCGAGAAGGCCGGCGACCGCTCCGTCGGAGTCGGCCGCCAGTTCGTCCCCCAGCTCGGCCGCACCGCCAACTGCCAGCAGGCGGGCGGGATCTGGCTCGCCTCCAGCGAGGCCAGCTTCCCCGTCGAATGGACCCTCACCCTCCCCGGGCCCTGGACCAGCGAACTGCTGCGCCGCCGCAGGGCCGGCATCCCCGACACCGCACGCTCCCTCACCCCCGCCCAGGACGCCGTCCACGCCGTCCAGCGCATGGCCGCGACCTGGCAGCTCCAGCGCCGCCCGGTCGTCATGGAGGTCTCCAACACCGACCTGCCCCAGACCATCGAGGCCTTCGCCCTCCAGGACATCCCCTTCGTCCTCAAGGTCGACGGCTCCCTGCCCGTCTCCTTCGGCGGCGCGGGCCGCCACAAGCCCGGGCCGCACACCGCGCCCGCCCGCGAGCTCATCGACTCGCTGCGCTCCCAGCGCCGGGTCGTCGAATGGACCCGGCACGGCCGCGCCGAGGGAGCGGTGACCCTGCTGACCTCGGCCCCCATCCTCGCCACCCCCGCCGAGGACCGGCCCGTGCCCGCACCGCCCACCCCGCTGCTGCTCGTGGGAGCCTGGACCGAAGCCGCCCTGCTGCCCTCCGAGTTCTGGATCACCAACATCGGGGACCGGCCCCTCGCCCAGCTCTTCCTGCTCGCCAAACTCACCGACCGGGTGACCCTGGACTTCACCGAGACCTGCGAACCCGTCGGCATCCGGGACTTCGAGGGCCGCTCCTTCCGTGGCTGGCACCACCACGCCACGCTCGCGAGCGTCGCCCACGCCGCCCGGCTGCTCAGCACCGGCGGCCGGCACCCCGACCCCGTGCCCCTGACGACCGCCCCCGCCCGCTACACGGGCGCACCGGCCGCCAGACCGCCCGCCGTACTGCCCCCGCGACCCCTGATCCCCGGGCAGTCGCCGCGCAGAGCCGTCATCCGCTGATGCTCGACATCGCCGCGGCCCTGCGGACCTGGTGCGCGGAGCGCCGCGAGTTCGCGCTGGCCACCGTGGTCTCCGTCAGCGGCAGCGCGCCGCGCGGACCGGGCGCCTCCCTGGCCGTGGACGCCGCCGGCACCGCTCTCGGCTCCCTCTCCGGAGGCTGCGTGGAGTCGGCCGTGCACGAGCTGTGCCTGGAGGCCATCGCCTCCGGGCAGGGCGGCGTGCACCGCTTCGGCTACAGCGACGACGACGCCTTCGCGGTAGGGCTGACCTGCGGCGGGATCCTGGACGTGCTGGTCACCCCGGTGCGCGGCCAGGACCCCGTACGGCCCGTGCTCGGCTCGGTGCTCGACGCCGCCGCCGACGGGGCCAGGGTCGCCCTCGCCCGCGTCGTCAGCGGCCCGCCCGGACAGTCCGGGCAGGCCCTGGCCGTCCACGCCGACGGCACCTGCGTGGGCGGCCTCAGCGGCGGCGCGGCCCTGGACCGGGCCGCGGCCGAACGCGTACGGGCCCTGCTGCTCGCCGGGCGCACCGGCACCGCCGAACTGGGCACCGCCGGCGGGCTGTGCGGGGAGCCGCTGACCCTCCTCGTCGAATCCGCCGCCGAACCGCCCCGGCTGATCGTCTACGGGGCCGTCGACTTCGCCTCCGCCCTGGCTCGGATGGGGGCCTTCCTCGGGCACCGGGTCACCGTGTGCGACGCCCGGCCCGTCTTCGCCACCCCGCAGCGTTTCCCCGGCGCCGACGAGGTGGTCGTGGACTGGCCCCACCGGCACCTCGCCGCGGAGCACGCCGCCGGGCGCCTGGACACCCGTACGGCCGTGTGCGTACTGACCCACGACGCCAAGTTCGACGTACCCGTCCTCGCGCTGGCCCTGCGGCTGCCGCTGGCCTACGTCGGCGCCATGGGCTCGCGCCGCACCCACACCGAGCGGGCCGCCCGGCTGCGCGCCGAGGGGGTGACCGAGGCCGAGCTGGCCCGGCTCAGATCGCCGATCGGCCTGGACCTGGGCGGGCGCACCCCCGAGGAGACGGCCCTGTCCATCGCCGCCGAGTTCACCGCACTGCGCCACGGGGCCCCCGCCACACCCCTCACCGGAGGCCTCCGGCCCCTGCACCGGACGGCCTCCTTCCGGGGCCCCGGGACCAAGGTCCCGTAGGAACCGACCACGCGGCCCGGTATGTCCTGGACGTTCGGCCGGGGCGGCATGAACCCCCGGACATGGGAGAATGAAGTACGTGCGTTTCCTCGGCTGACCCGTCGAGGTACCTCCGATCGACTGGGAAGTTCAGCACGTGCGTTTCCTCAATGACCTGAAGCCGCCGTACGACCTGACGTACGACGATGTGTTCATGGTGCCGAGCCGCTCCGCGGTCGGCTCCCGCCAGGGCGTCGACCTCTCCTCGCCCGACGGCACCGGCACGACCATTCCGCTCGTCGTGGCGAACATGACCGCCATCGCGGGCCGCCGGATGGCGGAGACCGTGGCGCGCCGCGGCGGAATCGTCGTCATCCCCCAGGACATCCCGATCGAGGTCGTCACCGACGTCATCTCCTGGGTGAAGACCCGCCACCTCGTGCTCGACACGCCGATCACCCTGGCGCCCACCCAGACCGTCGCCGACGCGCTGTCCCTGCTGCCCAAGCGGGCGCACGGCGCGGGCGTCGTCGTGGACTCCGAGGGCCGCCCGGTCGGCGTCGTCACCGACCACGACCTGAGCGGCGTCGACCGCTTCACCCAGCTCTCCGAGGTCATGTCGAAGGAGCTGCTGCTCATCGACGCCGGCATGGACCCGCGCGACGCCTTCAACCAGCTCGACGCCGGCCACCGCAAGCTGGCCCCCGCCGTCGACAAGGACGGCCGCCTCGTCGGCATCCTCACCCGCAAGGGCGCCCTGCGCGCCACCCTGTACACCCCGGCCACCGACGCCAACGGCAAGCTGCGCATCGCCGCCGCCGTCGGCATCAACGGCGACTTCGTGGCCAAGGCCAAGCAGCTGCTCGACGCGGGCGTCGACACGATCGTCATCGACACGGCCCACGGCCACCAGGAGTCGATGATCAACGCGATCAAGGCCGTGCGCGCGCTGGACCCGCAGGTCCCCATCGTGGCCGGCAACATCGTCGCCGCCGAGGGCGTCAAGGACCTCATCGACGCCGGCGCCGACATCATCAAGGTCGGTGTGGGCCCCGGCGCCATGTGCACCACCCGCATGATGACCGGCGTGGGCCGTCCGCAGTTCTCCGCGGTGCTGGAGTGCGCGGCCGAGGCGAAGAAGTACGGCAAGCACGTGTGGGCCGACGGCGGCGTCCGCCACCCCCGCGACGTGGCCATGGCGCTCGCCGCCGGTGCCTCCAACGTCATGATCGGTTCCTGGTTCGCCGGTACGTACGAGTCCCCGGGCGACCTCCAGCAGTCGGCCGACGGCCGCTTGTACAAGGAGTCCTTCGGCATGGCCTCGGCGCGCGCCGTGCGCAACCGGACCTCCGAGGAGTCGGCCTACGACCGCGCCCGCAAGGCGCTGTTCGAGGAGGGCATCTCCACCTCGCGCATGTTCCTCGACCCGACGCGGCCGGGCGTGGAGGACCTGATCGACTCGATCATCGCGGGTGTCCGCTCCTCCTGCACCTACGCCGGTGCCGGCTCCCTCGCGGAGTTCGAGGAGAAGGCGGTCGTCGGCATCCAGTCCGCGGCGGGCTACGCCGAGGGCAAGCCGCTGCACGCCAGCTGGAGCTAGTCCCCGTCCCGGTGGCCCCGGCCCGCCCCACCCGGGCGGCCGGGGCCACCGGCGTACCCGGACCGGCGGCGTCGCGTCCCGCGGGGCCGCCGGTCCGGCCGCGCTCCGCCGCCCACCGGTCCCGTACTCAGCCGGGACCGGGTCCGGCGCCGCCGTGGCGACGGAGGTGGGCCAGGACGGCGCGCACCCGACGGTGGCCGCTGTCGCCGGCCGACAGGCCGAGTTTGAGGAAGACGCCGCCGATGTGTTTGTGGACGGCGTTGTCGGTGACGAACAGCCGCCGGGCGATGGTGGCGTTGTCGTGCCCCTCGGCCATCAGGGCCAGGACCTCGCGCTCGCGGGGGGTGAGCGCGTCGACGGGATCGCCGCGGACGGCGAGGAGCCGGGCGATGACCTCGGGGTCCATGGCCGTGCCGCCGGCGGCCACGCGGCGCAGCGCGTCGGTGAACTCCGCGATCCGGCTCACCCGGTCCTTGAGCAGATAGCCGATGCCGCCGCGGGGGTCGGAGAGGAGGCGGCCGGCGTATTCCTGCTCCACGTACTGGGACAGGACCAGGACGGGAAGTCCGGGGCGGTCGCGGCGGGCCCGCAGGGCGGCGCGGATGCCCTCGTCGCGGAAGGCCGGGGGCAGCCGCACGTCGACGATGGTGACGTCCGGGCGGTGGGTCTCGACGGCGGCGAGGAAACCGGCGGCGTCGTCCGTGATCGCGGCGACCTCGAAGCCCTGGGAGCCCAGCAGGAGTTCGAGTCCGGAGGCCAGCAGGACGTTGTCCTCGGCGATGACTACGCGCACGGCAGCTCCACGGTGATGGCGGTCGGCCCGCCCGGCGGGCTGCTGATCCTCATGGTGCCGTCCAGGGCGGCCGCGCGGCGGCGGATTCCGTCCAGGCCGCTGCCCCGGGACGCGTCCGCCCCGCCGGTCCCGTCGTCGGTGATCTCCGCGGACAGCATCCCGCCGTCGCGGGTGACGCGGACGACGGCCCCGGCGGCCCGGCCGTGCCGGGCGGTGTTCGCCAGCGCCTCGGTGACGGCGAAGTAGGCGACCGCTTCGACCGCCGCGGGGACCTGGCCGAGCTCGCCGACGTCGATGCGCGTCGGCACGCCGGCCCTGGCGGCCAGGGTGCCGAGCGCGCCGACGAGGCCCAGGTCGGCCAGGACCGGTGGGTAGATGGTGCGGATGACGGAGCGCAGCTCGGTCATGGCCTCCTCGGTCTCGGCGTGGGCCTGCCGGACGAGCCGGGCGGCCGCCTCGGGGTCCCGGGGAAGGACTTCCCCGGCCACGGCGAGCCGGATGGCGATGGCCACCAGGCGGGCCTGGGTGCCGTCGTGCAGGTCCCGTTCGATCCGGCGGAGTTCCGCGCCGTGCGCCTGCAGGACGTCCGCGCGCGTCCGGGTGAGCTCGGTGACGCGCGCGGCCAGCCGCTGCGCGGGAGACGGTGCCAGGACGGCCAGGCAGCACCGCGCGTGCACCCGGGCGAGCGCCGGCAGGACGACGACCGCCAGCGCCCCGAGGAGCAGGAACTGCGCCAGGTTGACCGTCAGCGCGGGGGCCCAGCCGTCGACGGGGACATCGAGCAGCAGCGGCCTCGGCGGATCCGAGGCGGGAAAGGCCCACCACCCCACGGTGACGACGAGGGTGAGGAGCAGGTTGCCCAGGCACAGCACGGCGAACGCGCCCGCGGGCAGGCCGGTGGCCACCTGGGTCACGAGCCACGCGAGGTCGCGGCGCAGGGCGCGCGCACGCGGCTCCACCGGTCGGCCCAGCAGCGCCCCGGCGCGCCGGCGGTGACGATCCGCCCAGAGGGCCGCCAGCGACGGTACGCACAGCAGCGGCGCCGCCACGAGCGTCACCGTCGCCGTCACCAGGGTGCCGAGCAGGTAGCGTCCGCCGGGCCCGGTCCGGCGCAGCCGTGCCCGGGCCTTGTCGATCACGGTGTGCACCGGTTCCCTCCGCCCGTCGTACGGGACCGGGAGCGGCCCTCGGACGCGCCACGGTACGTGCCGGGCGCCCCCGCGGCACTACAGCCACCTGTAGGTTTCGAACGGCCGTCCGGGGTACCGACGCGCGACCCGGCGGTTACCTAGCGTGGCGTTCATGAGATCCACGACCCCGGCCCCCGCGCCGCAGCAGCCCCCGTCCCAGCAGCGTCGCCGCCGGACCGGCCGAGGACGGCCGGCCGTCGTGGCGGCCGCACTCGTCGCGGCGGGCGTGGCCCTGGCCGTCCAGCCCTCGGGCGGCGCGTCCGCGCCCGGCTACCGGCAGGAGGACCTGCGCCGGGACACCGATGCCATCCGGGCGCTGGGGGTCACCGGCGTCCAGGCGCGGGTGACCACCGCCTCCGGCCGGGACCTGGTCGCCACCGCCGGCGTCGCCGTGGCGGGCACGAACGGCCCGGTGCCCCGCGACGGCTACTTCCGGATGGCCAGCACCGGCAAGGCGCTCATGGCCACCGTGGTCCTGCAGTTGGCCGACGAGGGCAAGCTGTCACTGGACGACACGGTGGAGCGCCGGCTGCCCGGTGTGGTCGACGGCAACGGAAACGACGCACGGAAGATCACCGTGCGCCGGCTCCTGCAGAACACCAGCGGCCTCCACGACGACCTTCCCGGCTTCGACGCCCCGCAGGAGTACTACCGGCACCGCTACGACACCCACACCCCCGAACAGATCGTCGCCCGGGCGATGGAGCACCACCCGGACTTCGAGCCCGGCACCGGCTGGGGCTACTCCAACACCGGCTACGTCGTCCTCGGCATGATCGTCGAAAAGACCGCCGGCCGCCCCTGGCAGGAGGAGGTGGGCAGCCGGATCCTGAAACCGCTCGGCATGGACCACACCTACCTGCCGGGCACCACGCCCACCCTCCGCCGCCCGCACGCCGACGGCTACCAGGTCTTCGGCTCCGGCGAACGGACCGACGTCACCGAACAGATCGTCCCCGACCTCGGCGGCTACGTCTCCACCACGGAGGACGTCAACCGCTTCTTCCGTGGACTGCTGGGCGGCAGGCTGCTGTCCGCGGCGCGCCTGGCCGAGATGCGGGACACCGTCCCGGTCGACAAGCGGGTCGAGGCGTTCTGGCCCGGTGGACGCTACGGACTCGGCCTGGTCAGCCGCCCCCTGACCTGCGGCGGCGGCTACTGGAGCCACGAAGGGGGCGAAGCCGGCTACATCACCCTGAACGGCGCCACCGACGACGGCGCCCGCACCGTCACCGTCTCCATGTCCACCAGCTTCAACGACCCCGACGCAACGCTCCGGCAGCACGAGGCCGGCAGCGACCTCGTCGACCGCGCGCTGTGCGACACCTCCGGCGGCGGACGGGGAGAGTGACCGCCCGCCCCGGACGGCGGCCGCCCTTCGGGCCGGGCCGCGCCTCGGGCCGGGCCGCGCCTCCCGTCAGGCCGCGGCTCCCGTCAGGACGGCCCGTCCGCGGGATGCCACGGCCCGGCCCCCTCGGCTCCCCCTCCACCGCCTCCCGGGCCCGAAGTGTGCACGCCCGCACGGTACTTGGGAATCCGGACGGTGATCTTCATGCCGGCGCCGACGCCCGTCTCGATGACGAGCCCGTGCGCGTCCCCGTAGACCTGGCGCATCCGCTCGTCGACGTTGGTCAGCCCGATCCCCGAGGAGGACCCCGGGCGCTCCCCGGCCAGGATCCGGCGCAGCAGCGCCGGGTCCATCCCGACGCCGTTGTCCTCGATGGTCAGCACCGCCTCCGCGCCGGCGTCCCGGGCGGCGATGGTGATCCGGCACTCCCCGGTGGAGTCCTCCACCCCGTGCTTGACGGCGTTCTCCACCAGCGGCTGCAGGCACAGGAACGGCAGCGCCACCGGCAGCACCTCGGGCGCCACCTGCAAGGTCACCTTCAGCCGGTCCCCGAACCGGGCCCCGGCCAGCGCCAGGTACCGCTCGATCGAACGCAACTCCTCGGCCAGGGTGGTGAACTCGCCGTGCCGGCGGAAGGAGTAGCGGGTGAAGTCCGCGAACTCCAGCAGCAGTTCCCGCGCCCGCTCCGGATCGGTCCGCACGAACGAGGCGATCGCGGCCAGCGAGTTGAAGATGAAGTGCGGGGAGATCTGCGCCCGCAACGCCTTGATCTCCGCCTCCATCAGCCGCGTCCGCGCCCGGTCCAGCTCCGACAGCTCCAGCTGTACGGAGACCCAGCGCGCCACCTCCGTCGCGGCCCGCACCAGCACCGCCGACTCCCGCGACCCGTAGGCGACCAGCGCCCCCAGCAGCCCGTCCTCGCCCGTCAGCGGCGCGAACACCGCCCACTTCAAAGGGCAGCCGGGCCGCTGGCACTCGGTGCGCACGCTCTGGCTGCGCCCCGACTCCAGCATCACCGCCACCCGCGCCATCGCCCGCCGCTGGTGGTGGTCGGCGCCCGGCCCGTCCCACGCCAGCACGGCCTCGCGGTCGGTCAGGCACAGCGCCTCGGTGCCCAGCAGCGAGCGCAGCCGCCGGGCGGCCTTGCGGGCGGCGTCCTCGGTGAGCCCCGCCCGCAGCGGGGGAGCGGCCAGCGAAGCGGTGTGCAGGGTGTGGAAGGTGGCCCGCTCCACCGGGGTGCCCAGGTCCGGCCCGGCGGCCCGCTCCGCGCGCCCGGCGTGCCACCGGCCCGCGGCCCAGCCCAGCCCCAGCAGCGGGGCCGCGCCCACCAGCACCGCCACCACGAGCGCCGCCCCGGTCACCGGGCGCCCCCCGCGGCCCGCTCACCGGCCACGTCCTCGGGCAGGTGCAGCCGGGCCAGCGCGGCGGCCGCCCCCGCCGGGATCCGGGACCGGGTCGCCAGCGACACCGCCACCATCGTCAGGAAGCCCAGCGGCACCGACCACACCGCGGGCCAGGCCAGCAGCGCGTGCGCCCAGCCCGCCGGGACCAGCCCGGACCGGGTGGCCACCACCGCGCCCAGCGCCGCACCGCCCCCGGTGAGCAGCCCGGCCACGGCTCCGGGCGGGGTCAGCCCGCGCCACCAGATGCCGAGGACCAGCAACGGGCAGAAGGAGGACGCCGAGACGGCGAAGGCCAGCCCGACGGCGTCGGCGACCGGCACGTCGGTGGCCATGATCCCGCCCGCGAGCGGCACCGCCATCGCCACCGCCACGGCGAGCCGGAACGTCCCCACCCCGCGCCGGGGCAGCACGTCCTGGTGCAGCACCCCGGCCACCGCCATGGTCAGCCCCGAGGCCGTCGACAGGAACGCGGCGAACGCGCCCCCGGCCAGCAGCGCCCCCAGCAGGTCCCCGAGCAGCCCGCCCAGCACCCGTTCCGGGAGCACGAGCACCGCGGCGTCCGCGTCCCCGGTCAGCGCCAGCTCCGGTGCGTAGATCCGGCCCAGCGCCCCGTACACCTGGGGCAGCAGGTAGAACACCCCGAGCAGGCCCAGCACGACGAGCGTGGTGCGGCGGGCGGCCCGCCCGTGGGGGCTGGTGTAGAAGCGCACCGCCACGTGCGGCAGGCCCATGGTGCCGAGGAAGGTGGCCAGGATCAGCCCGTAGGTGGCGTACAGCCGGTGCTCCCCGCCGGACAGCGCCTTCGACCAGCCGGGAGCGTCCGGGCCGGGGCCGGAGTGCGAGTCCGGGACCACGCTGCCGGGGGCGAACTCCAGGCGGGTGCGGGCCGCGACGGAGTGCCGGCCGCTGTCCAGGGTCACCGGGACCCCGGCGTGGTCGGCGCCGTCCACCCGGCCCGTCACCGTCACGGTGAGCGGCGCGCCCACCGAGAGGCGTACGTCCTCGCCCAGGGTGACGGCGGTGTGCTCGCGGAAGACGGCCGGGGCGTCGAAGGAGGCGCGCGGAGCGCCGTCCCCGGCCCAGGCGGCGATCAGGAAGAAGGCCGGCACCAGCAGTGCGGTGAGTTTGAGCCAGTACTGGAACGCCTGCACGAAGGTGATGCTGCGCATGCCGCCCGCGGCGACGGCCGCCGTGACCACGAAGGCCACGACCACCCCGCCCACCCAGTGCGGGGCCCCGGTCAGCACCGCCAGCGTCAGCCCGGCCCCCTGCAACTGCGGCAGCAGGTACAGCCAGCCCACGCCCAGCACGAACAGCACCGCGATCCGCCGCACCGCCCGCGACTGGAGCCGCGCCTCGGCGAAGTCGGGCAGCGTGTACGCGCCCGAGCGCCGCAGCGGGGCCGCGACCAGCACCAGCAGCACCAGGTAGCCGGCGGTGTAACCGACGGGGTACCAGAGCATCTCCGGCCCCTGGAGCAGCACCAGCCCGGCCACCCCGAGGAAGGAGGCGGCGGAGAGGTACTCCCCGCTGATGGCGGCCGCGTTGAGGCGGGGGCCCACGGTGCGGGAGGCGACGTAGAAGTCGGAGGTGGTCCGCGATATCCGCAGGCCGAGCGCCCCGACGAGGACGGTGACCAGGACGACGACGGTGACCGCGGTCAGCGCGTACGTCTGGTTCACCGGAGGTCCTTCGAGGGGGAGGGGAGGGAAGTCTCCGGAGTCTACGCAGCCGTCCGTCCCCGGCGACAGGCACGAACCGGGCACCCGCGCGGGGGTTCCGGCGGGGGTGCGGCTCGCTGGTCAGAGCGCCGGATCGTGGTGCCGAGCGCAGTCGCGCAGGGCGATCTCCAGCTCCACGTACGACTCCTCCGCGCGCCGGAAGGCAAGGGTCAGGGCCGCCTCCACCCGGGGCGGCAACTGCCCGCGGGTGCCCTCCTGCGCCTCGTACAGGACCTCCGCCCAGCGGGCGGCCGCGCTGCGCAGCCGGGCGAGCAGCGCCTCGGCCTCGGCGGGCCCGGCGGCACGGGTCCGGGGCAGTCCGGTCAGCGCGTCCAACAGCGCCTGGATCTCGGACATCTCGCTCCTCCCGGGCCGGAAGATCCACGATACGCGCGGCCCGCGCCACGGGCGGGCGGATCGGCGGGCGCTGCGACCGACGGGCCCGGCGGATCGCCGTACGCCCACCGTGGCGCGACGAACGGCGCATCGGTACGCCGGGCGGTCCCCGACGGCGGCGGACCGGCACGCGCCGCGCGGCGGGCGGCCGGGGGTCGGGCGGCCGGGCGGGCGGTCGGGCGGTCGGGCGGGCCCGCGCATCGGGTCGGGGCCCGGGGGCGGGGGTGGCGGTCGGTACGGGTGCCGGGCCGGACGGGTCAGCCCGTGGCCTGGCGCATGAGGAGGTCCCGCAGTTCGCGTGCGTGGCGGCGGCTGACCTGGAGTTCCGCCGGGCCCACCCGCACGCTCGTGGTCCCGGCGTCCATGCGCAGTTCGTCGATCCTGGCCAGGGCGACCAGGTGGCGCCGGTGGATCCGGACGAACCCGCGGGCCGCCCAGCGCTCCTCCAGGGTGGACAGCGGGATCCGCACCAGGTGGCTGCCCTCGTCGGTGTGCAGCCGGGCGTAGTCGCCCTGGGCCTCCACGTACGCGATGTCCGCGATCGCCACGAACCGCGTGACGCCGCCCAGTTCGACCGCGATCTGCTCCGGGGCGCGCTCGGCGGCCCCGGCGGCTGCTCCGGCCCCGCCCCCGGCAGCGGCCGCCTCCGGCTCCGCCCCGTCCGGCCGGCCCAGCAGGGCGCGGGCCCGCCGGACCGCCTCCGCCAGCCGTTCGGGACGGACCGGCTTGAGGACGTAGTCGACGGCCTTGAGGTCGAAGGCCTGGACGGCGAAGCCCTCGTGGGCGGTGACGAACACGATCAGCGGGGGACGGGCGAACCCGGTCAGCAGCCGGGCGATGTCCAGTCCGGTCAGTCCGGCCATCTGGATGTCCAGGAACACCACGTCGATGCCGTCGGGTCCGTCCGGTCCGCTCTCCAGCGCCCGGGTGATCCGGCGCAGCGCTCCGGTGGCGTCGGAGGCGCCCTCCGCGCTGCTGACGCGGGGGTCGGAGCGCAGCAGGTAGAGGAGTTCCTCCAGGAGCGGCTTCTCGTCGTCGACGGCCAGTACGCGCAGCATGGAGCTCACTCTAGGCAACGGGGCCGTCCCGGGAAACGGCGCGCGGCCCCCGCCCGGGGGGAGGGGGGCGGGGACCGCGCGGATCGGGAGTGGGGGGGCGTGGCGAGGGGCGGGGGCGGGGGCTACTGGACCGTGATGAGCTTGCCGTCGGGGGCGACGGCGTACCAGGTGCCGCCCACGCCCTGGCCGTTGGTGTCGCCGGCCTTCTTGTCACCGGTGAAGGTGTAGACGGGCCAGCAGTTCACGGTCTGCTGCTTCTTGCCGTCGGGCCGGTCGAGGACCAGGTAGTTCTTCTCGACGATGCCCTTGGCGTTGGCCTTGTCGACCGGCGGGACGACCGGCCACTTGGCGACGCAGTCGCCCTCGCACTTGGAGACCATCGGCCAGGCGGTGTCGGGCTTGAAGCGGTAGACGGTCATGCCGTTGCCGTCGACGATGTGCTCGCCGAGCTTGGGGTCCTTGGCCACGGTCAGGGCGCCCGCGGCCTGGCCGGCGCCCGCGCCCGCTCCCGTCCCCGCTCCGGCCCCGGCGCCCGCGGCGGGCTTCGCGGCCTTCTTGCCGTCGGCGGCCAGGGCGAACCAGGTGCCGCCGACACCCTGCCCGTTCAGGTCGCCCGCCTTGGTGTCCTTGGCGAAGCGGTACGCGGGCCAGCCGGCCACCGTCAGCTGCTTGCTGCCGTCCTTGCGGACCACCTCGCCCAGCACGGCGGGGTCCATGCCCGCGGCGGCGGTCGCGTCGCCCGCCGGGACCGCGGGCCAGGCCTTGGCGCAGTCGCCCTCGCAGTTGGAGGCGGGCGGCTTGGCGGTGTCCTTGTCGAAGCGGTAGAGGGTGAAGCCCGCGCTGTCGGTGAGGACCGAGCCCAGCTGGTCGGTGGAGGCGATCGCCAGCTGCCCGCCGGCCTTGGCCCCGGTGGCCGCCGCGTCCTGGGCGGGCTTGTCGTTGCCGTAGGGGTCGGCGGCGGGCGCCTGGGCGTCGGCGACGGCACCGGCCGGCTTGGTCGCGTCGGCCGCCTTGTCGTACCCGCCGCAGGCCGTCGCCGCGAGGGTGACGACGACTGCGACCGCCGCCAGGGAAGTTCCGCGCTTGATGCCCATGTCGTTCTCTCCCACGTGTGGTGTCCGCCGAGTCCGTCACCGGAGGATCGGCAACTTGTGCAGGACACGGGGCGGCGGGAGCGTTCCGTTCAGCGGGACGGCTGTGACCTGTTTCACTCACACGCCGTCGAACCCGGCCCGCCGGGCGGCCGTGGCCACAGCGAGGCCGAGGATCCGGTGTCCCTCGTCGTCGGGGTGCAGTCCGTCCGCGAGGTGCTCGGGTCCCAGCAGGTCACGGCCCGGCAGCAGGACGAGCCGGCCGTCCCCGGCGGCGATCCGGTCGCGGGTGGCCCGTTCCATGGCGTCCCGCAGGGCGCCCAGGGTCGCGCCGAGGCGGTTGGGGGTGCGTTCGGCGTCGGGGCGCAGCACCGGGGAGAGCAGCAGCAGGGGGGTGCGGGGATGGCCCTGGCGGATCAGGTCGAGGAACGTGCGGGTGGTCTCGTAGAGGAGGGGGGCGGTGAAGGGCACCCGGGACCAGCAGTTCGTGCCGAAGGCGAGGGTGAGGACGTCGGCGGGGAGGGCGGCGAGCTGCTCGGCGGTGGCGAGTTCCCCGCGGGCCGCTCCCGCGTAGCCGAGGTTGACCGTGTCCCAGCCCAGTGCCCGGCCCGCGACGGCGGGCCAGCCGTGGGCGGGCCGGGTGGACCACCAGCCCTCGGTGATGGAGTCGCCGTGCACCACCCAGCGCGGGTTCCGGGGGGCGGGTGCGAGGGGGCCGCCGATCCCGCGCAGGCCCAGGACCGCGGGGGACTGGGCCTCGGGCGGGTGCAGGGTGAAGGGGCCGCCGCCGCGGGGCAGCGGGACGCGTACGACGGACTCGGCGGCGGGCTCGGTGAAGACCTCGGTGATCCGGCCGTGGCGGTTCCACAGGGCGAAGCCGTGCGCGAGGTCGCGCAGCGCGTCGGTGGGGCCCGGCACGGTGGCCCGGTAGCGGATCTCCACGGCGTGCGCGGACCCGGCGGTGAACTCCAGACGCACCCCTATGGGAAGGGTGGCGCGCTCTCCGGTGTCCCAGGGCAGTCGCATCGTGTCGGCCGGGTCGGCGCGCACGGGGCGCCCCTCGTGCAGCCAGGCGACCCCGCGCAGGAACGGTCCGGGATCCAGCCACCGCTCGTCGGACTCCGTCTGCGTCGGCTTCACTCTTCGCCTCCGATCGTCGGACAGGGGGAACCACGGGGCACGCTGCGGCATGTCTGACGCCGTGTCAAGAAAGGGGGTCGAGGGAGGGCTGCGCAGTGATCGATCATCTGTGCGCAACAAACGGCCATCCCGGACAGATCCGCGCAATGATCGTTCGCCAATGTGCAAGGATGGTGCATTACGGGCGGTATCACTCAGCTCGTAGGCTCACTCGCTGTACGTGGAGTGGCGCGGACCGCCTGCTCGGCGGTCCCCCCATGCCCAGACAGGGTTCATCCCTGCCTGACAACTGCTCCGGACCGCTGCGGCCGACGCCTGACAGTCCCCATCCGCAGTGTCAAAGGAGTCCCTTCGTGCTCGACCACGGCCAGGCGCCACCGCTCACGTCCGAGCCCCGCAAGCCCGCGCACCCCCTGCTCCGCCGCAAGCCGGTGGAGCGCCTGGTCGCCGAGGGCGGCCAGGGCGAGGGCGGCACGCTGCGCCGCTCGCTCACCATGTGGCAGCTGACGATGATCAGCATCGGCGCCACCCTGGGCACCGGCATCTTCGTCGTCCTCGGCACCGCCGCCCCCAAGGCCGGCCCGGCCGTCACGATCTCCTTCATCATCGCGGGCCTGACCGCGCTGTTCTCGGCCCTGTCCTACGCGGAGCTGGCCGGCTCCGTGCCGGTCTCCGGCTCCTCGTACTCGTACGCCTACGCCACCATGGGCGAGCTCATAGCCTGGATCTGCGGCTGGTGCCTCGTCCTGGAGTACGCCGTCTCCGTCGCGGCCGTGGCCGTCGGCTGGGGCCAGTACCTCAACGAGCTCCTCGACGGGACCATCGGGGTCACCATCCCCGGGGCGGTCTCCGCACCGCTGGGCGAGGACGGGTTCATCAACCTGCCGGCGCTGGTCGTCGTCCTGCTCTCCATGGTCTTCCTGATGCGCGGCGCCAAGGAGAGCGCCACCGTCAACTCGATCATGGTCGCCGTGAAGATCGTCACGCTGCTGCTCTTCATCGGCATCGGCGTCATGGGCATCAAGTCCGGCAACTACACCCCGCTCGCCCCGCTCGGCGTCACCGGCATCAGCGCCGCGGCCTCCACACTCTTCTTCTCCTACATCGGCTTCGACGCCGCCTCCACCGCCGGTGAGGAAGCGAAGAACCCGAAGAAGGACCTGCCGCGCGCGATCATGCTCTCGCTGGGCATCGTCACCGTCCTCTACGTCCTCGTCGCCTTCGTCGCCGTCGGCGCCATGCCGTGGCAGGACTTCGCGGGCACCGAGGCCGCGCTCGCCCAGATCATGACCGACGTCACCGGCCACAGCTTCTGGGGCGTCATCCTCGCCGCCGGCGCCGTGATCGCGATCTTCTCCGTGGTCTTCGCGGTCCTCTACGGCCAGACCCGCATCCTCTTCGCGATGTCCCGCGACGGCCTCGTCCCCAAGGTCTTCGCGAAGGTCGACGAGAAGACCGGCGCCCCCCGCGCCAACGTCGTCATCGTCTCCGTCTTCTGCGGCCTCCTCGCGGCCTTCATCCCGCTGGGCAAGCTCGCCGACGCCACCAGCATCGGCACCCTCTTCGCCTTCGGCCTGGTCAACGTCGCCGTCATCATCCTGCGCCGCACCAAGCCGGACATGCCGCGCACCTTCAAGGTGGCGCTCTTCCCGGTCACGCCGATCCTCGGCTTCCTCGCCTGCGCCTACATGATGTTCAGCCTCGATACCCCCACCTGGCTCGTCTTCGGTGGCTGGATGGCCGTCGGCCTCGTGGTGTACTTCACCTACGGCATCCGCCGCTCCCGCCTGGCCACGGAAGAAGTGGCCACAGCAGAAAAGTGATCCACCCGCAGTGCGACTGAACGATCTCGACGAACGCATCGTGCACGCCTTGGCCGAGGACGCCCGCCGCTCCTACGCGGACATCGGCTCCGAGGTCGGCCTCTCCGCCCCCGCCGTCAAGCGGCGCGTCGACCGGCTGCGCGCCGAGGGCGCCATCACCGGCTTCACGGTCCGCGTGGACCCGGCCGCGATGGGCTGGGAGACCGAGGGCTTCATCGAGATCTACTGTCGCCACAACACCTCGCCGGACGACATCCGGCGAGGGTTGGAGCGGTACCCCGAGGTGGTGTCCGCGTCGACCGTCACCGGCGACGCGGACGCCCTCGTCCAGGTCTTCGCCTCGGACATGCGCCACTTCGAGCGGGTGCTGGAACGCATCGCGGGCGAGCCCTTCGTGGAACGCACCAAGTCGGTCCTGGTCCTCTCCCCGCTGCTGCGCCGCTTCACCTCTGTTTAGGGGAGGCTTCGCCTCCGGGGCGCTGATGCCGTGCTCTCAGGGGCGCGCCCCTTCGGCTCAGCCTCCCCGTGCGGGCTGCGGGGGCGGGGCACGAGGTCCTTACCCGCAGCGGGAAAGGACGGGGCCGGGGCTGTCACAGGGGCGTGCCAGGATCGGCGCATGAAGATCCAGATCCTGTCGCCGGCCGATCCGCACCGCTCGACCGTCTACCCGGACTGGGCCGCGGCCCACGATCCCGCCCGGGCCGCGGAGGCCGCCGCGGTCTTCGCGGAGGCCCTCTCCACCCTCCACACCGCCTACGAGAAGCCCGGCCGGTACGTGGACGGCCTGGAGCGGCGGGTCCGGGCCCTGGAACCCGCCCACCTGCCCTGGTTCTGGGACACCGTCGGGCACCGGCTGATCCCCTGGCACCGGCGCTCCGCCGCCCGTGCCCACGCCCTCGCCCGCAAGGCCGAGCAGACCCACCGGCTCCCCGTCGACCCCGACTGGCACCGGGCCAACACCCTGCTCTTCGCCCGCGCCGGAGCCCTCCCCGCCACCGCCATCGGGACCCACCAGACCTGGCTCGCCGCCACCCTGGGCCCCCGGGCCGCGCACGAGGAGTTCGTACGCTTCCTGGAGGCGTGGGCCGCCTCGCCCGGGGAACCCCCCGCCGACCTGGCCCGCCGCCTGCGGCTGTCCGTCCGCGCCGCCGGAGCCGACACCGCCGAGGAGGCCCGCCTGCTGGGCACCCTGCTCGGCGCCGGCCCCGGCAAGGACGTCCCGGACCGGCTGCTCGACGCCGCCACCCCGCTGCTGACCGCGCACCCCCCGGCCGACGACACCGCCGCCCTGCTCCTCGACCTGTTCCCCGAGAGCCGCGGCGACGCGAGCGCCTGGCTGCGGCTGCTCCTGGCCTGCGGGGCCGCCGACGCCGCCGCGGCCGGGCGGATCGTCCCCGAGGGCGGCCCCGGCGGCTGGTTCGCGCGCTACACCCACCGCTTCGGCCACGGCCGCTCCGGCAGCGGCGTCATGCGCCAGCCCATGCCCGCCGAACTCTTCGAGCTGCTGACCCGCTGGGCACCCCGGCTGCGCGCCGCCGCCCCGCTGCGCCTGCACGAGGACCGCTACCGCTACCCCGGCCTCGACGCCGACCTGCTCGACGCCTGCCTCGCCGAGGGCATCGCCGTCGAGGACCCCGGCCCCGCCGTCGAGCTGGTGTTCTGGGACGGCGGCTCCCGGCGCGACCTCAAGGCCCTGGCCGCGGACCCCGTCTTCGGCCCCCGCCTGGAGGGCACCGTCCACCAGGCCCTGCGCACCGCCGGCAGCGCCATCACCCGCCTCCCGCGCAACGCGGGCATCGCCGCCGAGGTGCACGGCCGGGTCGAAGCCCTCCTCGACGCCCTGCGCGGCGGCGGCCTCGCCGCCGCCGACGAGGCCGTCGACGAGCTCCACGGACTGCTGGACCGCCCCACCGCCCGCGCCCTGGACGGCATCGAGGAGGCGCTGGCCGCCCTGGACCTCACCGGCCCCCTCGGCCGTGCCCTGCGCGCGGGGCTGCCTGAGGAGTACGGCTGGCCCGCCCTGGAGGAGGCCGTCGCCGAGCTGGGCGGCCCCGACCGGGTCGTCGGGGTGACCAGCACCTGGCCCGTCCTCACCGTCTACGGCCCGGACCGCGCCTTCGCCGTCGACCACGCCGGCCGGCGCGGCGCCTGCACCTTCCGGGTGCCCGGTACGGAAGGGGGCGCCCCGGCCGGGGCCGCGGCGCCCGCGCTCACCGTGCACCACATCGGCGGACGGTTCCTCGTCGCCTGGAGCACCGCCCCCAAGAGCGGCTTCCCCGACCGGGCCTTCTGGACCGACCGCCCCGAGGAGGTCTTCGAGCCCGAGCAGACGTACGGCATGCGCCGCTACGGCGGCATGATCCAGGGCGGCCTCGGCTACCAGTTCGCCACCCCCGACGGCACCGGCCGCCACGACGGCCAGAGCGTCCTGAGCGCCGGCGGACGCGAGGGCATCGGTTCCCAGGACGTCCAGATGAGCGACGGCCACCGCTTCTGGAGCGCCGACACCTTCTGCTCCTGGGGCAGCTGGACCCGCGTCGACCCCGCCACCGGGGAACGCGGCACCGACCGCACCCCGCCCGCCTTCCACACCGCCGCCGAACCCCCGCCCGGCACCCGGCTCTTCGGGGACGTGCAGTCCCTCGCCGCGCTGCCCCCGGACGCCCCCGCCTCCCCGCTCGGACAGGACGGCCGCCTCGTCGGCTTCCGCGTCCTCCACCACACCCCCTACGCCGGCCCCTCGCCCCGCGAGTTCCTCCTCCAGGGCACCGACGGCCGCACCGCCTCCTACCGCAGCCGCCGCCTGGGCCGCCGGCCCTGGGCGATCCTGCGCATGCCCGAGGGCGGCGAGGACGCGGTCCTCGCGGGCCAGGAGACCGTCCGCTGCCACTCCGCCGAGGACAACTCCCTGCTCTGGCAGGTCCACGGCTTCCCCGGCTCCGACCGCCGCCGCACCCCCGGCTTCGGCGACGGCGCGGGCCCCGTCCCGCCGCCCGCGTTCTGGCACTTCCTGACCCCCCGCGACGAAACCTCCTCACGCGCCCTGCGCGCCGTCGCCGGCCCCGCCGTACGGGACCTCCTCGACGCCGCCCTGCGCGGCGACCCGGCCCCCGCGCTCCCCGGTGCGCTCGAACCGCGGATCGCCGAAGGCGTCGCCCGCGCCGCCCACCGCGCCGCCGACGTCCTGCGCCGCCGCCGGGCCCTGTCCCGCCGCGTCGGCCTCCTGCGCGCCGAACCGGCCGTGTCGCTGCGCACCGAAGTGCCCGACACCGAACTCACCCCCGCCCTGTACGGACTGCTGCCCGACCAGCGCCGCTACCACGGCAGCCCCGAGCCCCAGCCGCAGCCCGCCCTGCTCACCGCCGTCGCCGCCGACGGCCGCCACCTGCGCGGGGAGATCGACGAGGAGGCCCGCCTGCTGGCCCTGCCCGCCGACCACGCGCCCTGGCAGCCGCTCGTGGGCCGGATCGGCGCCGTCGCCTGGCGGGCCTGCGCCGCCACCACCCCCGCCGGGGAGCGCGCGGCCCTCGCGGCCCTGCTGGAGACCTGGAGCGGTCAGCCCTTCGCAGAACCGGGCGGCACCTGGCGCACCGGCCGCGCGGCCCCGGAGGCCCTGGCCGCCGTCCGCTCCGCCGGGCACCCCCTCTCCTCGGCCGCCGCCGACGGCGGCGGGGAATGGTTCCTCCAGCGGGCCGCCGACCCCGCGCCCGACGGCGCCGAGGACTGCGAGACCCCCACCGTCGACGCGGACGACACCGCCCGCCTGCCCCGGCTGCTGGAACTGCTCGCCGAGCGGGGACCGCTGAAGGCGTCCCCCGCCGCCCGCGAGACCTTCGCCCGGCTCACCGGCGTACGCGGCCCCGTCGCGGCCCTGGTCCTCGCCGGGTTCCCGGGCCGCGACCGCCACGACGAGCACCAGCGCCTGCTGGGCGGGCCCCCGTACAAGGCGACCAAGGCCATGGTCTCCACCTACGACGGGCTCCGCCGGGCACTGGGCCCGGCCGGACGCCGGGCGGTCCTCGCCGCCGGCCTCCCGCAGGACCCCGCCGAACTGTGGGAACCCGCCGGGACCACCGCCGCCGCCGAAAGGATGGCCGCCGCCTGGAACGGGCTCCTCGGCGCCGAGGAGCCCACCGACGAGGAACTGGCCTCCGCCCTGGAGGCCGAGCTGGGCCTGCACGAGAGCTGGGCCCGGAGCCTGCCCGCCGGACGCGCCCCGCAGGGCGACCCCTTCGGCGAGGACGGCTTCCTCCTCACCCGGGGCCGCCGCGGCGTCCTGGAACTGCGGTACGCCGCACCGGACGGCACCGCCGGCCGCTGGGTGGCCCCCTCGGAGCCCGCCCACCGGACGGCCGCCTCCGTGATCGCCTGGGCGCTGACCGAACGCCCCGTCGGGGATCCCGCCCGCCACGGGGCCCTGCTCCTGCACCGCCGGCTGCGGGAACAGCTCGCGGGCCCCGGAGCACTGATCCCCCTCGGACTGCTGCCCGGCCTGGGGCGCGCGGTGAGCGCCGACCCGGCCTTCGCCCCGTACCGGGGGACGGTCCTGCCCGGCCCGACGCCGATGGAGGAGGGCGCCGTACCCGACACCGTGTACGACGACGGGACCCTGCTGGTCGCGGCCCCCTCGGGCGCGACCTTCCTGCGGGCCGCCGCCCTCACCGCCCTGGGCGGAGCGGAACGGGCCGCCGCGACGTGCGGAGCCCGGGCACCGGCCTGGATCCTCGACGACCTGCCGCGCACCGTCCGGCTCCTGGACGGACTCGACCGGCTCGCCGCCCGTGCCGCGGACACCCCCGTGCCCGAGGGCGGCTACGAGACCGACCCCTCGCTCAGCGCCCCCGACCTGGTGGCCGAGGTCGCCCGGACCCTCGGCGTCGGCGCGGACGCCGCCGCCCTCCACCTCCAGCTGCTCGCGCTCGCCCGGCCCACCGACCGGGCCGTCCGGCGCTGGAACGGCTGGACGGCCGCCCGGCACAAGGCGGCCCAGGCCGAACTCGTCGCGGCGGGGGCCGTGGAGAGCGGCAAGCGGGCCCGCGCGGGCCGCACCGCTTTCCTCCCCGGCGACTGGGCGGACCTGAAGGCCCCGCACCTTCCGCTGGAGAAGGCCAAACTGGCCGGCCACCTGGCGTGGGCCGGGAGCAGGAACCTGTACGCGATGACGCTGCGGCTGCTGGCCCCGATGCCCCCGCACGAACTGTTCGCCCGGGCCTGGGAGGAGGCGCGCCGGTAACGGGCCCGGTGCTACACCGACACGGTCCGGGCGGCGGCGCCGGACAGCAGCCGCCGCCGCTCCTCCTCCGTCAGCCCGCCCCACACCCCGAAGGGCTCCCGGGTGCGCAGCGCGTGCTCCAGGCAGGCCGCCCGCACCGGACAGCCCTGGCACACCCGCTTCGCGGCCTCGTCCCGGTCTTCGCGCTCATCGCCCCGCTCTCCGGCGGGGTGGAAGAACCTGCCCGGGCCCAGGCCCCGGCAGGCGGCCCGTGCCTGCCACTGCCAGTGGTGGTGCGCGGCGCCGGGCAGACGGGAGACGTCGTTCACGGCAGTTCCCTTCCGTAGGTTTCGTGGCTCCTCCCGCGTCTGACCGGGAGCGGCCCCGCGAAACCCGGCGGCGCGGACCGTCTCCGTCCGGCACCGGTCAAGGGCGCCGGGCCCACTCCTCGGCCAGCAGCCGGTACGAGCGCACCCGGTCGGCGGGCGCGTGCGTGATCGTCGTGATCAGCAGCTCGTCCGCGCCGGTGGCCTCCCGCAGCCGCTCCAGGTGGTCCGCGACGGTCGCCGGCGACCCCGTGAACTGGGTCTCCACCCGGTCGGCGACCAGCGCGTGATCGGCCGCCGACCACCCGGCCACCAGCTCCCGCGCCTCCCGCGGCGAGGGGAAGGGGATCGCGCCCTCGGCCGTACGGATGCTGCGCACCCAGGGGGCGTACCCGGCGGCCAGCTCCCGGGCCTCGGCGTCGTCCGGGGCCACCACCACGTCCGCGGACACCGTCAGGTACGGCCGGTCCAGCGCGGCGGACGGCTTGAAGGCGGCCCGGTAGGCCTCCGCCGCCTCCAGCACGCTCGCCGGGCTCACGTGGTAGTTCGCGGCGAAGCGCAGCCCGTTCGCGCCGGCCGCCTCCGCGCTCTGCCCGCCGCTGCTGCCCAGGATCCACACCTGGACGTCGGCCCCCTCACCGGGGACGGCGTGCGCCTCCACCCCCTCCGGGGAGCGGTACTCGCCGCGCAGCAGGGCCAGTACGTCGCCCACCTGCTCGGCGTAGTCCTGCGGGCGGGCCCCCGGCAGGTTCAGCAACCGCTGCTGGAGGGCCACGCGCGGGTGCCCGAGGAGGTGGGCGAAGGAGAACCGGGGCGGTATCCGCAGCCCGCCCGGCGTCCACCCCTCGAAGGGCGGGGCCGCGTCCGGCGCGGGCCGCGGCGGACGGCCGGCCGAGCGGCCCAGGCCCAGGTCGAGGCGGCCCGGGTGCAGGGCGTCGATCAGCCCGAACTCCTCCACCGTCGACAGCGCGGTGCGGTGGCCCAGCTGCACGGCCCCCGACCCGATCCGGATCGTGGAGGTGGCCGAGGCGGTCAGCGCCAGCAGCACGGCGGGCGAGGTCCCGGCGACCCCCGGGTTCAGGTGGTGCTCGGCGAACCAGTAGCGGGCGTAGCCGAGCCGCTCGGCCTGCCGGGCGAGGGCGACCGTGTGGTGCAGCGCCTCGGCGGCGGTGGAGCCGGACGGGACGGGGACGAGGTCGAGGACCCCGAGGGGGGTACGGGACACGGTGCTCCTCTTCAGGGGCCGGTGGGGGCCGGGATCCGCGGCGCGGCCAGGCCCAGGTGGTCGCGCAGGGTGGGGCCGGAGTACTCGCGCCGGAAGACCCCCCGCTCCTGGAGCAGCGGGACGACGGTGTCGGCGAAGCCGTCCAGGCCGCCGGGCGTCAGGTGCGGGACGAGGATGAAACCGTCGGCCGCGTCCTGCTGGACCAGGTCGTCGATCGCGGTGGCGACGGTGGCGGGCGAGCCGATGAAGGTCTGCCGTCCGGTCGTCTCGATCACCAGCTCCCGGATCGACAGCTTCCGGGCGGCGGCCAGCTCCCGCCACTCCCGGGCGGTGGCCTGCGGATCGCGGAACATCCGCACACTGGCCCGGCCGCTCGCCACGGTGTTCTCCCCGGGGACGGGATCGATCTCGGGGAGCGGACCGTCCGGGTCGTACGCGGACAGGTCACGGTTCCAGACGTGCTCCAGGTAGGTGATCGCCGTGGCCCCGCTGACCTGTGCGAGGCGTACCTCGCGGGCCAGTTCCCGGGCGTCGGCGTCGGTGTCACCGAGGACGAAGGTGGCCGCGGGCAGGATCTTCAGCCGGTCCGGGGTGCGGCCGTACCGGGCGAGCCGGCCCTTGACGTCGGAGTAGAAGGCCCGGCCCTCCTCCAGCGTGGCGTACCGGCTGAAGATGGCGTCGGCGTCGGCCGCGGCGAACTCCCGGCCCTCGTCCGAATCGCCCGCCTGGAAGATCACCGGGCGGCCCTGGGGGCTGCGCGGCACGTTGAACCGCCCCGAGATGTCGAACTGTTCGCCCCGGTGGACGAAGGCGCCCGCGCCCGCGTCCCGCAGGAAGACCCCCGACGCCGGGTCGGCGAGGATCTCTCCCCCGTCCCAGGAGTCGAACAGTTCGTGGGCGGTGGCCAGGAACTCGCGTGCCCGCCCGTAGCGTTCCTCGCGCGGCAGGAAGCCGCCGCGCCGGAAGTTCTCGCCGGTGAAGGCGTCCCAGGACGTCACCACGTTCCAGGCGGCCCGGCCGCCCGACAGGTGGTCGAGGGTGGCGAACTGGCGGGCCACCTCGTAGGGCTCGTTGAAGGTGGAGTTGATGGTGCCGGTCAGGCCCAGGTGCCCGGTCACGGCGGCGAGGGCGGAGAGCACCGTGAAGGTGTCGGGCCGGCCGACCACGTCCAGGTCGTAGATCCGGCCGCCCTGTTCGCGCAGCCGCAGTCCCTCGGCGAGGAAGAGGAAGTCGAAGCGGGCGCGTTCGGCGGTCCGCGCGAAGTGGACGAAGGAGTCGAAGTCGATGTGGCTGCCGGCCTCCGGGTGACTCCACACGGTGGTGTTGTTGACCCCGGGGAAGTGCGCGGCCAGATGGATCTGCTTGAGGGGTTTGCCCATGGTGGTACGTGTCCTCCGGGTCGTGGCCGGTACGTGGTGGCCCGTACGTGGTGGCCTCTGCGGCGGTGGCCTCCGTGGTGGTGGTCTCCGCGCGGTGGCCCGCGCGTCGTGCGGTCGCGCCGCCCCGGCCCGGCGGGGCCGCGGCGGGGCGCGGTCAGGCGGCGGGCCGGGCGTAGCGGTTCGCGGGGCGGGGGAGTCCGAGCAGGCCGCGCAGCGAGGCGGCCCCGTAGGAGCGCCGGAAGGCGCCCCGCCGCTGCAGTTCCGGCACCAGGCCGCGGGTGATCGCCGGCAGGTCGTGCGCCAGCACCCCGGGCCGCAGCCGGAAGCCGCTCAGCCCGGCCCGCCGCCAGTCCAGCAGCAGGTCGGCGAGATCGCCGGGCGTACCCGCGAACAGCAGGGCGTCGCCCGTGTACGCCGCACCGTGGACGGAGTCCAGCCGCTGGAGCCGCCGGGTCGCCGCCCCGGGGCGCGCGTCGAGGAAGACGGTCAGCTCCCCGAACACGTGCAGGGGCCGCCCGGCCCGGCCGGCCGCCTCCTGGGCGGCCCGGATCCCGGCCACGGCGGCGCGGGCCTGTCCGGCGTCCCGGGCGGTCACGTACCCGAGGTCGGCGGTCCGGGCGAGCAGCGGGTAGGCCGAGGAGTCGGCCGCCAGGGCGCTCACCGGCGGCTGTCCCTGCGGGGGACGGGGGGTGATCGAGGGGCCGCGGACGCTGAAGTGGGGTCCCTCGAAGTCGATGTGGTGCAGCCGTTCCCGGTCCACGAAGCGGCCCGTGGCCACGTCCCGGATTTCGGCGTCGTCCTCCCAGCTGTCCCACAGCCGCCGCGTCACCTCGACGTGGTCGGCCGCCTCGGCCCACAGGACGCCGGCCGGCTCCGGTGCGGTGCGGCGGCCGAAGTGGCGCGCCTCGTCCGGGCGTTCGGAGATCTGTACGCGCAGTCCGGCCCGGCCGCGGCTGACGTGGTCCAGGGTGGCCACGGCCTTCGAGACGTGGAAGGGCTCGGTGTGCGTGGCGGTCACGCTCGGCACCAGCCCGATGTGCCGGGTCAGCGGCGCGACCCGGGCGGCGACCAGCACCGCGTCGAGCCGGCCCCGGACCAGGTCGGTACGGCCGTCGGCCTCGGCCGGGTCGGTGGACTGCAGGCCGAGCGCGTCCTCGAAGGTGACGAAGTCCAGCAGGCCGGCCTCGGCCTCGGCGACCAGGTCCGCCCAGTAGCGGGCGGTGGTCAACTCGCCTGGCCGGGCGCCGGGTTCGCGCCAGGCGGCCGGATGCCAGCCGGCCCCTTCGAGGGCCACGGCCAGGTGGAGCGGGGCGGGGTCGGATGCGGGCACGGCGGAACTGCCTTCCTGATCGGGCGTGCGGCGGCCGTGGGCGGGGCGCCGCGGCGGCCAAGGACGCGATCAGGGACGACAGAGGGAGGAGCAGACCCGCTGGAGGTCGACGTGGGTGCGCGCGTACAGGCGCACCGGCCGGCGCGGGGCGAGCACGGGAGCCGGACGGAGGGCGGGACGACCGCTGATCTGCCACGTGTTCACCGCCACGGCCTTCCCCCTCCGTCCGTGCTCCCGTTCCACCGACGCTACGGGAGACTCCGGCGGCACTCAATGAACCCCGTGTTAAGCCGTGTCACCCCCGGCGTCCGTCGGCCGCCGCCGGGGTGCGCAGGCCGATGAAGACCGGCTCGCGGCGCAGGGTGAACCCCATCGACTCGTACAGCCGGATGGCGTTGGTGTTCTCGGCGGCCGCGTGCAGGAACGGCGTTTCCCCACGGCCCCGGATCTCCGCGGCGACGGCGCGGACCAGCCGGCCCGCGAGGCCCTGGCCCCGGTGGTCGGGGTGGGTGCAGACGGCGCTGATCTCCGTCCAGCCCGGCGGGTGCATGCGTTCCCCGGCCATCGCGACGAGCCGGCCCTCGTGCCGGATCCCGAGGTACGTGCCCAGCTCGACGGTGCGGGGCAGGAACGGGCCCGGCTCCGTCAGCTCGACCAGCCCCGTCATCTCGGCGACGTCGTCCGGCCCGAGCCGTATGGCCTCCGCAGCGGCCTCTGCCCGGACGCCCCGGCCGTCCAGCTGTACGCCCGGGATGACCCGCACCGTGGTCCAGTCGGGCGGCGGGGTCGGCAGTCCGGTCAGCCACACCGGCTCGTCGGGGCCGATCAGCGCGGCCAGGTCGGCCCAGGCGGCGGGGTCGGCGGGGTCGGCCAGCGCGGCGAACGGGTTCGCGGCCGGCAGGTAGCGGGCGGCCAGCCCGCCGGGGGCGGTCTCGGCGAAGGCCCGGTGGGGGCCGGTCAGAGCCGCCCACACCGGGTTGTCCAGGGCGGCGGCGGGGTGCTCGGTGGGCATCGGGTGCGGGGGTCCTTCCACGGGGGTGTCCAACGGCCGCTGCTGACCGCCTCCTTGACGGCCCCGCACGGCGCCACGAGACTGCGGGGGACAGCGACGGCCAGGGGCAGGGTAAGCCCCGGGGACAGCGGGGGGCAGGTCGATTTCCGTGACACCGGTACAGACGCCCCGGTCCGGCCCGCGCCGCTGGTGGCTGACCCGACGCCTGCACATCGACCTCCTCCGCGTCAGCAGCGCCACCCGGCGCTGACCCCGGCCCCGCGGGCACGCCACCGCGGCACGTCCTCACGGCCCGCCGCCCCTCAGGGCCGGTGCGGCGCCCGTACGCCCCGCCCGCTCGTGCCGGCCCGCGCCACCGCCCGGCCCCTGCCGGTCGGACCGTCCGGCCCGGAGGCGGCGCGGCCCCCGGACCGGCTGTGCCCTGCCAGCGGCGGGCGCCTCGGGGCTCGGCCGGTCCCGCCCGGCCGGGGTCCCTCGTCGGCCGCCACGGGTCGGGCCCGCCGGTCCCGGCCGGGTGCGGGCTGCTCGTGGTCGCCTTCCCGCCCCCCCCGCCAGGGGCGGGCAGTCCCGGCTGGGCCGTCCGGGCCCGTCCCGGCTCGGGTGCGGGCGGCTCGTGCCCACCGTCCCGCCCCCGCCAGGGGCGGCCCGTCGGGCCGTCGTCCAAGGGGCCTCCGCCTGGCCGGGCGGAGGCGCCGCCCCGTATCCCCCCACCCCCCGGCCAGGGGAAACGCATCCGTCCACACCCCCGGAGGGCCACCGTGGTTCCGACCGTCATGCCCCGCACCGCCCCCGTCCCCGCTCCCCGCGGCCGGATCGGGTCCGGGTTCCTCCCGGTGCCGCACCGGTACCACCTCTACCTCGCCGAAGCCTGTCCGCGGTCCCGGCGCGTCCGCACCGCGGTCGCCCTGCTCGGCCTCGCCGACTCCGTCGGGACCACCGTGCTCGCCGCGCCCGCCTCGAACGCCGCCCTGCGCCGCGCCTACGAGGCCGCCGGGCACCACTACGACGGCACCCTCGCCGTGCCCGCCCTCTGCGACACCTGGAGCGGCCGGGTCGTCAGCAACCACACCCCCGACATCCTCGACGACCTCGCCGTCCGCCTCGCCGGCCGCCCCGACCTGGCCCCGCCCGCCCCGTCGGCCTTCTCCTCGGCCGTCCGCGCCCTGCTCGACCCGGACGCCCCGCACGCAGGGCGGTCCGCCGCCCTGGACCTGCTGGAGCACCGGCTCGCCGTCCGCCCGTACGCTCTGGGAGACCGTCCGACCGTCGCCGACGCGGACCTGTGGGTGGCCCTGCTGGACCCCGCCGTCCTGCCCGCGGCCGGCCCGCACCTGCGGGCGTACGTCCGGCGCCTGCGCGCCCATCCGGCCTTCGGGGCGGCCTCCTGAGGCAGCGGCGCAACGAATCGCCGCACACCCCGCAGAACGCGCAACGAATCGATGCGCCCAGCGCAACGCTCACGGCTTGTCCCGGTCGAACGCCCGAACGTACCGTTTTACGACCCCCGCCCCATCTGTCACAGAGGTACGCCCATGCCCCCGCTGCGCACCGCACTCCTCCAGAGCTCCGGACGGCTCGGCGACACCGCCGAGAACCTGAAGCGGCTGGACGAGGCCGCGGCGCGCGCCGCACAGGGCGGGGCCGGGCTCCTCGTGACCTCGGAGATGTTCCTGACCGGCTACGCGCTGGACCTCCAGGACGTCCCCGGCCTCGCCGAAGCGGCCGACGGCCCGTCCGCCGTCGCCATCGGCGAGATCGCCCGCCGCCACGGGATCGCCGTCCTGTACGGCTACCCCGAGAAGGCGGACGGCGCGGTCTTCAACTCGGCGCAGCTCATCGGCCCCGACGGGGCCGCGCTCGCCAACTACCGCAAGACCCACCTCTTCGGCTGCTTCGAGCAGGACGCCTTCACCCCCGGTGACACCCCCGTCGTCCAGGCGGACCTGAACGGCCTGCGCATCGGCATCATGATCTGCTACGACGTGGAGTTCCCCGAGAACGTACGGGCCCACGGGCTGGCCGGGACCGACCTCCTCCTGGTCCCGACCGCCCAGATGCACCCGTTCCAGTTCGTGGCCGAGCAGCTGGTGCCCGTCCGCGCCTTCGAGAACCAGATGTACATCGCGTACGTCAACCGGACCGGCCCCGAGGGCGAGTTCGAGTTCGTCGGCCTCAGCTGCCTCGCCAGTCCCGACGGGGTCACCCGCACCCGGGCCGGGCGCGGCGAGGAGATGGTGTTCGGCGAGGCCGACCCCGAGCTCCTCCGGGCCTCGCGCGAGACCAACCCGTACCTGCGCGACCGCCGCCCCGGGCTCTACGCCTCCCTCGTCTGAGCCCGCCCCGCCGCCAGTCCCGCCGCCCCTGCCCCACCCCGCAAGGAGACGTACCCCCATGACGTCCACGGTGCCCACCACCGCCGTCCCGCACAGCGACGGTCAGCCCCCGATCACCATGTTCGGGCCGGACTTCCCGTACGCGTACGACGACTTCCTCGCCCACCCGGCGGGCCTCGGTCAGATACCGGCGACCGAGCACGGCACCGAGGTCGCCGTGATCGGCGGCGGTCTGTCCGGCATCATCTCCGCCTACGAGCTGATGAAGATGGGCCTCAAGCCCGTCGTCTACGAGGCCGACCAGATCGGCGGCCGGCTGCGCACCGTCGGCTTCGAGGGCGCGGGCACCGAGGGTCTGACCGCGGAGATGGGCGCCATGCGCTTCCCGCCGTCCTCCACCGCCCTCCAGCACTACATCGACCTCGTCGGTCTGGTCACGGAGCCCTTCCCGAACCCGCTCGCCGAGTCCACCCCCTCCACGGTCGTCGACCTCAAGGGCGAGACCCACTACGCCGAGACCATCGCCGACCTCCCGCAGGTCTACCGCGACGTGTCCGCCGCGTGGAACGCCTGCCTGGACGAGGGCGCGGACTTCTCCGACATGAACACCGCGATGCGCGAGCGGGACGTCCCGCGCATCCGCGAGATCTGGGCGAAGCTCGTCGAGAAGCTCGACGACGAGACCTTCTACGGCTTCCTCTGCAAGTCCGAGGCCTTCCAGTCCTTCCGCAAGCGCGAGATCTTCGGCCAGGTCGGCTTCGGCACCGGCGGCTGGGACACCGACTTCCCGAACTCCATCCTGGAGATCCTGCGCGTCGTCTACACCGAGGCGGACGACCACCACCGCGGCATCGTCGGCGGCTCGCAGCAGCTGCCGCTGCGGCTGTGGGAGCGCGAGCCCGAGAAGATCCTGCACTGGGCCCAGGGCACCTCCCTGTCCTCCCTGCACGGGGGCGCCCCGCGCCCGGCGGTGACCCGCCTGCACCGCACCGCCGGCAACCGCATCACGGTCACCGACGCGTCCGGCGACATCCGCACCTACCGCGCCGCGATCTTCACCGCCCAGTCCTGGATGCTCCTGTCCAAGATCGAGTGCGATGACACGCTGTTCCCGATCGACCACTGGACGGCGATCGAGCGCACCCACTACATGGAGTCCAGCAAGCTCTTCATCCCCGTCGACCGGCCGTTCTGGCTGGACAAGGACGAGGAGACGGGCCGCGACGTCATGTCGATGACCCTCACCGACCGCATGACCCGCGGCACCTACCTGCTGGACAACGGCCCGGACCAGCCGGCCGTCATCTGCCTCTCGTACACCTGGTGCGACGACAGCCTCAAGTGGCTGCCGCTGTCCGCGAACGAGCGGATGGAGGTCATGCTGAAGTCCCTCGGCGAGATCTACCCCAAGGTCGACATCCGCCGCCACATCATCGGCAACCCGGTGACCGTGTCCTGGGAGAACGAGCCCTACTTCATGGGCGCGTTCAAGGCGAACCTGCCGGGCCACTACCGCTACCAGCGGCGCCTGTTCACCCACTTCATGCAGGACCGCCTCCCCGAGGACAAGCGCGGCATCTTCCTCGCGGGCGACGACATCTCCTGGACGGCCGGCTGGGCCGAGGGCGCCGTCCAGACCGCCCTGAACGCGGTCTGGGGCGTCATGCACCACCTGGGCGGCTCCACCGACGAGAGCAACCCCGGCCCCGGCGACGTCTACGACGAGATCGCCCCGGTCGAACTCCCCGAGGACTGATCCTCCCCGGGAACCAAGGCCACGGGCCGCCCCCGCGCACGAGCGCGGCGGCGGCCCGTTCTCATGTCCGCCGCCGGTCCTCCTCCTCCGCCCGCGTCCAGATCAGGTGCAGGCGGAGACGGAACGCGGAGCGCACCTCGACGCGCTCCCGCACGTCCGGCAGGCCGGGCGGCCTGCGGCCCAGCCCGAGGCCGCACCCCGCGCACAGGGTGTACCTCCCGTACCCGTCCCCGTCCCATTCCACCGTTCCCCGGCCGGGCCCGCACACGGGGCACGCGCCGTCCCGGCCCTGGTGGCCTTCGGGGTCCGGCCGGCCGCGCATCACGGCGGGCATCACCTCGACGAGCCGGCCGCCGGGATGGAATCCGGGGTCCGGCCAGAACAGCCCCTGCGACGGCGGCGGCGGGTCCGGCCGGCGCACCCCGGCCCGCTTCTGCGCCCGCCGCCCGGTCCGCCAGGAGGCGAGCTCCGCCAGCCACAGCCGCCGCGCCTCGTCGAGCTCCTCCACCGCCCGCACCAGCGACCCGGGGTCCTCGTCCAGGTCGCGCGGGATCCCGGCGCTGCGGCACAGGTGGTGGTAGGTGGCGTAGAAGCCGTACGGGGCGAACTCCGTCAGGCAGGTGCGCAGCGCCGACAGCCTCCGGTACGGCGGGCTGCCGGCGTCGTGCACCCGGAGGCGGTGCGTGGCGAAGCTGGTCATCCGCCGAGGCTAGGACCTGCATGCCGGGATCGCACGGGGTTTCAGGGGCGAGGGCGTGAGCAGGCAGCGGCCGACCAGGCCGACGCCGGAGTCGAGGGACTCGGTGAACTCCTCGGCCAGGTCGGGGGCGTGCCGCAGGGCCCACAGCAGACGGGCCGCCGCCCAGGCCCCGGCCCGCGCGCGCTCCAGGCTCCAGGAGCCGATCAGGTGCGTCAGCGGGTCGGCGACCTCCAGCAGGTCCGGGCCCGGCATCAGGTCCTCCCGGATGCGTTCCTCCAGCGAGACCAGGGTCTCGCCGACCCGGTGGAAGTCGGCTTCGAGGGCCGCGGGCGGGCAGTCCAGGGAGTGGCAGGAGGAGACCACCGCCAGGGCCAGGTCGTGCCCGATGTGGGCGTTGATCCCGGCCAGCGCGTGCTGCAGCGGCCGCACGCCCGGGTGGCGGCGGTACTGGAGCAGCGGGCGCCAGCAGGCCGGTGCCCGCCCGTCCGTCTCCACCGCCGTCAGGTACCGCTCCGCGAACCGCACGCCGAGCGTCTCCGCCCGGCGGGGCGCGGGGAAACCGCCGTGGCCGATCCGGTGGTGGAGGGCCTGGGTGACCGTCAGGTACACCCGGTTGAAGACGGCCACGCCGTCCTGCGCGGGGAGCCGCTCGTCGAGGGCGCGCATCCGCGCGAGTACCGCTTCCATGCCAGGCAGCGTCGCAGCCGGGACGCCGCGCGCGGGGAACTTGGCCGTACGCTTCGCCGGTTCGGGCGAAGCGGGCGTCAACGCGGCGTGTCCGGACCGTCCCGGCCGTCGTCGTAGGCGGAGGTGCCCGAGTCGAGGAGGGGCTCCTGCTTGAGGTGCGCCGGGGCGAAGTGGCGCAGCGCGTGGTAGCCGGTGATCACCACGATCGTGCCGAGCGCGATGCCGCCGAGCTCGAAGGTCTCGGTGAACTGCAGCTTGACGCCGCCGATGCCGATGATGATGCCCGCCGCGGCCGGCACCAGGTTCAGCGGGTTGCGCAGGTCCACCCCGCCGTTGATCCAGATCTGCGCGCCGAGCAGGCCGATCATGCCGTAGAGGATGACGGTGATGCCGCCGAGCACCCCGCCCGGGATCGCGGCGACGACCGCGCCGAACTTCGGGCACAGGCCGAAGAGCAGGGCGAAGCCGGCCGCCGCCCAGTAGGCCGCCGTGGAGTACACGCGGGTGGCGGCCATGACGCCGATGTTCTCGGAGTACGTGGTGTTCGGGGGGCCGCCGACCGCCGTGGAGAGCATGGACGCGGCGCCGTCGGCGGCGATGGCGGTGCCGAGCTTGTCGTCGAGCGGGTCGCCGGTCATCTCGCCGACGGCCTTGATGTGACCGGCGTTCTCGGCGATCAGCGCGATCACCACCGGCAGCGCGATGAGGATCGCCGACCACTCGAACTGCGGGGCGTGGAAGGACGGGAGCCCGATCCAGGCGGCCTCGCCGACGCCCGAGAGGTCCAGGCGCCAGTGGTTCACCGCCTCGGGGCCGCCCGTCGTCGAGTGGATCATCCCGAAGACCAGGTCGAAGATCCAGGAGATCGCGTACCCGAAGACCAGGCCCAGGAAGATGGCGATCCGCGACCAGAAGCCGCGCAGGCAGACCACGGCCATGCCCGTGAACAGCATGGTCAGCAGTGCGGTCCACTGGTCCTGCGGCCAGTACGTCGAGGCCGTCACCGGCGCCAGGTTGAAGCCGATCAGCATCACGACCGCGCCCGTCACCACCGGCGGCATCGCCGCGTGGATGATCCGCGCGCCGAAGCGCTGGACTGCCAGACCCGCCAGGAACAGCGCCACGCCGACCACGAACACCGCGCCCGTGACGACCGCGCTGTCGCCGCCGCCCGCCCGGATCGCGGCGGCGACGCCGACGAAGGAGAGCGAGCAGCCCAGGTAGGAGGGCACCCGGCCGCGCGTGGCGAGCAGGAAGATGACGGTCGCGATGCCCGACATCATGATCGCCAGATTCGGGTCCAGGCCCATGAGGACCGGCGCGACGAAACTGGCGCCGAACATCGCCACGACGTGCTGGGCGCCGAGCCCGGCGGTCCGCGGCCACGACAGCCGCTCGTCCGGCCGCACCACCGCGCCGGGGGCGGGGGTCCGCCCGTCTCCGTGCAGGGTCCAGCGCACGCCGAAGCCCATCTCCCACCACTTCCGTTCCGCCGGGTCGTCGAACATCGTGGCCGGCGCGCCGGTACGACGTGACGACCAGCCGTTATATTACGGCCGCATAGAGGCGGGTTCGTCCTGGTTCGCTGCTCCGGCCGCCCCCGGGGCCTTGCTGCCGCGCAGTACGGCCGCGCCCGCGATCAGGGCGAACGCGAGCAGTGTGACCAGTGCGAAGGAGACCACGAGCGAGGTCGCGTCCGCCACCGCGCCGATCGCCGACGGCGCGACCAGCCCCGAGGTGTACGTGATCGTCGCGACCCCCGCGATGGCCTGCGCCGGGGCCGGCCCGCTGCGCGCCGCCGCCGCGAACGCCAGGGGCACCACCACCGCGATGCCGAGCCCGATCAGCCCGAAGCCGCCCAGGGCCGCTGCCGGATGGCGGACCGTCACCACCAGCAGCCCGCCCGCGGTGGCCAGGACGCCGCCCGCCCGGACCGTGCGCACCGCCCCGAACCGGTCCACCACCCGGTCCCCGGCCAGCCGGGCCAGGGCCATGGTCAGCGCGAACGCGGTCGTCGAGGCGGCGGCCAGGCCCGCGTCGGTGTGCAGCACGTCCCGCAGGTACACGCCCGACCAGTCCAGGCTCGCGCCCTCGGCGAAGACCGCGCAGAATCCGACGAGCCCGATCAGCAGGGCGGACCTCGGCGGCAGCGCGAAGTGCGCGGGGGCCTGCGCGTCCTCGTCGCCGCGCAGGTCCAGCACGCCCCGTACGGCCAGCAGCCCGGCCGCCGTCAGGGCGAGCGCGGCGATCAGGTGGTGCAGCCGGGCGTCGGCCCCCGCGTGCGCCGCGACCGTCCCGGCCGCCGAGCCGAGCAGGGCGCCCACGCTCCACATGCCGTGCAGCGAGGACATGATCGAGCGGCCGAGACGGTTCTCGGTCTCCACGCCGAGCGCGTTCATGGCGACGTCGGCCATGCCCGAGGTGGCTCCGTAGACGAACAGCACGCAGCACAGCACGGCGAAGTCCGGGGCCAGGCTGGGCAGGATCAGGGACAGGGTCCACAGTGCCAGCAGGCCGCGCAGGGCGTTGCGGGCGCCGAACCGGTGGTTGATCCGGCCGGCCAGCGGCATCGCGAGGGCGGCGCCGAGCGCGGGGAAGGCGAGGGCCAGGCCCAGGGTGCCCGCGCTGAGACCGGCGTGCTGCTGGATCCAGGGGATGCGGGTGGCGAAGGATCCGGTGACGGCGCCGTGGGCGCAGAAGACCGCGGCGATGGCGAAGCGGGCATGGCGCAGGCGCGCCGGGCTGGGGCCGGGTTCCCCGGTTCTGGGCCGTGTCATGGGCGTAAACTATCAGGGACCCTGCCTGATAGTTAATGGTTTCCCCCTCCCTAAGATGGGCGCCGTGACCCCTGCCAAGGTGCTGACCCCCGCCGCCGCGAAGTCCCCCGCCTCCCCGAGCACCGCCCGGGCCATCAACGACCGCCTCGCCCTCGAACTCCTCCAGGAGGAGGGCCCGCTGACGGCGAGCCGGCTCAAGCAGCTCACCGGACTGTCCCGCCCCTCCGTGGCCGACCTCGTCGAACGGCTCACCGAGGCCGGGCTGATCGAGGTCGTGGGGGAGTCCGGCGAACAGCGCCGCGGCCCCAACGCCCGCCTCTACGGGATCGTCGCCCGCCGGGCCCACCTCGCCGCCCTGGACGTGCGGACCGACAGCGCGACCGCCGTGGTCACCGACCTGCTGGGCCGCCCGCTGGGCCGGACCGCGCTGCCCGTCGACGCGGTGGAGGAGGCCGTGGACCGGCTGGAGGCCCTGACCGCGCGGACGGGCGCCGGGGCGCTGCACACCGTGGTCGTGGGGGCCCCCGGCCTGGTCGCCCCGGGCGGCGGCGAGCTGCGCGGCACCGGCGCCCTGCCCGCCTGGCACCGGGACCTGGTCGCCGCCCTGCGGCGGCGGCTGCCCGCCACGGTGGCGGTCGAGAACGAGACCAACCTGGCGGCCCTGGCCGAGCAGCGCGCCGGGGCCGCCCGGGACCTGGACTCCTTCGTACTGCTGTGGCTCGGCGACGGCGTGGGCGCCGCCGTGGTCCTCGACGGGCGGCTGCGCCGGGGCGCCTCCGGCGGGGCCGGTGAGATCGGCTTCCTCCCGGTCCCCGGAACGGCCGGGCTGCCCTCCGCCACCGCATGCGCCGGCGGCTTCCACGCCCTGGCGGGCCGGTCGGCGGTCGGCGCCCTCGCGCGCGGGCACGGCTTCCGGGGGCCGGCCGAGGAGGCCGTCGCCGGGGCCGCCGGGGAGGCCTTCCTGGACGCGCTCGCGGAGCGGCTGGCGCTCGGGGCAGCGGCCGTCGCCGCGATCCTCGACCCCGGCTGCGTGGTACTCGGCGGCGGACTCGGCCACGCGGGCGGCGAGGCCCTGGCCGCCCGCGTCGAGCGCCGCCTCGCCACCCTCACCCCCGTACCGACCGAGGTCCGCGCCACCGCCCTCGGCGACCCGGCCGTCCTGGAGGGCGCCCGCCTGGCCGCCCGCGAAGCGGCCCAGTCGGTCCTCTTCGGCCCCTGACGGGTCACGGCCCGACCCCGCTACGGCCGCACGGTGACCGTGGCGGTGAAGCCGCAGCACTCGAAGGTGCGGACCGGAGCCCCGGACGTCCGCCCGATGCGCACCCCGTCGAGCACGGCCTTCGTGTCGGCCGAAGCGGCGACCACCGCGACGCCGCCGACACCGCCGTCGATCCGGTCGTCGCGGACCGTGAAGGAGCCGTCCTGCAGGGCCGTGCCGAAGTACGAACTCCGCACGATGTCGTTGTGCCCGATGGTGTCCGATCCGCCGACGGCGTAGATCCCGATGTGGTTGCCCACGAGCCGGTTGTGCTCGACCACCGTGCCCGGCGTCGTGGTGACGACGCCCGCGTGCTGGGTCTCGCCGAAGAAGTCCGGGCCGCAGAACGGGTCCGGTTCCCGGCAGTCGTTGCCGCTGATGGTGTTCCGGGTGACGCGCCCGGCCGCGCCCGCGACGAACCCGATCCCGTCGGTCGACAGCCGCGGGTGTCCGGTGACGGTGCTGTCGGTGACCGTGGCGCTCGAACCCGCGTTGAGGACGGTGACGGCCGAGCCCTGGTAGTCGGAGATCTCGCTGTCGTGGATCGACACCGAACCCGTCCCGGTCGGCAGGTCCCCCACGAAGACGGCCACCGCGCTGTGGGCGCAGGCCGCCGCGGGCGTGTCCGTGATGTGGCTGACGCGGGCGTGGCCGAGGTCGAGCCGGGCACCGCCCAGGACCCGGATGCCGGAGCCGAGCGCGCCGTCGTCGCAGGTCCCGGAGCCCGGCCCGCTGACGGCGAGCCGGGACAGTGCCACGGAGGCGCCGCCGTGGACCTCCACGATCGACGTGCCGCCGTCCTCGCCGGGGACCAGGGTCCGCGGAGCCAGGATCGTCGTCTTCCCGGCGCCCGAACCGGTGATCGACACGTCCTTGCCGATCACCACCTGCTCCCGGTAGACACCCGGCCGGACACTGATCCGGTCCCCGGGCCGGGCGGCGTCGATCGCGGCCTGGATCGTCGGGTACTTCCCCGGAACCAGCAGCTCGTGCGACGGCTTCGCCTCGGCCTGCAACGGCACCAACTGCCAGACGGCCGCGACGACGGCACACAGGCCCAGGCGCGCGGCCGTCCTGATCCGGGGATTCGCCATGTCTGTCTTCCACTCCCGTGCGCTGCTCCGCGGGCACCGCTCTGCCGCGGCCCGCCTGCCGACTGCGCGCGCAACGTATCCGGGGTGCGGGGCCCGCACCCCGGTGGACACCCGGCGGCGGTCCCGCTTCCCACGGACGGAGGACCGGCGGACCCGTTCACCGCCTCCCCGGGGCCCTCAGCCCCGGGCCGCCGTGCGCCGGTCCAGGAACTGTGCGAACGTGCCGCGGCCCACGGCACGGGCCGGGGCCAGGTGCCCGCCGCGCACGAAGGCGGCGTACGTCCGGCCCGCGAGCGGGACGCCCACCACCGGTCGCCGGCTCCCCGTCGCCGCGAGGTAGGTCCGGGCCCAGTCCGTCAGGGGGCGGACCTCGGGCCCGCCCATGTCCGGGACCCGGCCCGAGGGCCGCGGTGTCGCGAGCTCCGCCAGCCGGTCCGCGACCTCCCCGACGGCGATCGGCTGGACCCGTACGCCCCGGGGCAGCAGCACCACCGGCAGCTTCGCGGCGGTGGTCACCACCTGGGCCACCAGGTCGTGGAACTGGGTGGTGCGCAGGATCGTGACGCCCAGCCCGGACCCCTCCAGCAGGCGTTCCACCGCCAGTTTGGTCCGGTAGTAGCCGAAGGGGACCACGTCCACCCCGACGATCGAGATGTACACGAGGTTGCGGACGGTCCCGGCCCGGCGGGCCGCCCCGATCAGGTGCCGGGCGGCCTCCTCGTCGCCCCCGCGCGGGCTGCTCGCGCAGTGCACGAGCACCTCCGCGCCCGCGAGGGCCGCGTCCAGCCCCCGGCCGTCGCGCAGGTCGACCGGGTAGTGCTCCGAGTGCCGGCTCAGGACCCGGACCTCGTGGCCCGCCTCCCGCAGCCGGGCGGCGAGCGGGGTGCCCAGGGTGCCGGTGCCGCCGGTGACGACGATGGTGCTCATGGTGTGCGGGTCCTTCCGTCGGGAGTGCTCTCCCCCAGGTGACAGTCCGGCCCGCCGGAACGTGACACCCCGCGCCGGGGAGGACGCCGGAACGTGCGAGGACCCGGTGGCCGCCGGGCCACCGGGTCCTCACGTGTCACGCGGGGGGATCAGCAGGCTCCCTGGTCCTTCCAGACGCCCCAGTCGCCGGTGGTGCCGGGCTCCTCGTTCTGCGTCCACCACTGGGCCTTCCAGGTGTGGCCCTTGTGGGAGACGAGGCTGCCGCTGTTGTAGACCGTGCCCGCCACGTACGCAGGGCTCGCGCAGGTCCCGCCCGGAGGAGTGGTCGGGGGAGTGGTCGGCGGCGTCGTCGGGGGAGTGGTCGGCGGGGTGGTGGGAGGCGTGGTCGGGGGCGTGGTGGTGCCCGGTTCCACGACCGTCGTGCCGCGCGCCAGGTCGCCGGCCAGGGCGTACGTGGTGCCGGAGATGTTCACCGTCCAGTTGGAGGGGGTGGATACCGGCAGGTAGTAGTTGAACGCCAGGTCGACCGAGGCGCCGGGGGCCAGCGTCTGCCAGGCCGGCAGCTTCAGGGAGACCCGCTGGAAGTCCCCCTTCAGGCCGCCGACGTTGCTTCCGCTGTGACCGGTGGAGATCACCTTCGTGCCGAAGCCGGACTGGTCCGAGGCGTTGGCCGGGGCTGAGGTCCCGTAGTCGAACTGGAACTCCGTGCCGCCGGGCAGCGTGCTCTTCGTGTTGTTGGTGATCTTGAGCTTCGGGGTGATCGGGTAGTTGGAGTCGCCCAGCTTGAACTCGGTGAACTCCGTCTTGATGTCGACCGCCTGCGCCGGCAGGGCGGCGCCCGCCTTCTTCGCGCCGTACGGGGTGGCCGCCTTGAACTTGTCGTACATCAGGGAGGTGAGGGTGTCGCCCATCTCGTACTGGCCCTTGGCCGCGTTGTAGGAGTAGTCGCCCGCGAGCTCCCACACCATCGTGCCGCCGATGCCCTTGTCCACCACGTAGTCGGCCTTGGCGGCGACGGACTGCTCGTCCTCCGTCGACAGGAAGACCTTCTTCTGCGCGTTCCACAGCCACGGCGCCACCAGGGTGGAGTCGTACTTGCGGGCGTAGGTGCCGGTCAGCGTGGTGTTCGCGGGGAAGCCGTACTTCGTGACGTAGTCGCCTACGACGCCCTTCTCCAGGTTCTTCGCGTGCCACATCGGGTTGGAGCCCGCCGGGGACTCGACGCCGTTGGTGTCCAGGTCGTGCCAGAGGTTGTCGATGCCGACCGCGCCGTCACCGCACTTGGTCAGGCCCGCGCCGGCCGGGCAGGTGGTGGCCGGGGCCCTGCCCCACAGGCCGTCCGTGCCGCCCTGCACGTTCTTGAAGCCGCGGGTGTAGTACGGCAGGCCGATGTTGATCCGGCCCGACGGCATGGACCCGCGGAAGTAGTGGTAGGCCCAGTCGGTGTTCAGGTAGCCGGTGCCGCCGTACTGGGAGGTGGAGTAGACGCTCGCGGCGGCCAGCTCGCCGTCCTTGCCGTCGTCGAAGAGCGAGGCGTTGGGGCCGACGTACTCGTTCCAGGCGCCGTGCAGGTCGTAGGACATGATGTTGACGTAGTCCAGGTACTGCTGCATCTGGAAGGTCTCCATGCCCCGCAGCAGGTAGCCGGAGGAGGGGGCGGCGACGGAGAGCAGGTAGTGCCTGCCGTCGGCGGCGCCCGCGCGGTCGAGCCTCTCGCGCAGCGACTTCATCAGGGCCGCGTAGCCCTTGACGAGACCGGCCCGGCGGGCGTTGGACAGCTGCCAGTCCAGCGGGTTGCCCGCGTCCTTCATGGTGGTGGGGTACTCGTAGTCGATGTCGACGCCGTTGAAACCGTACGTGCGGATGAACTCCACCGAGGAGTCCGCGAAGGTGTCGATGCCCGCCTGGTTGACGGAGCCGTCGGCGTTGGTGGCCATCGAGTAGAAGCCGCCCGAGGCGACGCGGTTGCCGTCGTCGCCGAAGTACCCGCCGGTCTCCGCCCAGCCGCCCACGGAGATGAGCGTCTTGACGTTCGGGTACTGCTTCTTGAATTTGTTCAGGAGGTTGAAGTGGCCCTTGTAGGGGAGGGCCGGGTCCATCTCCGCGCCGGCGACGCCGGGCCAGGTCATCCCGGTGGCGGCGTTGTTCGCGTTGTCCGCGCCGACCGAGATCTTGTTGTCGGCCCCGACGTGGGCGAAGGCGTAGTTCAGGTGGGTGACCTTGGACCACGGGACGTTGCCGGCGAGGTAGGCGGGGGTGCCGTCCTTGCCCGTACGCCAGCCGGTGAAGTAGCCGATGACGCGGCGCTGGTGGTCGGCGCCCATCTTCTCGCGGCCTTCGGAGTCGTAGACCGAGCAGTACGGGACGTCCACGCCGGCGGTCTTGTAGAGACCGTCGGGGCGACAGCCCTCGTTGTCGGCGGCGTGGGAGACGCCCGTCGAGAGCCCGCCGACCAGCAGTCCGGCGATCGCGGCGCCGGATGCCAGGAGCAGGGCTCTCGTACGTGTGGGGGACGGCATGGTGCCTCCTGGGGAGGGGAGGATGGCAGGACACAACGTGCGGCAACGAGCAGGAACGTGGCGCTGGTTGGCCCGTGACGTGCGCACGTCGGCAGGCCGGCTCCCCGGGGAAGATGAAGGGAACGTTAAGAGGACTAGACCAACCCGTCAATAGGTCTGGACCAAAGCCGGGTGCGGGGGTGTCCACGGGTGCGGGTGGCGCGACTGCGCCGCTCAAGAACGGCTGGTTTGTGACCCAGGCCACAGCGCTTCACCCGCATGGCCCCCGATCCCCCGTGGCACACTGGCCGTAGTACCAGTAGCAGCGCACTCCGGGGTCGGTGTAATTCCGAACCGGCGGTATAGTCCGCGACCCGTCCGCATCCAGCGGCCGGTTGACCAGGTGAAATTCCTGGACCGACGGTTAAAGTCCGGATGGGAGGCAGTGCGCGGCGGGCCAGTCACCGGTACGCCGCCGTCGGCGGTCCATCGGCGTTTCCCCAAGGGACACGTGTCAGACGGACCGTGTTCCCGGCCTCGGCGTTCCCGCGTGTGCTCACCCGCTTCATCTGTCGTATCCCGACAGGCCCCGGAGTCCGTGCCCGATGAGGCAGGAGGACCCGGTGGCGAACCACGCCGACGCGAACGCAGTACACGGCACCGACGTGCCCGCCATGAGGCGTGCCATCGAGCTCGCCGCCCGCGGCCTCGGCTCCACCAGCCCCAACCCCGTCGTCGGCTGCGTGATCACCGACCCCTCCGGCGCCGTCGTGGGCGAGGGCTGGCACGAACGGGCAGGCGGCCCGCACGCCGAGGTCCACGCCCTGCGCCAGGCGGGCGCGGCGGCCCGCGGCGGCACCGCGTACGTCACCCTCGAACCCTGCAACCACACCGGCCGCACGGGCCCCTGCGCCCAGGCCCTGATCGAGGCCGGCGTCACCCGCGTGCTCTACGCCGTGGCCGACCCGAACCCGCAGGCCAGCGGCGGTGGCGCCACCCTGCGCGCGGCGGGGATCACCGCCGAGGGCGGACTGCTCCGCGCGGAGGCCGAGGCGGGCAACGCCGCCTGGCTGACCTCCGTACGGCTCGGCCGCCCCCACGTCACCTGGAAGTACGCCGCCACCCTCGACGGCCGCAGCGCCGCCGCGGACGGCACCAGCCGGTGGATCACCTCCGCCGAGTCCCGGGCCGACGTCCACCGGCTGCGCGCCGAGTGCGACGCCGTCCTCGTCGGCGGCGGCACCCTGCGCGAGGACGACCCACACCTCGCCGTCCGCGGCGTCGTGGGCGCGACCCAGCCCCTGCGGATCGCCCTCGACACCCACGCCACCGTGCTGCCCACCGCCCGCATCCTCGACGACGCCGCACCCACCCTGATCGTCGTCGGCGAGGACGCCGACACCCGGCACCTGCCCGGTGTCGAGGTCCTGCGCATGCCGCTGCGCGACGGCCACATCGGCGTCCACGACCTGCTCGGCCGGCTCTACGCCCGCGGCGTGCGCTCCCTCTTCCTGGAAGGCGGACCCACCCTCGCGGGCACCTTCCTGCGGGCCGGAGCCGTCGACCGGGTGATCGGCTACCTCGCCCCGGCCCTCCTCGGCGCGGGCCCCGCCGCCCTCGCCGGCGCCGGCGTGGACACCATCTCCGACGCGGTGCGCCTCGACCTCACCGAGGCCGTCCGCGTCGGCCCCGATCTCCGCATCACCGCAGTCCCCACCGTCCGCACGCCCCTCAAGGAGCACTGAGTGTTCACCGGAATCGTCGAAGAACTGGGCGAGGTCACCGCCGTCGAGCAGCTCGCCGAAGCCTCCCGCTTCCGCCTGCGCGGCCCCGTGGTGACCGAGGACGCCAAGCACGGCGACTCGATCGCCGTCAACGGCGTCTGCCTGACCGTCGTGGAGACCGCCGACGGCGAGTTCACCGCCGACGTCATGCAGGAGACCCTCGACCGCTCCAGCCTCGGTGCGCTGACCGCGGGCTCCCGGGTCAACCTGGAGCGCCCCATGGCCCTCGGCGGACGCCTCGGCGGCCACCTCGTCCAGGGCCACGTGGACGGCACCGGCGAGATCCTCTCCCGTACCCCTTCGGAGCACTGGGAGCTCGTCCGGATCGCGCTCCCGGAGAAGCTTTCAAGGTACGTCGTAGAGAAGGGCTCTATCACTGTGGACGGCGTCAGCCTCACCGTGGTCGAGGCCGCCGCCGACTCCTTCACCATCAGCCTCATCCCCACCACCCTCGCGCTGACCACCCTGGGCATCAAGCAGCCCGGTGAGCCGGTCAACCTCGAAGTCGACGTCCTCGCGAAGTACGTCGAGCGCCTCCTCGCGGCCGGCGTGGACCCCCTGGCAGCGACCCCCAACGACACGGAGGAAACGGACCGGTGAGCGCCCTGACCTGGCTGAACTCCGAAGCCTTCACCGCCTTCGGCCAGAAGATCATCTGGTCGGACGCGATCGGCAACACCATGGGCCTGGCCGCCCTCGCCCTCGGCTGGCGGCGTTCCATATGGACCTGGCCGACCCAGTTCCTCTCCGGCGCCATCCTCTTCGTCGCGTTCGCCGCCGGGCACCTCTCCGGCAACGCCGGCAAGCAGGTCGTCGTCATGGTGGTCGCCCTGTGGGGCTGGACGATGTGGAGCCGCGGCAAGCGGCAGGCCCAGGACGCCTCCCTGGCCGTCCGCTTCGCCACCTGGCGCGAGCGCGGCCTGCTCCTCGGCGCCGCCGCCGTCGGCACGCTGGCCGTCACCGGGCTGTTCACCCTCTACCCGTGGATGTCCTGGAACCCGCTGCCGGACGCCTACATCTTCGTCGGCACCATCGTCGCCATGTACGCCCAGGCCAAGGGACTCGTCGAGTTCTGGTTCGCCTGGCTGCTCGTCGACGCGGTCGGCGTCCCCCTCGCCTTCACCAGCGGCTACGCCTTCTCCGCCTTCGTCTACGTGATCTACGGAGCCCTCGTGCTCTGGGGCGCCTACGACTGGTACCAGCGCTCGCGCACCACCCCCGCCCCGGCCCTCGAAGGAGCAACGGCATGACCCCCCTCAAGCCCGTGCCCGACGTCCCCGAATCCGGCCCGCAGGAGACCTTCCTCCTCGACCCCGTCGAGCAGGCCATCCGCGACATCGCCGCCGGCCGCCCCGTGGTCGTCGTCGACGACGAGGACCGCGAGAACGAGGGCGACCTCGTCATCGCCGCCGAGAAGGCCACCCCCGAGATCATCGCGTTCATGATGAGCGAGTGCCGCGGCCTGATCTGCGCCCCCATGGAGGGCCCGGAGCTGGACCGCCTGGAACTCCCGCAGATGGTCCGGCACAACACCGAGTCGATGCAGACGGCCTTCACCGTCTCCGTCGACGCGAGCGGCGCCCACGGCGTCACCACCGGCATCTCCGCCGCCGACCGCGCCACCACCCTGCGCCTGCTCGCCAACGGCACCTCCGAGGCCGCGGACTTCGTCCGCCCCGGCCACGTCTTCCCGCTGCGCGCCAAGCCCGGCGGCGTGCTGGTCCGCAACGGCCACACCGAGGCCGCCGTCGACCTCGCCCGCCTCGCGGGCCTGCGCCCGGCCGGCGCCATCGTGGAGATCGCCGGCGAGGACGGCGTCATGCTGCGCCTGCCCGAGCTGATCCCCTTCGCCCGCAAGCACGGCCTGACGATCATCTCCATCGAGGACCTGATCGCCTTCCGCCGCTCCGCCGAGCCGACCGTCCGGCGCGAGGCCGAGGTCAGCCTGCCGACCGCCGCCGGCGAGTTCACCGCGTACGGCTTCCGCTCCACCGTCGACGGCGTCGAGCACGTCGCCCTCGTCCACGGCGAGGTCGGCGACGGCGAGGACGTCCTGGTCCGGATGCACTCCGAATGCCTGACCGGCGACATCTTCCAGTCCCAGCGCTGCGACTGCGGCCCCCAGCTCCAGGCCGCCATGGCCCGCATCCAGGCCGAGGGCCGCGGGGTGGTCGTCTACCTGCGCGGCCACGAGGGCCGGGGCATCGGCCTGCTGTCCAAGCTGCGCGCCTACGAGCTCCAGGAGCGCGGTCGCGACACGCTGGACGCCAACCTGGAACTCGGCCTCCCCGCCGACGCCCGCGACTACGGGGCCGGCGCCCAGATCCTCGCCGACCTCGGCGTGCGCAGCGTCCGGCTGCTGACCAACAACCCCGACAAGTCCGACGCGCTCGTCCGCCACGGCATCGCCGTCAGCGGCCGGGAGCAGATGCCCATCGAGGCCGGCGAGCACAACCTGCGCTACCTGCGCACCAAGCGCGACCGGATGGGCCACGACCTGCCCTGGCTGGAGGGGGCCGTCCCCACCTCCGCCTGCGGCAACCAGTGACCCCGTCACACACACCCGTCACACACACCCGTACCACCACCACGAAGAACCGAGGAGCAGAGCTGTGAGCGGCAAGGGCGCACCCGAACTGAGCGTGAAGAACTGCGGAGACCTCCGGGTGGCCGTGATCGCGGCCCAGTGGCACGAGAAGGTCATGGACGGACTCGTCGACGGCGCCCTGCGGGCCCTGCACGAGCTGGGCATCGACGAGCCCACCCTGCTCCGCGTCCCCGGCAGCTTCGAGCTGCCGGTCGTGGCGAAGGTACTCGCCGGTCGCGGTTACGATGCCATCGTCGCCCTCGGAGTGGTCATCCGCGGCGGCACCCCGCACTTCGACTACGTCTGCCAGGGCGTCACCCAAGGCCTGGTACAGGTGTCGATCGACACCGGAGTCCCCGTTGGCTTCGGCGTCTTGACCTGCGACAACGATGAGCAGGCGCTGGACCGCGCCGGACTCGAAGGGTCGAACGAGGACAAGGGGCACGAAGCGGTCACCGCCGCCGTCTCCACCGCCATGACCCTGCGGACCGTCAGCGAACCCTGGCGCTGAGCGCCGGCGCGGGACCCCTTATTCTGAGGACCATCATGGCGAACAATCCCAAGACCTTCGAGGAGCTCTTCACCGAGCTCCAGCTCAAGGCCGCCAACGGCGACCCCAGCACCTCGCGCACCGCCGAGCTCGTCGGCAAGGGCGTCCATGCCATCGGCAAGAAGGTCGTCGAGGAGGCCGCCGAGGTCTGGATGGCCGCCGAGTACGAGGGCAAGGAAGCCGCCGCCGAAGAGATCTCCCAGCTGCTGTACCACGTTCAGGTGATGATGGTGGCGCGCGGGATCTCCCTCGACGACGTCTACGCGCACCTCTAGGCCGCAGCTCCTCGCCGCGGGTCCCGCGCCCGCACGCCCACGCACCCCTTTCGCATCCACGCCACGCACCCAAGGAAGCCCCATGCTGCGCATCGCCGTCCCCAACAAGGGTTCACTCTCCGGACCGGCGTCGGCGATGCTCCATGAGGCCGGCTACCGCCAGCGCAAGGAGTCCAAGGAACTCGTCACGGTCGACCCCGACAACGAGGTCGAGTTCTTCTACCTCCGCCCGAAGGACATCGCGATCTACGTCGCGTCGGGCAAGCTCGACATCGGCATCACCGGCCGCGACCTGCTGCTCGACTCCGGGGCCAACGCCGAGGAGATCCTGCCGCTGAACTTCGGCCGGTCCACCTTCCGCTACGCCACCAAGCCCGGCACCGCCAAGGGCCCCGAGGACTTCGGCGGCATGACGATCGCCACCTCCTACGAGGGCATCGTCGCCAAGCACCTCGCCGACCAGGGCATCGACGCCTCCGTCGTCCACCTGGACGGCGCCGTCGAGACCGCCATCGAACTGGGCGTCGCGCAGGTCATCGCCGACGTCGTCGAGACCGGCACCAGCCTGCGCAACGCCGGCCTGGAGGTCATCGGCGAGCCGATCCTCAAGTCCGAGGCCACCGTCATCCGCCGTACCGGCGCCGGCGTCGACGAGCCCAAGGTCGCGCAGTTCCTGCGCCGCCTCCAGGGCGTCCTCGTGGCCCGCAGCTACGTGATGATGGACTACGACTGCCGCGCCGAGCACCTGGAGCGCGCCGTCGCCCTCACCCCGGGCCTGGAGTCGCCGACGATCTCCCCGCTCCACAACGAGGGCTGGGTCGCCGTCCGCGCCATGGTCCCCGCCAAGGAAGCCCAGCGGATCATGGACGACCTGTACGAGCTCGGCGCCCGTGCGATCCTCACCACCTCGATCCACGCCTGCCGGCTCTGACCCGTACGCCGTCCCGATCCGTACGCCCCCTCCAGAAGGCATCACCAGCGCCATGAGCGAGTCCGCCGCCCCGTCCGCCCCACCCGCCCTGCCGGTCACCTTCCGGCCGACCCGCACCCGGGCGGTGCTGCTGGGCGTCGGGCTCGCCATGTTCGCCACGATCACCGCGATCGCGCTGCTCCTGGAGAGCCTCAGCCCCGGCGAACGGGTCAGCTTCATCGTCACCGCCGCACTGATGTCCTCCGTCCTCGTCCTGCTCAGCCGCCCCAAGGTGGTCGCGGACGAGACGGGCGTCACCGTGGTCAACCTGACCACCACCCGCCGCCTCGAATGGCCGCAGATCCTGCGGGTCAACCTCCGCCCCGGCGACCCCTGGGTGTTCCTGGACCTCAGCGACGGCACCAGCCTGCCCGTCCTCGGCATCCAGCCCGGCATCGCCAGGGCCCGCGCGATCGACGACGCCCGCGCCCTGCGCGCCCTCGCCGAGACCAGGGGAAGCGGCGCCACCGGCAGCTGAGCCCGCCCGGTCTCCTCGCTGCGTCCCATTGCGGCCGCGATCTCAATGACTAACCTGGTGGCGGGGCGCGCACGTGCGCCCTCCCACCCGCCCCGGGACCCCGTGGCCCGTGGGCACCTTCGACCAGAGGAGTGACTCCCTCCAGCAATGGACGGATCGTCCGGTAGTACCCGCGCCGCCCTCCCCGCGGAGGCGGCGGCATGACCATCCCGCTACTCCTGCTCGTGGCGGCCTTCGCCCTGATCCTCGCCAACGGTTTCTTCGTGGCGGCCGAGTTCGGCCTCGTCACGGTCGAGAGACCCGAGGCCGAACGCGCCGCGGCCGAAGGCGACCGCCGCGCCCGCACGGTCGTCGAAGCCCTCCGGGAGCTGTCCTTCCAGCTCTCCGGCACCCAGCTCGGCATCACCATCACCTCGCTCGTCGTCGGCATGCTCGCCGAACCGGCCCTCGCCGCACTCCTGTCGGGGCCGCTCGCCGCGACCGGCCTGCCCCGCGGAGCCGTCCCCGGCGCGGCCGTCGTCCTCGGCATGCTGCTCGCCTCCGCCGTCCAGATGGTCGTCGGCGAACTCGTCCCGAAGAACTGGGCGGTCTCCCGTCCGCTCCAGGTGGCCCGCGTCGTGGCCGGCCCCCAGCAGGTCTTCTCCCGGGCCTTCCGGCCCGTCATCGCCACCCTCAACGCCGTCGCGAACCGCCTCGTGCGGGCGCTCGGCGTCGAACCCGCCGAGGAGATGGCCTCCGCCCGCACCCCCGGCGAACTGGTCTCCCTGGTCCGCCATTCGGCCCAGGCCGGCGCCCTCGAACAGGACACCGCCGACCTCTTCGTACGGACCCTCTCGCTGGGCGAGCTCACCGCCCAGCACGTCATGACCCCCCGCGTGAAGGTCAGCGCCCTCCAGCACACGGCCACCGCGGCCGACGTCCTGAACCTGACCCGCGCCACCGGCCTGTCCCGCTTCCCGGTCTACCGCGAGCGGATCGACGAGATCACCGGCGTGGTCCACCTCAAGGACGCCCTCGCCGTGCCCGAGGCGGAACGCTCCCGCACCACCGTCAACCGCATCTGCGTCACCCCGCTGCTGGTGCCCGGCTCCCTGCCGGTGCAGCCCCTGCTGGAACGGTTGCGCAGCGAACAGCCCATGGCCGTGGTCGTCGACGAGTACGGCGGCACGGCCGGGGTGGTCACCCTGGAGGACATCGTGGAGGAACTCGTCGGCGAGGTCCGCGACGAGCACGACCTCGCCGAGGACGGCAGCCCCGAACTGGCCGCCGTGCCCGCCGAGGACGGCCGCCCCTCCTGGGAGGCCGACGGCAGCTGCCGCGTCCACACCCTGCGCCGCATAGGCCTGGAGGTCCCCGAGGGCCCCTACGAGACCGTCGCCGGCCTCGTCGCCGACCTGCTGGGCCGGATCCCCGCCCCCGGTGACCGCGCGGAGCTGCCCGGCTGGAAGCTGTCCGTCCGCCAGGTCCGCCGCTACCGGGCCGAACGCGTCCGACTGGTGCGCACCGCCCCGCTCGGAGCCGTCCCGGCCCCGGCCGAACCGGAACCGGCGGGCCGCCGGTGAACGCCCTCCAGCTCCTCTTCGCCCTGCTCCTCGTCCTGGCCAACGGCTTCTTCGTCGGCGCCGAGTTCGCGCTCGTCTCCGTACGCCGCAGCCAGATCGAGCCCCTGGCGGCCGGCTCCAAGCGGGCCCGCCAGGTGCTCCACGGCCTGGAGAACCTGCCGCGCATGATGGCCGCCGCCCAGTTCGGCATCACCATGTGCTCGCTCACCCTCGGCGCGGTCGCCGAGCCCACCGTGGCCCGGCTCCTGGAACCCCTCTTCGAGGCCGCCCACGTGCCGGTGGGCCTGGTCCACCCCCTCGGGTACGCCTTCGCCCTCGCCGCCGTGGTCTTCCTGCACCTGGTCATCGGCGAGATGGTCCCGAAGAACCTCGCCATGGCCGCCCCCGAGCGGACCGCCCTGTGGTTCAGCCCCGGCCTGGTCGCCTTCGCCCGCCTCTGCGGGCCGGTGACCAGCGCCCTGGGCGCCTGCGCCGCGCTCGTCCTGCGACTGTTCAAGGTCGAGCCGAAGGACGAGGTCGAGGCCGTCTACACCAGCGCCCAGCTCGGCCGGCTCGTCGAGGACTCCCGGCAGGCCGGACTCCTCGAACCCGTCGAGCAGGAACGCCTGGAGGACGCCCTCGAACTGGGGAGCCGCCCGGTCACCGACGTCCTGCTGGCCCCCGGCCGGCTCGTCACCGTCGGCCCGGCCGTCACCCCGCGCCAGATCGAACAGCTGACCGTGCGCACCGGCTACTCGCGCTTCCCGGTCCGCTCCGACACCGGTGCCTTCATGGGCTACCTCCACGTCAAGGACGTCCTCGACCTGGAGGACCGCGAGCGGGCCGTCCCGCAGCGGGTGTGGCGCCGGATGACCGTCCTGTGCTCCACCCTCCCGCTGGACGACGCCCTCAGCGTCATGCGCCGCGACGCCACCCACCTGGCGCAGGTCGCCGACCCGGCCGGCCGGGTCCTGGGCCTGGTCGCCCTGGAGGACGTCCTGGAGATGCTGGTCGGCGAGGTCCGCGACCCCGCCCACCGCACCTACGCGCGCAGCGCCTAGCGGGCCGCGCGCACCACCGTCCGGAGCACGGTCCGGGCCCCCTACACCGGGGGCTCGGACCGTCCCGGGCCGTCGGGGCCGCGCCCCGACAGGACCTCCCCGTACGCCTGCATCAGGTCGGCCAGCCGCAGCGTCGCCAGGTCGTCCCGCGAGGGCTCCCCGGAGAACCCCGCCAGCCGCAGGTCCCGGTACGCGCAGCTCTTCTCGTACAGCGTCCGCAGGAACCGCCCGTTGCCGAGCTCGTCGATCCAGCCCTGCTCCACCACGTGCCCGCTGACGCTGCGCAGCTCCTCCAGGGCCTCCTCGTCCCACCGGTCCCCGTTCGCGTCGGCCAGCACCCCGCCGATCGAGGTCAGTTCCGCGGGGCGGTAGCTCGGGAAGTCCACCCGGGTGGTGAACCGCGAGGACAGCCCCGGATTGGCGGCCAGCAGCCGGTCCATCCCCGCCGGGTAGCCGGCCAGGATCACCACCAGGTGGTCCCGGTTGTCCTCGGCCCGCTTGAGCAGCACCTGGAGGGCCTCGTCCCCGTACGCGTCGCCCTTGCTGTAGCCCGAGTTGGACAGGCTGTACGCCTCGTCCACGAACAGCACCCCGCCGATCGCCGAGTCGATCAGCTCGTTCGCCTTGACGGCGGTCTGCCCCAGGAACTCCCCGACCAGATCGGCCCGTTGCGCCTCCACCAGGTGGTCGCCGCCCAGCAGCCCGAGCGCGTAGAACACCCGGCCCAGGATCCGGGCCACCGTGGTCTTGCCGGTGCCCGAGGGGCCCGAGAAGACGAAGTGCCGCTTCGGCGGCTGTACCGGCAGCCCCTGGGCCGCCCGCAGCCGGGCCATGTGCAGCTGCGCCGACAGGGCCTTCACCTGCCGCTTCACCGGCTCCAGGCCCACCATCCGCTCCAGCTCGGCCAGCGCCTCGGCCAGCGCCCGCGGGTCGGCGGGCCCGGTCGGCAGCCCCGACGGGACGCCCTGCGCGGGCAGGGACACCTTGTGCCGTACGCCGTCCGGCCGTCCCGAGCCCCCGCCGACCGGGCCGAACCGCTGGTCCACCGGCTCCCCGGGCGTCGGCGGATCCGGATCCACCTGCCCGTCCGCGGCGATGTCCTGCACGGGCCCGCCGCCCCCGCCGCCCAGCGCCACCGCCGTGTAGTCCCCGCCGAGGGAGGACAGCCCGTGCCCGGCGAAGCCCTCGGCGCTGTGCCCGCCGTAGCCGGCGTACCCGGCCATGTCGTCGGGGTCGCTGCTGTCCGCGATGGCCGTCAGCCGGGCCGCCGTGTCCATGAACGCCGGGTCCACCCGGTGCACCGCCCGGTACAGCGGCAGGGCCGCCGCGCTGCGCCCCGTCCCCTCGTGCGCCCGCGCCAGCCAGTACCGCAGCTCCTTGCGCTGCGGCTGCTCGCTGCGGCAGCGCATCAGCGCCGCCGAGAGCATCGGCTCCGCCTGCCCGTACATCTCCAGCCGGACCCGGGCCATCCCGCCGAAGAGCCCCGCCTCGATCCCCAGCAGCGGATCGTCCACCAGCGGCTCGGTCTGGCGTACGAGCTGGTCCCAGTCCTTGACCAGGTAGGCCCGGCAGGCGTGCAGGAACCGCACCTGCGGGTCGGTGTCCACCGGCGGCAGGGCGGCCAGCGCCTGGTCCAGCTCGGGGACGTGCCGACCGTCCAGCCAGTGCGAGGCGTGGGCCAGCAGCAGGTCCCGTCGGCTCTCCAGCACCGGCTGTACCCACCAGCCCAGCCAGTACCAGGAGTTGAGGGTCCGTCGGTGCCGGGCCCGCTGCTCGCCGAAGCGGTCGCGGTGGGCGTACATCCGCAATAACGCGTTGGTCGTGTCCACCCGCAGCGCGTGCAGGCCCAGCCAGGCGTCGGCCATGGCGGGATCGAGCCTGACGGCCGCCCGGAACTCCTCCTCGGCCTGCGGGTACGCGCCCATCGTGCAGGCGTCCACCCCGCGCAGCCAGGCGAGTTCGGCCGGGGCGTGTGCGCTGCCCGGCATGCCGAAGTCCATCACATCCCCCACAAGCCAGCCCCGTGGTGCGCGGAACACTCCGTGCCGCGCACGCAGAGGTGTCCACCCCGCCGATGAAATCAGGGCTGCATCGTACCCGCGGTGACGCACCTTACCCAGGGTGCGGGGGGCACGGGTCGTGGGTGGGCCCCCGGGGCGCGGGGTGACTCAGGGTGAAGGGGGGAGGGTGGAGCGGCGCGCTCCGGGCCCCTCCGGATCCGGAACGGGGCAGAGCGGAGCCCCCGATCACGGGGGAACAATCGGGGGCTCCGCGTCCGCGGCGGCCTTCGCAGACCGCTCATTCAGAACGTAAGGCCGTTCGCGGGGCCCGGTCAAGCGGCTCGGAGCAGGCCCGCGCGGGCCGTTGTGCGAGAGCGCTCAGGCCTGGGGGAGTCCGTCACTTTCGGTGACGGACGTGCCAGTTCCGGAGGTCGCAGGGGCCCCGGAAGTCCACTCGTATCCCGTACCTCTCTGGTGTACCAGAGTGTCCGCGAAGGGGCGCGAAGGGTCGCCGGAGAAGTGCGCGAGCTCCGCGCGCTCCCACCCGTCCCAGAAGTCGGAGAGTTCGCGCCCGTCCCGCCGCCGGCCCCGGCCCCAGGACCGCTCCCGGGGCGTCTCCATCCACAGCAGCCGCGCCAGGTGCGGCCGCAGCGCCCGGCGTCCGGCCCCGACGCCCTCGACGAGCAGCACGGGCGCCGGCTCCAGGACCCGCGGGGGCCCGAAGCGGCGCTCCACCCAGTCGTACGGGGTCCAGTGCGCGGCCCGGCCCTCGGCGAGCGGCTCCAGCACCTGGGAGCGCAGCCGCTCCGGCCAGCCGAACGGCTCCTCGTGGGTGGCCACGTCGTCCAGCCGCAGCACCGGCGCCCCGCCCAGGGCCCCCGCCAGGCGCCCGGCGAAGGTGCTCTTGCCGGAGCCGGCGTGTCCGTCGATCCCGATCAGCCGGACCGGTCCGAGGGAGGGGGGCAGGACGGCGAGCTCCCGCGCGAGCGATTCGAGTGACTGCTGTGGCTCCACCCGGCCAGCGTACGGCCCGCCCCCGGTTCGCCCACGACACGGACCCGGGGCTTCGCCGCCGTACGGCCGGGAACTGGAAGGGTGGACGAGCCGACCCACCGTTCCGACCCCTGGGGGCCACGCAGATGACCGCACCCACCCCGCGCCGGGCCCTCCTGGCCGTCGCCCTCGCCGCCGCCACGGCGGCCACCCTGCCCACGGGCCGCGCCGCCGCCGCGGACCCCCGCCCCGGAGCGGGTCCCCTCCACGGCGGCGGTGCTCCGGGCCGGCCGGTCGACAACCGGTTCTGGTACGCGTACGGGCACTGGCAGGCCGGCACCCACACGGGCACCACGGCCGTCCCGGGCACCCGCCCCGGCCTGGAGATCGCCGCCGCGGCGGGCCGCACCGAGTACACCGACCCCCACACGGGCCGCCGGGCCGACTGGGAGCACGCCACCTGGACCTCTCCGGTGCACCGCTCCACCGTGCCCGCCACGGAGGTCATCGCCTCCTGGAACGCCCACACCCCGGCCGGCACCTGGATCCAGACCGAACTGCGCGGCACCTACACCGACGGCACCGACACCCCCTGGTACGTGATGGGCCGCTGGGCCTCCGGAGACGGCGACATCCGCCGCACCTCCGTCGACGGCCAGACCGACGGCCGCAGCACCGTGTGGACCGACACCCTGGCCGTGGACCACCCCGGCACCGGACCGCGCATCGCCGCCTGGCAGCTGCGCGTCACCCTGTACCGCGAGCCGGGCGCGAGCCGGGGCCCCACGGTCCGGCTGGCCGGGGCCATGGCCTCGGACGTTCCCGACCGCTTCACTGTCCCCGCCTCCACCCCCTCGGGCACCGCCCACGAACTGGAGGTGCCGCGCTACTCGCAGGAGGTCCACGCGGGCCAGTACCCGGAGTACGACAACGGCGGCGAGGCCTGGTGCAGCCCCACGTCCTCGCAGATGACCGTGGAGTTCTGGGGCGGCAGACCCGGCGCGGCCTCCCTGTCCTGGGTCGATCCCGCGTACGCCGACCCCCAGGTCTGCCACGCCGCCCGCTCCACCTACGACGCCGCCTACAAGGGGTGCGGCAACTGGCCCTTCAACGCCGCCTACGCCGCCACCTACCCGGGCCTCGCCGGGGTGGTCACCCGGCTCGGCTCCCTGGCCGACCTGGAGACCCTGGTCCGGGCCGGCATCCCGGTGATCACCTCGCAGTCCTTCCGCGCGGAGGAACTGACCGGCGCGGGCTACGGCACGGCCGGCCACCTCATGACGGTGATCGGCTTCACCGCCGACGGGGACGTGATCGCCAACGACCCGAACTCGGCCGACAACGCCGCCGTCCGCCGGGTCTACCGCCGCCGCGAATGGGAGACCATCTGGCTCCGCACCAAGCGTCACGACGCCGCGGGGAAGACCGTTTCCGGCAGCGGCGGCATCTGCTACCTCTACGGGCCGGCGGCGCCGGGCCGCGACCGGATCGCCGCTCTGAAGGCGGTGGGCGTGCTGTGAAAATCCCGCCGCTCCGCAGGGCTTAACGGGTCGAATCTGGGCATAAGGGCCGTATAAGGCTTCTCATAGGAGGCAGCCCACCATGACCACCCATTCGAGCATCGAACATCACCCGGACCTTGCCGAGATGCGGACTCGGTTCGAGCGGGTGACGAGCACCCCCGCCGCGCAGGCCGTGGAGGCGCTGGCCCTGATCACGGGCCTGTACCTGGCGGCCTCGCCGTGGATCGCCGGGTTCAGCGTGCTGGGCCCGCTCGCCGTCAACAACCTGATAGCCGGTCTCGCCTTCTGCCTGTGCATGGGCGGGCTGGGATCGGCGTACGAGCGCACGCACGCGATGGCCTGGACGGCCGTGGCGATCGGCGCCTGGACGATCGTGGCCCCCTGGGTCATCGCCGGACCGATGAACGTCCACCGCAGCATCGTCAGCAACGTGATCACCGGCGCGATCGCGCTCTGCCTCGGTCTGGCCATGATGGCCATGGCCGGTGACCGGCGCACCCGCGACACCTGACCGCAGGCGCCCCGCGCGCCGCCGGGCCCCGGGACCGCTCCGCACCGAGGAGGGTTCCGGGGCCCGGCGGTGTGACGCGCGCCACCGGTGACCCTCGTCATCTACCGCGAATGCCGCGAACGCTGGCACATTGGACGGCATGACCGCACACACCGCCGCCCTCTCCGCCCGCGCACGGGCCCGCAGCCTCGTCGGCACCGGGGGACCCGGGGAAGGCTCCTCCTGGCTGGAGCACGTGCTCGGCTGGATCCTCGTGGTCGTCGTGGCCATGCTCGTCACCCGCCTCGGCTGGTTCTGACCGCCCGCACCGCCCGCGCCGCCCGCGCCACCCGCCCCGCCCGCCGCCGCCGTCCTCGGCGGCGGTCCGCCCCGGAAGCCCGCCGGGCGGCTCTGCCATACTGCGATCCTGTGGCAGTTCGAGGGTGGGGCCGGATTTGAACAATAGTCAACAGCGTGGTGCCACCGGCCGTTCGCAGGTCCGCAGGGCCGAACTCATAGCGATCGGGCGGAAGTTGTTCGCCGACACCTCGTACGACGCCCTCTCCGTGGACGACATCGCCCAGCAGGCGGGCGTCGCCAAGGGGCTGATCTACTACTACTTCAAGAGCAAGCGCGGCTACTACCTCGCGATCGTCGAGGACTCGGTCGCCGAACTCGTCGCCCGCGCCACCGGCGAGCCGGACCTGCCGGGCGCCGAGCGGGTCCGCCGCACGATCGACGGCTACCTCCACTACGCCGAGCACCACCACGCCGCCTACCGGACCATCGTCACCGGCGGGGTCGGTTCCGACGCCGAGGTGCTGGCCATCCGGGACGGGGTCCGCGAGGAGCTCGTGGCCGCGATCGCCGAGGGCGCGTACGGGCGCAGCACGGTGCCGCCGCTCGCCCGCCTCGCCCTGGTCGGCTGGCTCTCCGGGGTGGAGGGCGCCACCCTCGACTGGATCGGCTCCGCCGGCGCCGACGGGCGGCCCGAGCCGCCGGCGCTCGCCGCGCTGCTGGTGCGCCAGCTGCGCGCGACCCTGACGGTGATCGAGGAGTTCGTCCCGGAGTGCACCGCGCCTCCGGTGGCCTCCGACGGGCCCACGAGCCCGCCGGACGATCATCGCGATCGGGTACCGGTGACGGAAAGCGCCTGATCGGGCATACTCAACCCGCCGCAGCCTCTGATCGAGCCCTACCGTGATCCGGGAGGGCAGCATCGGCTGTGAGTACCGAGACCCGGCGGCGCGTCCCACACCTCACGCGTCGTCGCCGTGCCCGACGAGGGAGGAGAGCGCCGCCATGACCGACCGCGCCCCGCAGCCGGTGGACCGTCAGCTGCCCACCGAGGAGTCCCGGGACCTCCTCATGCTCGTACGCGAGATCGCCCAGCGCGAGATCCGTCCCCGGGCCGCCGACGAGGAGGAGACCGGCCGGTTCCCCCGCGAGGTCTTCACCCTGCTGTCGGAGTCCGGCCTGCTGGGACTTCCCTACGCGGGAGAGTCCGGCGGCGGTGACCAGCCCTACGAGGTCTACCTCCAGGTTCTGGAGGAGCTCGCGGCCGCCCGCCTGACCGTCGGGCTCGGCGTCAGCGTGCACTCGCTGGCCTGCCACGGCCTGGCCGCGTACGGCACCAAGGAGCAGCAGGCCGCCCACCTGCCCGACATGCTCGGCGGCGGGCTGCTCGGCGCGTACTGCCTGTCCGAGCCGGCGGCCGGCTCGGACGCCGCCTCGCTGACCACCAAGGCGGTCCGTGACGGCGACGACTGGCTGATCACCGGCACCAAGGCCTGGATCACCCACGGCGGGGTCGCCGACTTCTACACCGTCCTCGCGCGCACCGGGGCCCCGGGCGCCAAGGGGATCACCGCCTTCCTCGTCCCGGGCGACGCCCCGGGGCTGACGGCCGCGGTCCCCGAGAAGAAGATGGGCATGAAGGGCTCGCCCACCGCCCAGCTGCACTTCGACGGCGTGCGCGTCCCCGACACCCGGCGCATCGGCGAGGAGGGCCAGGGCTTCACCATCGCCCTCGCCGCCCTCGACGCCGGCCGGCTCGGGATCGCGGCCTGCGCGATAGGAGTGGCCCAGGCGGCCCTCGACGAGGCCCTCGCCTATGCCCTCGGCCGCAAGCAGTTCGGCCACCCGATCGCCGACTTCCAGGGCCTGCGCTTCATGCTGGCCGACATGGCCACCAAGATCGAGGCGGGCCGGGCGCTGTACCTCGCGGCGGCGCGGCTGCGGGACGCGGGCAAGCCGTTCTCCCGGCAGGCGGCGATGGCCAAGCTGTTCTGCACGGACGCGGCCATGGCCGTCACCACGGACGCGGTGCAGGTGCTCGGCGGATACGGCTACACGGCGGACTTCCCGGTGGAGCGTCTCATGCGCGAGGCGAAGGTGCTCCAGATCGTGGAGGGCACCAACCAGATCCAGCGCATGGTCATCGCCCGCCACCTGGCCGGCCCCGAGAGCCGTTGAACGGCCCCGGCGTGGAGTTCCTCGTCCGCCCGGTCCTGACCGACGCCGAGCTGAACGGCCTGTTCGCCGACGCCTGGCCGGGACACCGGACCGTGTCCTTCGCGCCGGTGCTGGAACGCAGCCTGGCCTGGGTCGCCGCCCGTGAGGACGGCCGCCTGGTCGGCTACGTCAACGTCGCCTGGGACGGAGGCGTGCACGCCTTCGTCCTCGACACCACGGTGCACCCGGACCTGCGGCGGTCCGGGCTCGGGGTCCGGCTGGTGCGGGCGGCCGCCGACGCGGCGCGGGAGCGCGGCGCGCAGTGGCTGCACGTCGACTACGAACCGCACCTCGAACCCTTCTACGCGGCCTGCGGCTTCCGCCCGACCGCGGCGGGGCTGCTGGCGCTCTGAGCCCGCTCAGGGGCTGCCGTAGAGGGGGCCGTTCGGCCAGATGGGGGAGGAGGCGATCCGGGACCACTCCGGATCGCGCCGCCCCGGCAGCGTCCGGCCGTCGGCGGCCCAGCGCGCGAGCAGGGCGCCGTAGATCGGCGGGTCGGGATGCCGCTGCCGCGGGGGCTGCTGCCGCTCCGTCGTCCGCTCGGAGGGCCGACCAGCCGGCCGGTCGAACTGCTGAACCGATTCTTCGGCGCCGGAGGGAGCGGGGCGCCGCCGGCGCCCCACTCTCGACGCGGGCGTCTCCACAGTGGTCATGCACGGCCAACGCGGGACCGGGAGCGCGAGTAACCCTCTCCCGCCCGCGCCCATCCGTTCGACCCTTCCCACGGCCTGCGGGATCCCGCGCGTGTCGGAGAGCATGTCCTGATGCGTACACAACACGTCGTACCCGTCGCCCTGGCCGCCACCGCGCTCCTCGCCGTCACCGGCTGTCAGGGCGCGGAGCCCGCCGTGGTGGGGCCCGTGGCCACCGGCTCCGTCACGGGCCGGCCCGTCACCCCGCCCGCCACGGCCGGTGCTTCCGCTCCCGCTGCCGCCCCCGCGAAGGCGGGCGCCCTGCCCGATTTCGTGGGCAAGGGCCTCCAGGCCGCCCAGGACGAGGCGCAGGCGGCCGGCTTCCTCCACCTGACCTCGCACGACAGCCTCGGCCGACAGCGGTCCCAGGTCTTCGACCGAGACTGGAAGGTCTGCTTCCAGACTCCCGCCCCGGGCCCCGCGGCCGCCGATGCCAGGGTCGACTTCGGCGCGGTGCAGCTGGAGGACAGCTGCCCGGCCTCGGACACCGGCCCCGAGCCGGAGGTCAGCGGCGCGATGCCGGAGTTCGCCGGCAAGTCCGTCAAGGCCGTCCGCGCCGCCCTGCCGTCCGGCACGAGCCTCACGGTCAAGGACGGCAGGGAGGGCAGGATGGTCCTCCAGGAGTCGAACTGGCAGGTGTGCGCCCAGCTCCCGAAGGCCGGCACCCCGCTGAACGGCCGGCCGGTGGAGCTGATCGTGGTGAAGTTCGGCGAGACCTGCCTCTGATCCCCTGCCCCCTGCCCCCTGCCCCCTGCCCCCTGCCCCCCGCCCCTGCCCCCCCGGCCCCGGGGCGGGGGTGGAGCCGGCCGCGCCCCGGGGCCCGTGGCGTGGCCCGGCGTGCCGGACTGTCAGGATGTGCCACAACCCTGGTCGCACAGCTGGTTTCTGACGTACCGTCATATTCGCTCAGCCGCCGCCCACCCCTGTGCCCAGGAGGTTTGCCGTGCCCGCGGACCGCCCCGTCCCCCTCGACGAATACCCCATCCACCAGGCCCCCCTGTCGATGAAGCACCTCGTCACCGGCGACCGCAACGCCTACGACCGCTGCATCTTCCACGTCTTCGACCACGCCGGCCGCGCCGTCCTCATCCTCGGCCTCGGCGTCTACCCCAACACCGGGGTCATCGACGCCTACGCCACCCTCCGCCTCGGCGGCGAACTCCTCGCCGTACGCGCCTCCGACGCCCTCACCGACGACCGGATGAACCTCTCCGTCGGACCTCTGTCGATCACCGTCGACGCCCCCCTCCGCCGGCTCACCCTGCGCTGCGACCCCGACCCCGAAGACCCCCACGGGCTCTCGTACGACCTCACCTGGACCGCGGCCTTCCCCGCCGTCTGGGAACCCCACCACATCCAGCGCCGAGGCGACCGCCTCATGCTGGAGGGCCGCCGCTTCGTCCAGGCCGGCCAGGTCACCGGCACCCTCCGCGCCAGGGGGGAGGAGTTCACCCTCACCCCCGGCGAATGGACCGGAACCCGCGACCGCAGCTGGGGCGTGCGCCCCATCCCCGGCGAGGACGGCGGCCGGGCCGCCGAGGAACACCGCCCCGAGGGCTTCCACTGGCTCTGGATCCCCGTCCGCTTCGAGGACCGCTTCCTCATGGTCATCGCCCAGGAGGACGCCGACGGCCACCGCACCCTGAACGAGGCCGTCCAGGTCTTCCCCGAGGACAGCGGCCGCCACGACGTCCAGCTCGGCTGGCCCCACACGGAGATCCGCTACCGGCCCGGCACCCGCCACCCCCAGAGCGCGGTCGTCCACCTCACCGACCCCTCCCGCAAGCCCCTGGAACTCGGCGTCGAGATCCTCGCCTCGTCCCCGCTCGCCGTCGGCGCCGGCTACCCGCCCGCCGCCGACTGGCAGCACGGCAGCTGGCAGGGCCGCGGCTGGACCGACCGCCGCGTCTACGACCTCACCGACCCCGCCGCCCACCCCATGGCCGCCTTCGGGGTCACCGACCACGCGGCCCGCTTCACCCTGGAGGGCCGCACCGGATTCGGCATCTTCGAACACGGCAGCTTCGGCCGCCACGACCCCAGCGGCTTCGCCGACTACTCCTCCGTCGCCCCGCACTGAAGGAGCCCGCCCATGGCCACGGCACCACGCCCGCGCACCTCCACCCGCGAACCCGCGGAACTCGGCCGCCGCCTCGCGTCCTGGCTCGACCGCCACCTGCCCGGAGCGGAGGTGGCCCACGCCTCCGTCCCCGCCTCCAACGGCATGTCCAGCGAGACCCTGCTCTTCGACATCGAGCACCCGGACGCGCCCGTCCGCGGCTGTGCCCTGCGGCTGGCCGCGGACCCCGCCGCCTACACCGTCTTCCCCTCCTACGACATGCCGCGCCAGCACTGCGTCATGAGCCTGGTCGCCGCGCACACCGACCTGCCCGTACCGCGCGTGCTGTGGCTGGAGGAGGACCCGGCCCCGCTCGGGGCACCGTTCTTCGTCATGGCCCGCGCCGAGGGGCGCGTACCGCCCGACGTCATGCCCTACACCTACGAGGGGAGCTGGCTGCACGCCGCCACCGACGCCGAACGCGCCGCCCTCCAGGACGCCAGCGTCTCCCTGCTGGCCCGGCTCCACGACCAGTTCCCCGCCGAGGAGGCGGAGTTCCTGCTCCCGGCCGGCGAGGGCAGCCCGCTGCGCCGCCACGTCGACGCCCAGCGCGCCTATTACGCCTGGGTCGTGTCCGGACTGTCCCGTTCACCCCTGCTGGAACGCGCCTTCGACCGGCTGGAGGAACTCTGGCCGGCCGACGAGGGCGAACCCGTCCTGAACTGGGGCGACGCCCGCATCGGCAACGTCGTCTACGACGGCTTCGAGCCGGTCGCGGTCCTCGACTGGGAAATGGCCGCCTACGCCCCCCGCGAGGTCGACCTGGGCTGGACCGTCTACCTGCACCGCTTCTTCCAGGACCTGACCGTCGGCTTCGGCCAGAGCGGACTGCCGGACTTCCTGCGCCGCGAAGACCTGGAACGCCGGTACGCGGAACTCACCGGGCACACCCCGCTGGACATGGAGTTCCACACCCTCTACGCCGCCCTGCGGCACGGGATCGTCATGCTGCGCATCGCCTACCGGCAGGCGCACTTCGGGGAGGTCGAGGTCCCCGCCGATCCGGACGGCCTGATCCTGCACCACGGCAGCCTCGCCGCCATGGTGCAGGGCACCTACTGGTAGCCGGTGTCTCAGGCGGCCTGCGCGTGCTGGCGCATCTGCGGCAGCGGGGCCGCCACCGCCCGGACGGGACGCGAGCCCGGACCGCCGACGTGCGAGAAGGGCTGCGTCCGCCAGTCGAGACCCTGGGGCAGGTCGAAGTGGACCACTTCGAGCTCCGTCCCCTCGGGCTGGAGCACGCCCACCGTCGGCAGCGCGTCCGCGACCGGCCGGCCGGTGCCGGCGCACACCGTGAGCCCGAACGGGTTCCACGGGCTCAGGCACAGCGCGTGCTGCGGCAGGTGCTCCTCGTCCGCGACGAGTGCGATCGACTGCCCGCAGTCGGGGCAGATCGCGTGGTGGATCTCGAACCCCTCCGCTTCGTCGAGGTACTCCTCGTCGTCCGCGTACGCGGTCTCGATCAGTTCCAGGGGCTCCGGTTCGGTGCGACCGGCGCGCTTGGTGTTCAGCATGGATGTACTCCCCCTTGGGTGGGCCGGGCGGGCAGGTTCTTCGGCCACGGCCACACCAAGCACTTCCCGCCGCGCGGCACGAGTAACCACGACGGCCCGCCGTACGCCCGTCCACCCCTGTGGCTTTGGTCACATGCCCGGTGCAGGTGCCGGTTCTGCGGGCACTTCGGCGTGGACACCGCTGTGCCTGGAGCGGCTCTGGGCAATAGGTTGAGCGGCTATGAGCGCAATGGAGGAGCTGGACCGCCAGATCGTGGATCTGCTGGTGCGGGACGGGCGGATGAGCTACACGGACCTGGGCAAGGCCACGGGACTGTCCACATCGGCCGTCCACCAGCGGGTACGCCGCCTGGAGCAGCGCGGAGTGATCCGCGGCTACGCGGCCGTGGTCGACCCCGAGGCCGTCGGGCTGCCCCTGACCGCCTTCATCTCGGTCAAGCCGTTCGACCCCAGCGCCCCCGACGACATCGCCGAGCGGCTGGCCGGGGTACCCGAGATCGAGGCCTGCCACAGCGTCGCCGGAGACGAGAACTACATCCTGAAGGTACGGGTGGCCACGCCCCTCGAACTGGAGGACCTGCTGGGCCGCCTGCGCGCCCTGGCCCACGTCTCGACCCGCACGACCGTGGTCCTCTCCACCCCCTACGAGGCGCGCCCTCCGCGCATCTGACCTCCTGACGCGCCGCTCGCGCGGCTCGGCCGCGGGCCGGCCTCCCCGGCTTCACGCCGCTGCGCCGGACTCCGTCCGGCGGCTTCCCGGAGCGTCCGGCGGCGTGGGGAGCGGCGCCCGCGGCCGACCCGCGGCCGACCCGCGGCCGACCCGCGTCCGGGCGCGGCGGCCGCAGGGGCGAGACTAGGGCCCATGACCGACCGCACCGCCCGCTCCGCCGACGCCGCCGGAGCCCCCGAGGCCGCCCCCGCCCGTACCGTCCTGCTGCGCGGGGGAGAGGTGCACAGCCCCGCCGACCCCTTCGCCACCGCGATGGTCGTCGAACGCGGGCACGTCGCCTGGGTCGGCTCCGAAGGGGCCGCCGACGCCTTCGCCCGGGGCGTGGACGAGGTCGTCGACCTGGACGGGGCCCTCGTCACCCCGGCCTTCACCGACGCCCACGTCCACACCACCTCCGCCGGCCTCGCCCTCACCGGCCTGGACCTGACCGGTGCCCGCACCCTGTCCGAGGCGCTGGGGCTGGTCCGCGCGTACGCCGCCCGGCGTCCCGCCGACCGGGTGCTCCTGGGCCACGGCTGGGACGCGGCCCGCTGGCCCGAGCGGCGGGCCCCGCGCCGGGCCGAACTGGACGAGGCCGCCGGGGGGCGGCCGCTCTACCTCAGCCGCGTCGACGTCCACTCCGCCGTGGTCACCACCGCCCTCCTGGACCTCGTCCCCGCCGTCCGCGCGCGCGGCGACGAGCCGCTCACCCGGGACGACCACCACGCCGTGCGGCGGGCCGCCTTCGACGCCGTCACCCCCGCCCAGCGCGCCGAGGCCCAGCGGGCCGCACTGGACCGGGCCGCCTCCCTCGGCATCGGCTCCGTGCACGAGTGCGGCGGGCCGGACATCTCCTCCGCCGAGGACTTCACCGCCCTGCTCGACCTGGCCGGGCAGCGCCCCGGACCGCGCGTCTTCGGCTACTGGGCGGACCGGGACCTCGGCCTGGCCCGGGAACTCGGCGCGGTCGGCGCCGCGGGCGACCTCTTCGTGGACGGCGCGCTCGGCTCGCACACCGCCTGCCTGCACGCCCCGTACGCCGACGCGGCCCACACCGGGACCGAGTACCTGGACGCGCGGGCCGTCGCCGAGCACGTGGCCGGCTGCACCGAGGCGGGGCTCCAGGCCGGGTTCCACGCCATCGGGGACGCCGCCGTCTCCGCCGTCGTCGAAGGGGTCCGGGCCGCCGCCGGGAAGGTCGGCCTCGAACGGGTCAGGGCCGCCCGGCACCGCGTCGAGCACGCCGAGATGATGACCCCGGACACCATCGCCGCCTTCGCGGAGCTGGGTCTGACCGCCTCCGTGCAGCCCGCCTTCGACGCCGCCTGGGGCGGGGACGAGGGCATGTACGCGGACCGCCTCGGCGTCGAGCGCGCCCGCACCCTCAACCCGTACGCCGCCATGCTCAAGGCCGGGGTCGCGCTGGCCTTCGGCTCCGACGCGCCCGTCACCCCGCTCGACCCCTGGGGCACCGTCCGCGCGGCAGCCTTCCACCGCACCCCCGGGCACCGGATCTCCGTACGGGCGGCCTTCGCCGCCCACACCAGGGGCGGCTGGCGGGCCCTGGGCCGGGACGACGCGGGCACCCTCGTGCCCGGCGCCCCCGCCGACTACGCCGTCTGGCAGACCGGGGAACTCGTGGTCCAGGCCCCCGACGACCGGGTCGCCCGCTGGTCCACCGACCCGCGCTCCGGCACGCCCGGACTGCCCGATCTGAGCCCCGGCCGCGAGCTGCCGGTGTGCCTGGCGACGGTGGTCGGCGGCCGGGAGGTATTCGTACGGCCACAGGGGTGATCCCCCCGGCCTCGGCTCGGTACGGGCGGCCGGACCCGGATAGGTTCGGCCGGGTCCACCACAGGACGTCCGGGCCGGCCGGATCCGGCTCACCGCACCCGCGCCTCGGGGGCGAGGGAAGGTTTCCCCGGGATGGGGGGCCGGACGGCGGTCCCGTACTCCGCCGGAGCTCGGGAGAGGGTGGTCCCGGATCGGGGCCCGGCTGTCCAGTAGACAACGGTCACGGCGGCCCGCAGCCAGCGGGAGCCGGTCCGGCCCGAAGGACCGCCGGCCCCGATCGCTGTTCTAAAATCGTCCTGCTGTGACGGGACGGACGAGGCCGACCGGTCGAGGAACACGCAAGGGGACCCAGTGAGCGACGGCGGACAGCGGACCTACGGACCGCTCGGCACCACGCTGGTGATCATTCCGACGTACAACGAGGCCGAGAACATCGGCCTGATCGTCGGCCGGGTGCGCGCCGCCGTGCCCGGGGCCCACATCCTCGTCGCCGACGACAACAGCCCCGACGGCACGGGCAAGCTCGCCGACGAGCTGGCCGCCGCCGACGACCACGTGCACGTCATGCACCGCAAGGGCAAGGAGGGCCTCGGCGCCGCCTACCTCGCGGGCTTCGCCTGGGGCCTGGAGCACGGCTACGGGGTCCTCGTCGAGATGGACGCCGACGGCTCGCACCGGCCCGAGGAACTGCCCCGCCTGCTCACCGCCCTGACCGGCGCCGACCTCGTGCTCGGCTCCCGCTGGGTGCCGGGCGGCCGGGTCGTGAACTGGCCCAAGAGCCGCGAGTTCCTCTCGCGCGGCGGCTCCACCTACTCCCGCCTGATGCTGGGCGTTCCGATCCGCGACGTCACCGGCGGCTACCGCGCCTTCCGCCGCGAGACCCTGGAGGGCCTGGGCCTGGACGAGGTGGCCTCGGCCGGGTACTGCTTCCAGGTCGACCTGGCCCGCCGGGCCGTCCGCAAGGGCTTCCGCGTGGTGGAGGTGCCCATCACCTTCGTGGAGCGCGAGCTCGGCGACAGCAAGATGAGCAAGGACATCGTGGTCGAGGCTCTGTGGCGGGTCACCCAGTGGGGCGTCCGGGAACGCGCCGCCAGGCTCACCGGCAAGCGCCCCGTCCGGCCCGCCGGGCGCTGACCGGCCGGGCACCGAACCGCCGGGCAGGCCGCCGGGCACCGACCCGCCGGGCACCCCGGGACCCCCTAGGGGATGTCCGGTACCTCCGACTGAGGCCGCTTTTAACCCGGACCGGGCACACTGGACGGTATGACGACCGGCACTGGTTCTTTGAGGACCGGCACATCTACGGCCCCCCGACGGCGCTCACCCGCCCGTACCTTCGTTCCCCTGGCGGTAGCCGCCTGGCTCATCCTGGAGATCTGGCTGCTCGGCCTGGTCGCGGGAGCGGCCGGCGGGGTGACCGTCGCCGCGTTGCTCGCGGGCGGGCTGGTGCTCGGCGTGGTGGTCATCAAGCGCGCCGGGCGGCGGGCCTTCAAGAACCTCACCGAGACCTTCCAGCAGGCCCAGGCGCAGGCGATGGCCGGCGAGGTACCGACCCCGCAGACGCCCAAGGGCTCGGGCAACGGCCTGATGATGCTGGCCGGGCTGCTCCTGATCGTGCCCGGCCTGCTCTCCGACGTGGCCGGCCTGCTCCTGCTGCTGCCGCCCGTACGCACCTTCGTGGCCCGCAGGGCCGGGCGCAGCCTGGAGCGCAGGATGGCCGCGGCCACCCCCGGCGGCTTCGGCGACGCCTTCACGCAGGCCCGGATCCACTACCCCGACGGCAAGGTCGTCCAGGGCGAGGTCATCCGGGAGGACCGGCCCTCGGGCGGCCCGGACACCGACCGGCGACCGCCGCTCACCCCGTGACGGGAGTGACCTGGAACACGCAATAAGCCGAGGGGCCCCGCCACTGATGTGGCGGGGCCCCTCGGCTTATTGCGTGTTCCAGTCCCCGGCTAGGCGGACTTGCGGCTGTCCCGCGGATGCACGGCAATGTTCATGGCGCCGGAACGCAGGACCGCCAGCCTTTCGGCCAGCACTTCCTCCAGCTCCTCGCGGGTGCGTCGCTCCATGAGCATGTCCCAGTGCGTTCGCGCAGGCTTGCCCTTCTTCTCTTCGGGCCCGTCCCCGTCCACCAGGAGTGCCATGGCGCCGCACGCCTTGCACTCCCACTCCGGCGGAATTTCTGCCTCTACCGAGAACGGCATCTCAAATCGATGTCCGTTCTGGCATGCGTACTCCACCGCCTGGCGCGGGGCCAGATCGATGCCGCGGTCCGTCTCGTAGCTGGTAACCACGAGCCGCGTACCGCGGAGAGCTCGCTCACTCATGAATCGTGCCTCCCGGGCTTGTCGCCCACAGGACAGGTGTCGCTGTCGTCGTCATCCGGTCAACGTCCGGTCGGCGGTATAGATTCCCGCTCCGGGTCATGCGTCGCCCGTCGTGCCGCCCCTTGTTGTACCCACCAATGCCCGTTTTGTCACATCTGGCAGCAGATGTCACCCAACGTCCACGCTTTGCGCGTGCGCAGTAACGGTCCGCCTGGCAGGCCAAAGGCGTACACTACCGGCCCTTTGCTTCAACGTCGAAATTCGTTCGGAATTCGTTCGTGGGTCCGGGGCCCTCCGGGGCCGGATCCGGCCCCGGAGCGCGCTCAGACGCGCAGGGGAACAGGATTCCCCGCCGCCTCCACCGCGCGCCGCACCGGCACCCGCGCGAGCAGCACGAAACCCAGTGCGAAGAAGACCGCCAACGAGATGATCGCGTCCCGGTAGCTGCCGGTGAGCTGGTACGTCAGGCCGAAGACCAGGGGTCCCACCCAGCTCAGCCCGCGGTCGCTCATCTCGTAGGCGGAGAAGTACTCGGCCTCCTTGCCCGCCGGCACCAGGTGCGAGAACAGGGAGCGCGACAGCGCCTGACTGCCGCCCAGCACCAGCCCGATCATCGCGGCGAGGGCGAAGAACCACACCGGCGTCCGGGCCGGCAGGAAGTATCCCGCCGCGAGCGTGAGGGCCCAGGCGGCCAGCGAGCCGAGGATCGTCCGCTTCGCCCCGTACGAGACGGCCAGCCGGCCCATCGCCAGCGCGCCGGCCACCGCCAGCACCTGGACCAGCAGCACCGCCACGATCAGCGTGGACTGCTCCAGCTCCAGCTCCTCCGAGCCGTACACCGACGCCTGGGAGATCACGGTCTGCACGCCGTCGTTGTAGATCAGGTACGCCAGCAGGAAGGACAGCGTCAGCGGATAGCGCCGCATGTCCTTCAAGGTCGTCACCAGCTGCCTCCACCCGCTGACGGCCGGACCCGCGCCCGTCTCCCGCACCACCGTCCGGTCCCGGAGCCGGCGCAGCGGGATCACCGTGAAGGCGCCCCACCACAGCCCCGCGGACGCCAGGCAGATCCGGACGGCCGTGCCCTCGGAGAGCCCGAAGGAGTCGTGGCCCTGGAACAGCACCAGGTTCAGCACCAGCACCAGCGCGCCCGAGGTGTAGCCGAAGGCCCAGCCGCGCGAGGAGACGGTGTCCCGCTCGTCCGGGGTGGAGATCTGCGGCAGATAGGCGTTGTAGAGCACCATCGACAGCGAGAGCGAGGCGTTCGCCACGACCAGCAGCAGCCCGCCCAGCAGGTAGCGGTCGCCGCCGAGGAAGAACATCCCGGCCGTCGCCGTGGCCCCCGTGTACGCGGCCGCCGCCAGCAGCGGCTTCTTGCGGCCCGTCCGGTCCGCCACGGCCCCGACGAGCGGCATGATCAGCACCGCCACGATCACCGAGGCCGACACGGCGTAGGCGAAGTAGGCCCCGGCCCGGACCGGGATCCCCAGTGGGTGGACGTAGCCCTCGGCGTCCGCCGCGGCCTTGGCCACGGCGGTCAGGTACGGACCGAGGAACACCGTGAGCACGCTCGTCGAGTACACCGAGCAGGCGAAGTCGTAGAAGTACCAGCCGTGCTGTTCCCGCCGGCGCGCGGCGGCGGCTCTGCCGTCGTCCTCGCCGGATTCCGCTTGCGTTTCCGTCCGCTCGGTCATGAGCGCCCCCTCGCTGGTCCCCGTACGCGTCGGCCGCCGCACCGTACGCGGCGGCCCGCGGGCCCGTCAGGCCCAGGCCCCGCGCCGGTCCAGCACCGTCCGCAAGATGTCGATCCGGTCGGTCATGATGCCATCGACACCCAGGTCCAGCAGAGACTCCATGCGTTCCGGTTCGTTCACGGTCCAGACGTGCACCTGGAGTCCCCGTTCGTGCGCGGTCCGTACGAAGCGCCGGTCGACCACCCGGATGCCCGCCTGCGTCTCGGGCACCTGCGCCGCCACCGCGCCCACGCGCAGCGCCGCCGGGATCGCGAACGAGCGCAGCCGCAGCCCCACCACCCCGCGCACCCCGTACGAGGTGGCGAGCCGCGGACCGGCGATCCTCTGTGCCCGGGCCACGCGGCTCTCCGAGAAGGACCCCACGCACACCCGGTCCCAGACGCCGGCCCGCGCGACCAGGTTCACCAGCGGGTGCAGGGCCGACTCGTCCTTGACGTCCACGTTCCAGCGGGCCTCGGGGAACTCCTCCAGCAGCTCCTCGAACAGCGGCAGCGGCTCGGTCCCCGCCACCCGCACCTCGCGCACCCGGCTCCAGGGCAGCTCGCGGATCCGGCCCTGCCCGTCGGTGACCCGGTCCAGGGTCGCGTCGTGGAAGGCCACGAGCTTCCCGTCCGCCGTCGCGTGCACGTCGGTCTCGAAGTACCGGTACCCGGCGGCGGCCGCCCGGCGGAAGGCGGCGGCGGTGTTCTCCAGCCCGTCCGCCGCCCCGCCGCGGTGGGCGAAGGGAATCGGAGCGGGGTGGTCCAGATACGGATGGCGCAGGCGTACGTGAGTCACGGGGCGCAGTATGCCCGCTGTGCTCCCCGGGACGGCAGCGGACGCGTGGCCACGGGGTGAACGGGGCCGCCCCGGGCAGCCGCTCCCGCCCACCCCCTCTGGCCCGGACGGCCCCCGACATGACAGTCTGGGGCCGCGGAACCAATCCAATACCGGCCCCGGACCCCGCCCGCCGAGGCCAATTCGATGAAGGTGGACCGGACGCCATGGCTCAGTGGACCTCAGCGGTCGGTGCCGCACAGCTCGCCCGCCTCATCACCTCGCAGCAGGACCGCCCCGGCCCGCCCGGTACCCGCAAGTCACCCGCCTACCGCACCCTGGCCGACGGCATCCGGCTGCTCGTCCTCGAAGGCCGCGTCCCCGTGGCCGCCCGGCTGCCCGCCGAGCGCGAACTGGCCGTCGCCCTCTCCCTCAGCCGCACCACCGTCGCCGCCGCCTACGAGGCCCTGCGCGGGGAGGGCTTCCTGGAATCCCGCCGGGGCGCCGGAAGCTGGACCTCCGTACCGGCCGGGAACCCGCTCCCCGCCCGGGGCCTGGAACCGCTCCCGCCCGAATCCCTCGGCTCGATGATCGACCTCGGCTGCGCGGCCCTCCCGGCCCCCGAGCCCTGGCTCACCAAGGCCGTCCAGGGCGCCCTGGAGGAACTCCCGCCCTACGCGCACACCCACGGCGACTACCCGGCCGGACTGCCCGCGCTGCGCCGGATGCTCGCCGACCGCTACACCGAACGCGGCATCCCGACCATGCCCGAGCAGATCATGGTCACCACCGGAGCGATGGGCGCCATCGACGCCATCTGCAGCCTCTTCGCGGGCCGGGGCGAGCGGATCGCCGTCGAATCCCCCTCCTACGCCAACATCCTCCAGCTCATGCGCGCCGCCGGGGTGCGCCTGGTGCCCGTGGCCATGGCGGACGGCCTCAGCGGCTGGGACATGGACGTCTGGCGGCAGGTGCTGCGCGACGCCGCGCCGCGCCTGGCCTACGTCGTCGCCGACTTCCACAACCCCACCGGCGCGCTGGCCTCCGAGGACCAGCGCCGGGCCATGGTCGAGGCCGCCCGTTCCGCCGGCACCGTGCTCATCGCCGACGAGACGATGGCGGAACTCCGGCTGGACGCGGACCTGGAGATGCCGCGCCCGGTCTGCTCCTTCGACCCCGCCGGCTCCACCGTGATCACCGTCGGCTCCGCCAGCAAGGCCTTCTGGGCCGGCATGCGGATCGGCTGGGTCCGCGCGGCCCCGGACGTGATCCGCAGCCTCGTCGCCGCGCGCGCCTACGCCGACCTCGGCACGCCGGTGCTGGAGCAGCTCGCCGTGAACTGGCTGATGCGGACCGGCGGCTGGGAGGAGGCCGTCGGGATCCGCCGGGAGCAGGCCCGGGACAACCGGGACGCGCTCGTGGCCGCGGTCCGCCGGGAGCTGCCGGAGTGGGAGTTCGAGGTACCGCGCGGCGGCCTGACCCTGTGGGCCCGTGCGGGCGGCCTGTCCGGCTCCCGGCTGGCCGAGGTGGGGGAGCGGGTGGGGGTCCGCGTCCCCTCCGGTCCCCGGTTCGGGGTGGACGGGGCCTTCGAGGGATACGTACGGCTGCCGTTCACCGTGGGCGGCCCGGTGGCCGAGGAGGCCGCCGCCCGGCTCGCCGCGGCCGCCCGGCTGGTCGGCACCGGAGCGGGCGGCAGCGGCGCGGAGCCCCCGCGCACGTTCGTCGCGTAGGGGCCGGGGCGGGGCGGCCTACGGGGCCTCCGCCGCCACCTCGGGGATCTCCGAGGCGTCGACCGGCGGACCCGGCGACTGCGCGGGGGGCTGGAGCCGGAGCGCCTTGGATGGGGTCGTGTGGCCCTCCCCGCCGCCCGCACCCGGCGCCTGCCGCTCGGGGAGCAGCTCCATGACCGCCTGACGGTGGCCCGGGTGCGTGCCGTCGTCGTACGGGTCGGGCGTCGCCGGCACCTGGAGCCGGTGCACCGGCCCCGTACCGAGCCGGGCGTACCCGCGGCCCGGCGGCGGCTGCGCCGGCGGGGTGGTGTGCGGGGGCAGCCCGAGGACGTCGGTGATCTGCTGGACGGAGGCGGGCCCGAGGACCACACGGGCCCGGGTGTGCTGCCAGACGGCGTCGTTCAGCAGCTCCAGGTGGTCGAACTGCTCGGCCACCACCACGGTGACGTGCGCGGCGCGCCCGTGCCGCAGCGGCACCTGGAGCTGCGCCAGGGGGTCGGGGCGGCCCTCGGCGGCCGCGAGGTGTCCGAGCACGCTGGGCCGGTCCAGCAGGATCCACAGCGGGCGCCGGGTGTCCTCGGGGGCGGGCCGGCCCGCCTCGTGGGCCCGGTGGGTGGCGATCAGGCGGCGTTCGGTCTCGTGCGCGGCCCACTCGACGGTGGCCAGCGCCCCGCTCGGCCCGTACTCGACGGCCAGTACGCCCGCGCGGCCGGACAGGCAGGAGTACTCGCCGCTGCCGCCGCCCTCCACGATCATGACGTCGCCGCCGTGGCGCAGGGCCTGGAGGGCGATCGAGCGCAGCAGGCTGGAGGTGCCGCTGCCGGGCTGGCCGACGGCCAGCAGGTGCGGCTCGGCGGAGCGGGGGCCGGTGCGCCAGACCACGGGCGGCTCGTCGCGGGGGTCGTCGTCGTCCTCGACCACGGGCAGGGTGCGCCGGACCCCCGCCGGGTCGGTGAAGCCGAGGACGGTCTCGCCCGGGGAGGTCACGAAGGGCTGGGCCGCGATACCGGTGGGCAGCGCGGCCAGTACGCGCAGATCGAGCTGGTTGCCCTCCTCGTCCCAGTCGAAGCGGTACTCCCGCCCGCGCCCGGACTTGGCGTGCAGCAGGGCCTCGATCCGGGCCCGTGAGGCGGCCTCGCCGTCGGTGAAGTAGGCGGGGTAGCGGATGCGGAGCCGGGTGACCCGGCCGGCCTCGTCGAAGGCGTACCCGCTGAAGGCCTCGTCCCAGCTCCCGCCGTGGGTGAAGAGCGGACTCGGGTCCTCGGGGATGGAGAAGTACGGCACGAGGGCCTCGTAGAGGGATCCGAGCCGTTCGGTCTCGGCGTCACTGGGCCCGGTCTTCACCGGGGTGCGGTCGCGTCCCTGCCAGGCCGCCGCCGCCATGAGGGAGATCAGGGCGGCGAGGGGGCCGTAGGGGAGGAGCGCGACCACGAGGACGCAGGCGGCTCCCAGGAAGAGCGCGGGACCACGCTTGTCCTTGGGGGTCGCGGTCCACTTCCGCCGCCCGGCCGCGGCCAGGATGCGCAGACCGCGCCCGATGGTGAGGAGCGGATGGAGGACGTCCGTGGCGCTGTCGGCGGCCGTGCGAGCGAAGTCGCGGCCCCGGGCGAGCGACGCGGTGCCGCTGCTGATGATTCGGGGGAGTGGGCGCCGTGCCACGGTCGTCTCCTGGAGTTGTGGTGGTGCGGGACGGTGCGGGTCGGGGCGGTCTAGAGCTTGATCCCGCCGAGCAGGCTCGCGAGGCTCGCCGTGCTCGCCGTGATGCTGGGGGCGATGGCGGAGCCGGCGAGGAAGAAGCCGAAGAGGGCGCAGACGAAGGCGTGCGTCAGCTTCATCCCGTCCTTCTTGAAGAAGAGGAAGCAGATGATGCCGAGCAGGACGACACCTGAGATGGACAGGACCATGAGACGTTCTCCTGGTGGGTGGGGACGGTCACCATCAGTTCTTCCAGGCTCACAGGAAGTATCAATGCGACAAAAGGTGCATACGGGTGAATCTTTTGCTTTTTCACCGGCCCGGCCCACCCCGACTGGCGCGTCCGCCGCGCAGGGTGTGCGCACGCCGCCGACCGGCATCCTTGCCTCGGACCGGCCCCCTCATGTCCCTCACCGGGCGCTACCCTGACGATTCACCCGTACGGACGCAGTGCCGTGCACCCCACGGCCCGCCCGGCCTGGGGAAACTCTTGCCGAAGCGGCGAGCGACGAGTAGCGAGTGAAAGGCGGCACGAGTGATGAGCAGCACCGACGAGAACGCGGCCAATGCGGCCAATGCGGCCAACGCGGACGGCGCGGCGCAGGCGGCCGACGCGGCCGGCGTTCCCGACGCGGACGTCATCGAGCTGGCCACCAAGATCTTCGACCTCGCCCGCCAGGGCGAGACCGGGACGCTGACCGCCTACCTCGACGCCGGGGTGCCCGCGAACCTCACCAACGACCGCGGGGACACCCTCGTGATGCTCGCCGCCTACCACGGCCACGCCGACGCCGTCACGGTCCTGCTGGCCCGCGGCGCCGAGGCCGACCGCGCCAACGACCGCGGCCAGACCCCGCTCGCCGGAGCGGTCTTCAAGGGCGAGGAGGCGGTCATCCGCGCGCTGCTCGCCGGCGGGGCCGACCCGAACGCCGGAACCCCCTCCGCCGTGGACACCGCCCGCATGTTCGCCAAGGCCGACCTGCTGGAACTCTTCGGAGCGCGGTAATCCGGTTTTTTCCCGGGCCGGGCCCGGCCAGGACCGGGCCGAGACCTCACGGCTTGGTCACGGCGGCCTTAAATGTGGTCGCGGCACACAAACCGCCTGGGTCATCATGGCGTCGGATTCGATTCGCGGACATGACGGACGGGCAGGAGCGGGCTGGACACGACGGGTGTCCACACCCACCCCTGCCGCACCGGCCGCCAGGGCCGCGAAGCACCGACGAGAGTGAGAAGGCAATGGTCTACATCGAGCGGAACATGACGGCGGACGTCCTCACATGCTGTTACGCGGCTCTGTGAATCCCGATTCCCGGTTGCGTCCCCAGCTTGATTTGAGGCCATTCCCATGTTCGAACCAGTCATAGCGCCAAGCGGCACCCTGCTCGGTCTCCTCCAGCGGGGCCGCGGCGACGGCACGCTGCACGCGCTCGCGGCGCCCCGGTCCGAGGCCCTCGCGGCCCTGGACCAGTGCGTGCTCCGCGACCCGCGCCAGGACTGGCAGGTCGAGAACCGCTCCCTGTACTACGCCCGCCTGTACCTGGACCTCGACGGCCCCCTCGGCGCGATCGAGGCCCACCTCTTCAGCCCCGACGACCTCGTCGACGAAGAGGACCACCGCACCGGCCTCGCCCTGTCCGTCCTCGGCCACCTGGCCTCGTACGGCCGCGACGACGCGATCGCGCTGCTGCGCCGCTACGCCGCCTCCGGCGCCAACTGGGCGTGGGCCCTGGACGAGCTCGCCCTGCGCGACGACGACGAGGGGCTGCGCTCCCTCGCCGACCCCGTCCTCGCCCGGTTCCCCTCCACCCCCGAGGGCGAAGCCCGGCTCGCAGTCGCCGTCCGCGACGCCTACGAGCCCCGCCCGTGGTGCCTGTGGGAGGAGTCCCCGCTGTACGGGGAGCGCCTGCGCGCCGCCCGCCAGCAGGGCTCCTTCGACCGCTGGCAGCGCCAGCTGACCCCGAGCGGGCCCCGCCCCGGCTGGGGCGTACAGGCCGTCTTCGACTGGGCCGCCGACGGCTTGCGCCGCGGTACCCCGTTGCACGTGCCCGCCGCGCGCTGCCTCGCCGCCGTGGCCGCGCCCGAGGACCGCCCCGCCATCCTCGCGGCCGCCGCCGGAGCCGACGGCGAGGCCGCCCGCGCCACCGCCCTGCACCACCTGGTCCTCGCCGAACCGGAGAACCCGGCCGTCCTGGACCTCATCGAAGCCGCGGGGGACGAGCCCGCCGTGGCCGCCTACGAGCGCATGTGCGGCCCCGGCGCCCTCGACCGGGCCCGGCTCTGGGTCCACCGCCCCGACGCCCTCGGAGCGGCCGCCGCGGCCCTCCTGGCCGCCCGCGGCGGAGCCGACGACGCCGGTCTCGTCCTCGGAGCCCTGCGCTCGACCGTGCGGGGCTCGGGCCCCGACACCGTCCGGTTGTTCGCCCTCGTCGACGGCGCGGGCCGGCTCTCCATCGGCTGCGCGGCTCCGGTACTGCGGCACGTCTACCGCGAGACGGCCTCCTCCCACCTGCGCGGGCGCGCCGCCCGCGCCCTGGCCAGCACGGACCCGACCTTCGCGGCCGGCTTCGCGGTCGAGTGCCTCTGGGACTGCGAGGAGACCACCCGCGAGGTGGCCGCCCGCCACGCGGAGACGGCCGACGCCCGCGTCGCCCCCCGCCTGCGCCGCCTCGCGGCGGACCCGGCGGAGGAAGAGGACGTCCAGTCGGCGGTCCGCAGCCGCATCGCCCCGGAGTCGGCGGTGTAGGGGCTGGCCGGGGAGTGGGCCTGGGTGGGTGGGGGCTTTGCAGACGGGTGGGGTCGGGGGTGGGCGGTGCACCCCCGGTCCGGGTCTGGGGAGGGCTGGGGGCTTCCCGCCAGTCCACTGTCCTTCCCCCGACAGGCGCGTCGGATCGCTACGCGCTTCGCTCGGCATGGCGGCTGCGATCCGTCTGGGGCCGGACATGAGCGGCCCGACCGCGAATGGTCGCGAACAGGCCCGGGGTGGGCGGGTCGGGAGACGTGTGAGCCAATGGGCTCATGACCAAGGCAGTTCGCAGGAATGCGGTACCCGTGGTGCAGGCGGCAGGCACGAGTCTCGGGGCGTACGACCATGTCGACGCGGTGGCCGTCGACCTTCCGCCGGGCACGAACGCCGAAGGCTTCGCCCGGTTGTTGCTGTCGAACCCTCCACGGTGGACGGGCCGGTTGATGGCCGTGCGCGACAAGCTGGTCGCCCCCTTCGGCCTGCGGGTACAGGAGCGGGCGGCACAGGACACCCGCATCGAGCCGGGAGCCAGGAAGGGACCCTTCACGGTCCTGGAGGTTGGCGAGGACGAGATCCTCTGCGGGGACGACGACAAGCACCTGGCCTTCCGTGCCTCGTTCGCGGTGCGGCCCAGGCCCGATGGATCGGGCCTGGAAGGCGTCTGCACCACGGTCGTCCGTTTCAACAAGCCGGTCGGCCGCCTCTACTTCAGGCTCATCGAGCCCTTCCACCGCCTCATCGTCGCCTCCATGCTCGCCCGGACAGCTTCCTAGCCGCTCGCCTGCCGAGGGCGCCCATCAGATCGTCCCTCCGTGCGGGTACCAGCCCCAGACGGGTCGCAGACGCCATGCCGTGCGAAGCGCGTAGCGATCTGACGCGTGTGGGGCCTGCCGGGCGCTCTGGTCGTCGTGTCGGGCGGTCTGGACGCCCCGGGCAAAGACCCATGGCCATTCGGGGCCCGAGTGCGGGACCGGGCGGAGATGGCTCGCGCATCTCTGGGATGCCCGCCCCCCGAAGATCTCCCCGTGGACCGTTCTTTTGGGGGTTTCCCGGCAGTCTTTGGCATTCCGTGGCGGGACGGGCTGTCAAGGGTGGCCGAAGGCCATCGCGAAGCGACGCGACCGAAGGGAGCGCCCTTGACAGCCCGGCCCGACGCGGAAGGACGATGAGACTGACGGGAAACCCCCAAACCCTCCCTGATGCGGGCCGAGTCGAGTCCCGCCGCCCCCCGACCCCGCCCCACCCCGCTACGTTGGCCGGATGTACGAGTTGAAGACCGAGCGTCTGGTGCTGCGTGGGTGGCGGGAGTCCGACATCGGGCCCTGGGCGGCGATGAACGCCGACCCGGAGGTCCGCAGGTACTTCTCCAGGGTGCTCACGCCCGAGGAGAGCGCGGCGTCCGCCGCCCGCTTCCAGGCGGCCCTGGAAGAGCGGGGCTGGGGCTGGTGGGCCGTCGAGGTCGTGGCCACCGGTGAGTTCATCGGACTCGCCGGGCTGGACCCCGTCGACGAGGGCATGCCCTTCACCGGGGTGGAGGCCGGCTGGCGGCTGGCCCGTTCCGCCTGGGGGCAGGGGTTCGCCACCGAAGCCGGCCTGGCCGCCGTGTCCTTCGGGCTGGACACCCTCGCCCTGCCGGAGGTCCTCGCGGTGACGGCGGCCACCAACCTCCCCTCGCAGGCGGTGATGCGGCGCATCGGGATGACGTACGACCCGGCCGGGGACTTCGACGACCCCGACGTCCCCGAGGGCCCGCTGCGCCGCAACGTGCTCTACCGGCTGGCCGGCGCCCCCCGGTAGCCCCTCACCCCACCCCCACGAACCGCACCCCCACCCCCGGACGCGCCTGGGCCGCCGCGTCCAGGGCCGGGCCCTCCGGGACCACGCCGACCACCGGGTAGCCCCCGGTCACCGGGTGGTCGGCCAGGAACACCACCGGCAGGCCGTCCGGGGGCACCTGCACCGCGCCCAGCACCATCCCCTCGCTCGGCAGCTCCCCGCCCCGGGCGCGGGCGAGCGGCGGGCCCGCCTCGGTGCGCAGGCCGATGCGGTTGGACGCAGCCGACACCCGGTAGCGCGCGGTCAGCAGCCGGGCCAGCGAAGCCCCCGTGAACCAGTCGGCGCGCGGCCCCGGACGCAGCGGGAGCACCAGCTCGCCCGGGACCCCCGGGGCCCCGGGGGCCGCCGGCACCCGCAGGGCGTCCGCCCCGGACACCGGGCCGGGCCCCGGGGGTCCCACCGGCAGCACCGTCCCGGCCGCCAGTACCGGCGGGCCCAGCCCCGAGAGCAGGTCCGTCGCGCGGCTGCCCAGCACCGGCGGGACGGCGAACCCGCCCCGTACCGCGACGTAGCCGCGCAGCCCGGACTCCGCCCGGCCCACGTCCAGCTCCGCCCCCGCCCGCAGCCGGACCGGCGCACCCCAGGCCGCCGGGCGCCCGCAGACCCGTACCGCGCAGGGAGCCCCGGTCACGGCCACCGTGACCGGGGACAGGGCGCGCAGCGTGACCCCGTCGAAGGTGGTCTCCAGCGTCGCGGCGCCGGCCGGGTTGCCCAGCAGCCGGTTGGCCAGGGCGTGCGCGGCGGTGTCCAGGGCGCCCGAGCGGGGTACGCCCAGGTGGGCGTACCCGGGGCGGCCCAGGTCCTGGAGGGTGGTCAGGGCGCCCGCCCGCAGCACCAGCAGTTCCGTCATGCCCCCGCCTCCGTGAACCGCACCCGTACCCCGGGCGCGAACAGTGCCGCGGGCTCCCGCGCCGGGTCCCACAGCACCGCGTCGGTGGACCCGATCAGCTGCCAGCCGCCGGGGGAGGAGCGCGGGTAGACCCCCGCGTACTCCCCGGCCAGCGCCAGCGAACCCGCCGGGACGGCCGTACGGGGCGTGGCGCGCCGGGGCAGCCACAGCCGCTCCGGCAGCCCCGTCAGGTAGCCGAAGCCGGGCGCGAACCCGCAGAAGGCCACCCGGAAGACCGTGCCGCCGACCAGCCCCGCGACCTCGTCCCGCGCCACGCCCCAGGCCGCGGCCACCTCCGCGAGGTCCGGGCCGTCGTACCGTACGGGGACGGTGACCAGCGGCCCCTCGGTCTCCGCGAGCGGCGGCACCACCCAGTCCGCGATCCGGGCCGCCAGCGCGGCCGGCCGCCGTACGCCGTCCAGGAGCACGGTCCGGGCGGCGGGCACCACCTCCCGTACGCCGTCCAGCTCGCCCGCGTCCCGGCGGCGCAGCAGCTCGGCGTGGAGCGCGGCGACCTCGTCCGCCGAGTCCACCTCGACCAGCAGGGCCCGCGCCCCCACCACCAGGGCCCTCACGCGAAGGCCTCCACCCGCACCCCGGCCGCGCCCAGCGCGTCCCGGACCCGCCGGGCCAGCTCCGCCGCCCCCGGGGTGTCCCCGTGCACGCACAGCGAGCGGGCGGCCACGGCGATCCGGCTCCCGTCGGCGGCGGTCACGGAGCCCTCGGCGGCCATCCCCACGGCCCGCGCGACCACCGCGTCCGGGTCGTGGACCACCGCCCCCGGCTCGCCGCGCGGGACCAGCGTCCCGCCGGTCGTGTACGCCCGGTCGGCGAAGGCCTCCGGTACGGGCTCCAGCCCGGCCTCCCCGGCGGCGGCGAGGAGCAGCGACCCCGGCAGGCCCAGCACCGGCAGCCCGGCCTCCCCGGCGGCGAGCCGGACCCCGGCGACGACCGCGCCCGCCTGGGCCGCGTCGTGCACGGTCCGGTTGTAGAGGGCGCCGTGCGGTTTCACGTACGACACCCGGGACCCGGCGGCGCGGGCGAACACCTCCAGGGCCCCGATCTGGTAGGCGACCTCGTCCGCCAGCTCCCCGGGCGGCACGTCCATCGAACGCCGTCCGAAGCCCGCCAGGTCGCGGTACGAGACCTGCGCGCCGATGCGTACGCCGCGTTCGGCGGCCAGCTCGCAGACCCGGCGCATGATCGAGGGATCGCCGGCGTGGAAGCCGCAGGCCACGTTGGCGCTCGTGACCACGGACAGCAGGGCCGCGTCGTCGGTCAGCGTCCACCGTCCGAAGCCCTCGCCCAGGTCGGCGTTGAGGTCGATCGGGGCCGCGGGAGATGTGATCATGGAAGCCATGCGGCGAGCGTAGAACAGGGCACGCGCGCCCCTCCACGACCGCGGGGACGATCCGGCCGAACCATGCCGTTTGGGATGTTGTCCGTGACACCGCCTAGTCTTTCCGTCGTGACTCTCCCTGCTCCGGCGAAGACCCTCGCCTCCCCGGCGCCGGGCCCCGCCGCCGACGAGGGCCTGGCCCGTCGGCTGCGCGCCCTCGCCTGCACCGCCCCGCTGCACGACCTCGACGTCCGCAAGGCCAATCTGGCCGGCGAGTACGGGGTCTACGCCATGGCGGAGGTGGCGCTGTCGGCGATCGACCTGGTCACGCTCAACATGGACTTCGACACCGGGGCCGACCACGAGCAGATAGTGGCCCGCCTGCTGCCGCGCGTCGCGGCCCAGGCCCCGGCGCGCCCGGCGGCCGAGCACGAGCGCGTCGCGCGCTGGGTGCTGGAGAACCTGATCAACGTGGGCAGCGTGGACCGCGGCTTCCGCGCGATCTACGGCACCTTCGGCCCGGACGGCGTGTACGTCCGGCGCGACTACGACTTCAAGCTGATCGAGGAGGTCCCGGGCTACGGGGGCGCGGTGTACCTGCGCACCACCGACGAGGCGGTCAACGTCCTCGTCGGTGCGCTCGACACGGACGTCACCAGCGCGCAGATCGCCGCCGAGGTCAAACTGGAGGTGCTGATCAGCCGCGGCCGGCTCGCGGACGCGCAGCTCGCCGCCGAGCAGGCCCGCTACCGCACCGTCCAGTACGCCGAGACGCTGCGCCGCACCCTCGACGCGACGCGGCGCAACGTCCGCGCCGTGGACTGGCTCCAGGCCGTCCCGGACATGATCGCCGAGGCCCTCGACCACGTCGCCGACCGCTACCGGCACGAGAACGCGATCCTCACCAACATCCGCAAGGCGCGCGACGAGGCGGAGGACCCCGACAACAAGCGGCGCGCGGCCGAGCTCGTCGACATCGTCAAGGACTGCATCCGCCGGCACACGCAGCTCCAGTCCCGGCTGCTCGACGCGGGCCCGCTCTTCCGCGCCGAACAGGACCGCCAGGCCTTCGCCGCGCCCGCCCCGCGCTCCGGCATCGACCTCTACGGCCAGCTCGTGGCCCCCCTGCTGCCGCTGCCGCTGGAGCGGGCCACCCGGGTCACCGACGCCTTCTTCGCCGCGGGCACCGGGCTGCGCACCCCCGTCTCGGTCCGGGTCGCCGACCTGGTGGAGATCCTGCTGACCCCGCCCGTGGAGCGGGAGCACCTCGGCGTGGAGATGCCGGAGCCCGACCTGATCGCCACCCCCGACGACAGCCGCTTCAGCGAGGAGCAGCTCGCGCGCGCGACCCGGCTCCTGGACCTCCCGCACGACGCCCCACGCCGGCTGTCCGGACTGCTCGCCGAGGCCCGGCGCGACGACCCGGACCTGCCCTACCTGGTGGCGCTGCTGGCCGTCCACGCCGCGAGCCCGGCGGTGGGCACGGCGTACCGCCAGGGCGAGGAGCGGATGCTGTTCGCGGTGGACGACGGCACCGAGCTCGACGACCCGGAGTTCGGCGGTGCGGACCTCATCGTCGGCACGGCCCTCCTGGACGCCGCCGGCATGGCGGCCGACCGCGCGGAGGCGTCATGACACCGCCGCCTCCGGCCGAGGTCCCGGATCGGCGCCGGTTCCAGGCCGACGCGCCCGGCGGGCGCCCGGCGGCGGGCGGACGTGTCGTCGGCGTCGGCGTCGGTCCGGCCCGGGGGCGGACGCCGGCCGACCGGGCGAGGCCTCCGGCCCGCGCCCACCGCGGGAGCGGGCCGCGCCCGCCGGCCTCCGCCGCCCACACCGCCCGTCACCGCACCACCGCAGAACCCGTACACCGCACCACCGCAGAACCCGTACACCGCACCGCCGAGGAGACCCACCCGTGAGCGACCACCACGCCGAGCGCCCCGCGTGGAGCGAGCCGCAGACCGCATGGAGCGAGCCCGAGGCCTCGTCGGCTTCGGTCGCGCCCGCCCCCGGAGGGTCCGTCACGCCGGCCGACGCCGCCGACGCCGCCCGCCTCGTCGCCTTCGGACTCCAGCCCCGGCTGCTGCCCGCCCGCGACGCGGAGTACGCCGAGCTGCTGCGCCGCTACCGCGAGGAGCCCGCCTTCGGGCGGCTCGCCGACGCCGTCGCCACCGGCCTCGGCCTCGTCGTCCTGGAGGTGTCGCCCCGGGCCGGGATGGCCGTCGCGGCCGCCGAGGACTCCGTCTTCGCCGTCCGCATGGGCGACTACGCCCGCCGCACCGCCGCGGACGGCGGCGACCGCTTCCTGCACGGCCTCGCCCACCTCGCCGTCGCCGCCCTCGCCTTCCCCCGTCCCGAGGACCTCGCCGACAACGGCTACATCGGCCGCATCACCGTCAACGGCGTCGACGCCTTCGTCCGCCAGACCTGCCGCCGCCTGGAGGAGCGCGCCGAGGAGCTCGGCGAGAACACCGACCCGGCCTCCGACGCCCCCGGCCTGGAGGCCGCCTGGCGGGTCTACGCCCGCCGCAGCGCCACCGGAGCCACCAAGGACGCCCGCCGCCTGGCCGGCTCCACCACCGGCATCGTCGGCAAGGCCGCCGCCTTCCTCACCGAGTCCGGGTTCCTCCAGCGCACCGGCGACGAGGCGGGCGGCACCTACCGCACCACCCCCCGCTACCAGCTCCAGGTCCGCGACATGGCGGGCAGCGCGGCCATGGCCGAACTCCTGGAACTCGGCGTGGTCCCCGTCAGCGACGGCTCCGCCACCCTCCTGCCGCCGCCCGAGGGCGACGACCTGGAGCTGGCCGCCGACGCGGGCCTGCCCTTCCACGCCTGAGCCCGCACCCGATCCCGTACGCCCCCCCACGCACACGACCCACGACAGAGCACGAGAGTCCGCCGCCATGTACGAGCTGTCCCGGATCCGCCTCTACTCCATCGGGCCCGCCGGCGCACGCTACGCCGACACCGTGCTCGACCTGCGGGGAGTCGGTGAGCCGGTGCCCCACCCGGCGCCCGCCCAGGCGGAGTTCTTCGAGGAGGAGCCCACCGGGCCGCCGCGCCGCCCCGCGCCCGCCGGCGTGCTCTTCCTGGAGAACGGCGGCGGCAAGTCCGTCCTGCTCAAGCTGATCTTCTCGGTGATGCTCCCCGGCCACCGCAACACCCTCGGCGGCGCCAGCTCCGGCGTGCTGCGCAAGTTCCTGCTCGCCGACGACTGCGGACACGTGGCCCTGGAGTGGCAGCACACCCAGACCGGCGAGTGCGTGGTCGTCGGCAAGGTCAGCGAATGGCGCGGCCGGCAGGTCTCCAACGACCCCCGCAAGTTCGCCGAGGCCTGGTACTCCTTCCGCCCCGGTCCGGGTCTGAGCCTGGACAACCTCCCCGTCGCCGAGGCCACCGCAGTACGCCCGCCCGTCGAGGGAGCCTCCGGCGCCCAGGGCCGGCGCCGCACGATGAAGGGCTTCCGCGACGCCCTCACCGAGGCCGGGAAGGCGTACCCGCACCTGGAGGTGTACTTCGAGGAGATCCACGACCGCTGGAACGAGCACCTCACCGAACTCGGCCTCGACCCCGAACTCTTCCGCTACCAGCGCGAGATGAACGCCGACGAGGGCGAGGCCGCGGGCCTGTTCGCGGTCAAGAAGGACTCCGACTTCACCGACCTGCTGCTGCGCGCCGTCACCGACACCCGCGACACCGACGGCCTCGCCGACCTGGTCCACGGCTTCGGCAACAAGCTGGGCCGCCGCGCCGAGCTGATGGCCGAACGCGACTTCACCGCGGGCTCGGTGGACCTCCTCACCCGCATCGTCGAGGCCGCCGAGACCCGCTCCCGGCTGCGCGACGTCCACGCCGGCGCCGAACGCCGTACGCGCACCCTCGCCCGGCGGCTGTCCGCCCGCGCCGGAGCGGAACGCGGCCGCGCGGCCGACCTCGCCCAGCGGGTCACCGGCGCCGCCCACGAGGTCACCGCCGCGGAGGCGCAGCGCACCCGCAGCGCCGCGGTCTCCGCCGAACTCGCCTACCGCCACGCCTCGCTGGCCCTGACCGTGGCCGACAAGGCCGCCGCCGCCCAGCGCCGCGAGCTCCTCGAAGCCCGCACCCTGCACTCCGCCTGGCAGGCCGCCGAGACCGTGCTGCGCCACCGCGCCGCCGCCGACCGCTCCGCCCGGGTCGCCGCCGCGATCCTGGAGGCCGAGCGGGACGCCGCCCCGGCCCTGGCCGCGCGCGCCACGGCCGCCGCCGAGCTGGTACGGGCCCTGCACACCGCCGCCGAGCAGGGCGAGCGGGCCGCGAACGAGGAGGAGGAGCGCTCCGCCGGGCTCCAGGACATCGGCGAGACCGCCCACCGCGACGCCACCTCCGCCGCCACCGCCGCCCAGCGCGCCCGCAGCGAGGCCGAACACCTGCGCACCCGCCTCGCCGAGGTCGCGCAGGAGACCGCCGAGGCCGTGAAGGCCGGCTGGCTCGACGACACCGCGCCCGACGCCGACCCGGCCCGCGCCGCGCTCGCCGCCAGCGACGCCGAGAAGGCCGCCGTCGCCGCCTGGGAGGAGTCCCGCGACGCCGCCCGTGCCGCCAGCGACGCCGCCCGCGAGGCCACCGCCGCCGAATCCCGCGCCGAGCTCACCGCAGCCCGCGCCGCCGACGCCGCGGAGGTCGCCGAAGCCGCCCACGCGGCCGAGGAACGCGCGGCCGCCTCGCTGGCCGCCGCGCCCCGCCTGGCGGAGCTGCTGGGCCTCCCGTCGGCCCCCGACACCTTCCTCCCGCGCCCGCGCGGGGGCGCGCAGCCCGGCTCCGCGGGCCCCGGCGCACCGGCCGGGGCGGCCACCGCGGCCGGCGCCGGCCAGACCGCCGGCGCGGACGCCGCGAGCCCGGGCACCGTGGTGGTCACGGACCGGTCGGGCCCCGCCTCCGCCTCCGGATCCTCCACCGCCGCAGCAGGCCTCACCGTCGCCGACCTCGACCGGGGCTCCGACGAGCTGGTCCGGCTGCTCGCCGACACCGTCGGCTCCGCCGAACGCCAGCTGTTCGAGCTGCGCACCGCCGCCGCCGACGACGCCCGCATCCTCGGCGCCCTCGGCGACGGCGGCCTGCTGCCGCCCGGCCCCGACGTCCTCGCCACCGTCGAGTACCTCGGCGAACACGGCATCCCGGCCCTACCCGGCTGGCGCTACCTCGCCCAGTCCGTGGACCCGGCCGACCACGCCGCCGTCCTCGCCGCCCGCCCCGAACTCGTCGACGGCGTCGTGATCACCGACCCCGACACCCACAGCCGTGCCCGCGAGGTCCTCTCCGCCGCCGCGCTGCTGCCCCGCTCCACCGTCGCCGTCGGCACCGCCGCCGCGCTGCTGGCCCCCGTGCCGCCGGCCGGGGACCCCGGCGCCGACTCGGGGGTGTTCCTCGTCCCGCCGAACCCGGCCATGCACGACGAGCACGCCGCCGACGAGGAGCGCCAGGCGCTCCGCGCCCGCGCCACGGCCCGCGACACCGAGATCCGGGACCTCGCCGCCCGCCTCTCCGGCGACCGCGAGCTCGCCGCCCGGCTCGCCTCCTGGCGCACCGGCTGCCCGCCCGGCCGCCTGGACCGGCTCGCCGAACACGCCGCCGCCGCCCGGACCTTCGCCGAGGAGGCCGACGCCGAGCTCGCGGAGGCCCGTACGGTACGCGCCGAGGCCGACGAGGCCGCCGCCGACGCGGCCCGGGTCCGCGACGAGCGCCAGGACACCGCCCAGCGCGCCCGACGTGCCGCCGACGCCCTCTCCGGCCTGGCCCACCGACTGCGCGAGCGCTCCGGCTGGCAGACGAAGGCCCGCGAACTCGCCGAGGAGGCCGCCGAGTCGGAGGCCCGCGCCGAGGCCTGCCTGGACCGGGCCCGCGCCGCGGACGAGGACCGCCGGGCCGCCCAGCGCGCCGCCGACGACGCCCGCCGCACCGCCCGCGCCCTGCGCGCCGAACGCGCCGAGATCGCCGGGGCCCCCGACCAGCTGCCCGCCGAGGACGCCCCGCGCGCCCCGCTCCCCGACCTGCGCGAGGCCTACCGGGCCGCCTCCCGGCTCTACGAGAAGGTCGGCGTCGGCGCCGACCTGCGCGCCGAACAGGCCCGCGCCGAGAGCGACGAGAGCGCCGCCCTCGCCGAACTCGACCGCCTCACCAACAAGGTCCGCACCCGCGCCGCCCAGCTCCTCGAAGGCACCGACGGCGCCGACGGCCCCTCCCGGCAGGCCGCGGCGGCCCGCGCCGAATCCCTCGTACAGATGCTGGAATCCCGGGCGTCCACCGCGAGCGAGCAGCTCGGCCGGCTGCGCGGCGAGGCCGAACGGCACGCCCCGGCCGACGGCGGGGCCCACACCGAACTCCCCGAGGAGCTGGTCCCGGCCGACGTGGAACAGGCCCAGGGCCTGCTGCGCACCGCCACCGCCCAGCTCGCCGCGCACTCCGCCGCCGTGGAGAGCGCCCGCGCCGCCCACGCCGACCTGCTGCGCGCCCACCGCGCGGCCGAGGACGGCGCCGGGGGCTTCGACGAGACCGCGGCCCTCCTGCGGGACCTGCTGCGCGACCACAGCCACCCGGAGGACGAGCAGGAGCCGGTGCCGCACCCGGGCAGCCTGGAGGAGGCCCGGCAGTCCGCCGCCGACGCCCGCCGCTCCCTGCGCGGCTGCGCGGCCGACCTCTCGGCCGCCGAGTCCGCGGTGCGCGAGGCGAGCGACGTGCTGGTCCGGCACGCCAACGCCACCCGCTACGAGCAGGTGCGCACCCCCGCCCGCCAGCAGATCCGCGAACTGCCCGCCTCCGCCCTGCCCGAGCACGCCGCCGCCTGGGCCGCGGCCTTCGCGCCCCGGCTGCGCGTCCTGACCGACGAGCTCGCCCAGCTGGAGCGCAACCGCGACAGCATCGTCGACCGGCTCCGCGGCCTCGTCGAATCGGCCCTGGCCACCCTGCGGTCCGCGCAGCGCCTCTCCCAGCTGCCGGAGGGCCTGGGGGAGTGGTCGGGCCAGGAGTTCCTGCGGATCCGCTTCGAGGAGCCCGACCAGGCCACGCTCACCGAGCGGCTGGGCGAGGTCATCGACGAGGCCACCCGCGCCGCCGTCAAGAAGAACAGCACCGCCTCCTTCGGCGAGGGCGACCGCCGCGACGGCATGTCCCTGCTGCTGCGCGGCGTCCAGGCGGCCCTCGAACCCAAGGGCATCGCCGTGGAGATCCTCAAGCCGGACGCGGTGCTGCGCGCCGAGCGGGTCCCGGTCGGCCAGATGGGCGACGTCTTCTCCGGCGGCCAGCTGCTGACCGCCGCCATCGCGCTGTACTGCACCATGGCGGCGCTGCGCAGCAACGACCGCGGCCGCGACAAGCACCGCCACGCGGGCACGCTGTTCCTGGACAACCCGATCGGGCGCGCGAACGCGACCTACCTCCTGGAACTCCAGCGGGCCGTCTCCGACGCGCTCGGCGTCCAGCTGCTCTACACGACGGGCCTCTTCGACACCACGGCCCTCGCCGAGTTCCCGCTGGTCATCCGGCTGCGCAACGACGCCGACCTGCGGGCGGGCCTGAAGTACATCAGCGTCGAGGAGCACCTGCGGCCCGGCCTGCCGCAGCGGTCCCCGGACGGCGAGACCATCCACGGCGAGATCACCGCGACCCGCATGTTCCGCCGCTCGACCGCCGGTTCCTGAGAGGCCGCCGCTTTCCGAGAGGCCGTCGGTTCCCGCGCGGCCGCTGCTTCCCGCGCGGCCGCCGGACGGTCGGCCCGGCCCCGCCCGGCCCGCCCCCCGGCGGCGGGCCGGTGGGCGCGCCCGCCGTGGCTACCGGGGCCGGGGGGCCGCCCCGCGCGGGTCGCCCACGCCCCGGCCGGGGAGTCCCGGTGCCCGCGTCCGCTCCCGGGCCGCGCTGCTCGGCTCGGACACCACGCCGCCGCGCTGGTTCCACATCTGCCGGGTGATCCACACGTCCAGCACCGCCCAGGTGGCCACGACCGTCCCGGCTATCCCGCAGATCACCATCGGGAAGGCCAGCCAGGAGCCCGTCACCGCGAGGAAGAAGGTGATCGTGGCCTCGGTCAGGGTCACCGCCACGATCAGCAGCGCCCGCACCGCGGACGCCCGTACCGGGTCCGGCATGCGGCGCCGGCGGGCCGGCTCCTCCACCCACAGCCCCCGCCCCGGCATCCGCGCCGCCGCGCCGTCCTCTTCGTACATCCTCATGGTCCGCTCACTTCCCGCCCCGCGGCCGCCCATGCCCGCCGTGCCCGTCCGCGCCCTCGTCCTGTCAGACGTGCGGGACCGCCCGGAGATTCCCGGAACCCGGACGTCCGCACTCTCCACAATGATCGCGGAAGGAAGAATTCCAGCCATCCATCCGATTGCGGGAACCGAGGCCCCAGCGAGTGTCATCTGCCACATATCGGGCCGGACTTGACCGGAAGTATCGGACAACTCGTGATCATCGTCCAGGGGTCAGACCGAAAACGTCCGGACACGCCTTCGAAGGCGCGCCCCGGCAGTAGTAGGCTCACGCCGTTTAAATGACGGAACACCGACCTCCGGCAAGGGGGTTGAGCTGGGGGAGGCTGGGGAGGCCATGCGCTTTCGCGGGAAGTCCATCCGCCGGAAGATCGTGGCGTTGCTCTTGGTGCCGCTCGTCTCCCTGACCGCCCTGTGGGGCTTCTCCACGGTCATCACCGGCCGGGAGGCGATCCAGCTCCTCGACGTCGCGTACGTCATCGACAAGGTCGGCTACCCGATCGAGGACGTCGTCCGCGTCATCCAGAAGGAACGCCGCCAGACCCTGGTCGTGATCGGCGACCCCACCGCCGCCGCCGCGACCGCCGAACTCACCAAGAGCCGCGCCGCCACCGACGCCATGGTCCGCGAGATCACCGCGAGCGCCCGCGACCCCAAGGTCGCCGACGAGCTCACCCCGCAGGCCCGCGCCCGGCTGCGCTCCATCCTCGACGCCTTCCACGGCATCGCCGCGCTGCGCAGCTCCGTCGACCGCAGCTCCCTCGCCCCCGGCCAGGCCCTGGAGCTCTACAGCCGGCTGGTCGACCCCTGCTACGAGTTCCTGATGAACCTCCACGCCCTGGAGAACGTCGAGATGGACAAGCAGGGCCGCGCCCTCGTCGGCATCACGCGCGCCCGCGAGACCCTCGCGCGCGAGGACGCGGTGATCGCCGCGTCCCTCGCCGCCCGCAACGTCAGCGCAACCGACGTCCGGCACGTCTCCGACCTCGCCGCCAACCGCGGCCTGCTCTACGAGTTCAACCTCGCGATCCTCCCGGCCGAGGACCGCGTGCTCTTCGAGCGCTACTGGAAGGGCCCGGAGACCAAGGCCCTGCGCGACGCGGAGGAACGGTTCATCGCCACCGGCGCCGGCAAGAACCCCCGCGCCGTCACCGCCGCCCAGTGGGACGAGGCCGCGGGCAAGGTCCTCGACGACCTCGCCACCATGGGCACCGCCGCGGGCGACCGCTACCAGAAGCGCGTCAAGCCGGTCGCGATCGAAGTCCTCGTCCAGGCCGCCGTCGCGGGCGTCCTCGGCTTCATCGCCCTCGCCGTCTCCGTCGTCCTGTCCGTCCGCATCGGCCGCGACCTCATCCGCGACCTCTCGCAGCTGCGCAAGGACGCCCACGAGGCCTCCGGCGTCCGGCTTCCCAGCGTGATGCGCCGCCTCGCCGCCGGCGAGACCGTCGACGTGGAAACCGAGGCGCCCCGCCTCGAATTCGAGAAGGACGAGGTCGGCCAGGTCGGCCTGGCCCTCAACAGCCTCCAGCGCGCCGCCGTCGAGGCGGCCGTCAAGCAGGCCGAGCTGCGCCGCGGCGTTTCCGAGGTGTTCGTGAACCTCGCCCGCCGCAACCAGGTGCTCCTGCACCGCCAGCTGACCCTCCTCGACACCATGGAACGGCGCACCGAGGACACCGAGGAACTCGCCGACCTCTTCCGCCTCGACCACATGACCACCCGCATGCGACGCCACGCCGAAGGCCTGGTGATCCTCTCCGGCGCCGCCCCCTCCCGCCAGTGGCGCAAGCCCGTCCAGCTGATGGACGTCGTACGGGCCGCCGTCGCCGAGGTGGAGGACTACGAACGCATCGAGGTCCGCCGACTGCCGCGCCTGGGCATCGAGGGCCCCGCCGTCGCGGACGTCACCCACCTGATCGCCGAACTCCTGGAGAACGCCACGGTGTTCTCGCCCCCGCACACGGCGGTCCAGGTCCACGGCGAGCGGGTCGCGAACGGCTTCACCCTGGAGATCCACGACCGCGGCCTCGGCATGAACCCCGAGGCGCTCCTGGACGCGAACCTCCGGCTCGCGGAGACCCCCGAGTTCGAGCTGTCCGACACCGACCGCCTCGGCCTCTTCGTCGTCAGCCGCCTCGCCCGCCGCCACGCCGTCAAGGTCGTCCTCCAGACCAGCCCCTACGGAGGCACCACCGCGGTGGTCTTCCTGCCCGCCGAGCTCCTCACCGAGGCCCCGGACACCAACGGCACCGGCATCCGCCTCGACGGCGTCAAGGGCGCCAAGGCCGCCCCGGGCCTCCTGAGCGGCCAGGGCGCCAAGGGAGTCAAGGCCGCCCCCGCCCCCAAGCCGTCCGACCGGCCGGTGCACGCCGCCGTCGAGCGCGCGTCCGCGCCGGGCCGCCCGCTGCCCGCCGGCGTGCTCAACGGACCGGTCGAACTGGAGGCGCCGCTCGGGGCGCTCGGCCTCGACGGGCCGGACGGCCTCGACGAGCTCACCCCCGGCATCCCGGGCCTCACCGGTGTCGGCGGGCGCCCGCCCATGGCCTCCCTCGACGACGAGACCCCGCCCGGCGGCATCTCGCGCACCGCCCTGCTGGGGCTGCGCGCCGCGGACCGCCCCCACAGCGACCGGCACCCCGAACGCGGCGCCTGGAAGGGCGACCGGATCGGCGACCGCGGCGCGGACCGCCACCGGGACCGGAGCCGGGACACCGAGGCGGAGTCCGGCCGCACCCGCACCCGTGCCACCGGACGCGAACGGGAGCCGCTGCCCCCCACGGGCCCGGTCCGCCTGGAGCGCCCCCACCAGGAACCGGTGCGTCCGGACGGCCCCCGTACGGGCGCGGCGGTCCCGCTGCCCCGGCGGCACCCCACCCCGACCCTGGTCGCGGAGCACGGCCGCCGCGTCGAGCCCCGCCCGGCGACCGCCGGTTCCCGGCCCCCGGCCACGGCCGGCCCGCCGTCCGGTGCCGACGAGGGCGCGCAGCCGCGTACGTCCCCGTCGGCGCCCGCGTCCGGCCCCGGCGGGCTGCCCCGCCGGGTGCGCCAGGCGAACCTCGCACCCCAGCTCAAGAACGGCCCGGCCCCCGCCGAGGCCGGGACCGACGCCGACCCGGTGACCGACCGCGACGCGGAGGCCGTGCGCCGGCGCATGTCCGCCCTCCAGCGCGGCTGGACGGCGGGCCGCGAACAGTACGCACAGCAGCAGTCCGAGACCGAGGCCGGCACCCCCGCCGCCAGCGGTCCCGCGCACGAGAACGAAGGGGACGGTCGATGACCGCACCGCAGACCGGAAACGACACCCGGGGCCGCGGCTCCGGCCCGCTCAACTGGCTCCTCGACGAACTCGTCGACAAGGTCGGCAGCATCCGCAAGGCGGTCGTCCTCTCCGGCGACGGCCTGCCCACCGGGAGCTCCAAGGACATCACCCGCGAGGACAGCGAACACCTGGCCGCCGTGGCCTCCGGCTTCCACAGCCTGGCCAAGGGCGTCGGCCGGCACTTCGAGTCCGGCCGGGTCCGCCAGACCGTGGTGGAGCTGGACGAGGCCTTCCTCTTCGTCATGGCGGCGGGCGACGGCAGCTGCCTGGCCGTCCTGTCCGACGCCGACTCCGACGTCGGCCAGGTCGCGTACGAGATGACGCTGATGGTCAAGCGCGTCGGCGACCACCTGGCGACCGCCCCGCGCACCGGGCTGCCAGCCGGAGGGTGAGTCGGACGGAATGAGCGACCCAGGCCAGGACCGACCCGGCGATCCCCGGGGGACCCAGCCCGACACCGGCCACCCGCACTGGTTCGACGACGACGCGGGTCCCGTCGTACGCCCCTACGCCATGACGCGTGGCCGGACCAGCCACGCCGGGCAGCACCGCCTGGACCTGATCGCCCTCGTCGTCGCGGAAGCGGCGGCCGACGATCCGGTCTGGGACCTGACCCTGTCCCCGGAGCACGCCCACATCCTCGGGCTGTGCCGGGAACGCCCCCAGTCGGTGGCGGAACTCGCCGCGGACCTGGACCTCGCCATCGGCGTGGTGCGGGTCCTGATCGGCGACCTCGTCCACGACGAACTGGTCCACGTGACCAGGCCGGTGCCCCCGGCCGAACTGCCTGATGAATCCATTCTGCGTGAGGTGATCGATGGCCTTCGGGCGCTCTAGCCGCACCGGCGCGATGCATGCCGTGTCGCCGGTCGAGCCGCTGACCCTGAAGATCCTGGTCGCGGGCGGTTTCGGGGTGGGCAAGACCACCCTGGTCAGTGCTGTGAGCGAGATCCGTCCGCTGCGGACGGAGGAACGCCTGTCCGAACCGGGCGCCGCCGTCGACGACATCGACGGGGTGGAGGGGAAGAGCACCACCACCGTGGCCATGGACTTCGGCCGCATCACCCTGCGCGAGGACCTGGTGCTCTACCTCTTCGGCACGCCGGGCCAGGACCGCTTCTGGTTCCTGTGGGACGAGCTGGCGCAGGGCTCCCTCGGCTCGGTGGTGCTGGCGGACACCCGCCGCCTCGCCGACTGCTTCGCCGCCATCGACTACTTCGAGCGGCGCGGGATCCCCTTCGTCGTCGCGGTCAACTGCTTCGACGGCGCCGAGCGCCATCCCGTCGTGACCGTCCGCGAGGCGCTCGACCTCGATCCGGAGGTGCCGGTCCTGCTCTGCGACGCCAGGGACCGGGAATCGGTCAAGGACGTCCTCGTGGGCGTCGTCGAACACGCCATGTCCCTGGCCCGGTCCCGCCGCAGGAGCCTGAGCGCCGGGGCCTGAGGGTCCTGGGCCTGAGCGTCCCGGCTCGGGCTCGGGGCCCGAGCTCCCTCCGGACGCGTCCGCGCGTCATGGAGGCGGCCCGTACCCCCGCCGACTGGGGTACGGGCCGCAGCTCTCATGGGGGGATCCGGGGATCCCGCTCGCGGCGCGGGACCGTGGACAGAGTGTGAACCCGCCGCCGGGGGCCGTCAAGCACCCCGACAACACACCCAGTTCACGGCCCCCGCCGCCCCCTCAGCGCACCGCCACGACGGCCGAGCCGTGGCCGAACAGCCCCTGGTTCGCGGTGATCCCGGCCCGCGCTCCCGGCACCTGCCGCGCCCCGGCCGTACCCCGCAGCTGCCACGTGAGCTCGCACACCTGGGCGATGGCCTGCGCCGGCACCGCCTCCCCGAAGGAGGACAGCCCGCCGCTCGGGTTGACCGGCACCCGCCCGCCGAGCGCGGTCGCCCCCTCCCGCAGGAGCTTGACCGCTTCGCCCTCGCCGCACAGGCCGATGTCCTCGTACCAGTCCAGTTCGAGCGCGGTCGACAGGTCGTACACCTCGGCCAGCGACAGGTCGCCCGGCCCCAGCCCCGCCTCCTCGTAGGCGGCGCGCGCGATCGACGACCGGAAGGAGCCGGCGGCGGGCGCCACCGCCACCGCCGAGTCGGTCGCGATGTCCGGCAGGTCCAGCACGGTACGCGGATACGTGGGCGTCACCGTGGACACCGCCCGGATCCGCACCGGGTCCGCCGCCCCCCGCGCCCGCGCGAACTCCATGCTGCTCAGCACCAGGGCGGCGCCCCCGTCCGAGGTGGCGCAGATGTCCAGCAGCCGCAGCGGATCGGCCACCACCGCCGAGGCCGCCACCTCCTCGGCGGTCACCGCCTTGCGGTAGCGGGCGTTGGGGTTGAGCGCCCCCGCGGCCGCGTTCTTCACCTTGACCTGCGCGAAGTCCTCACCGGTGTCCCCGTACAGGGCCATGCGGCGGCGGGCGTAGAGCGCGAAGTACGCCGGGTTCACGGCCCCCAGGACCCGGAACCGCAGCCAGTCCGGGTCGTCGGGCCGCTCGCCGCCGGCCGGGGCGAAGAAGCCCTTCGGGGCCGCGTCGGCGCCCACCACCAGCACCACGTCCGCCAGCCCCGCCAGGATCTGCGCCCGTGCCGCCCCGATGGCCTGGGCCCCCGAGGCGCAGGCCGCGTACACGCTGGTCACCCGGGCGCCCTGCCAGCCGAGGGCCCGCGCGAAGGTGGCCCCGGCGACGTAGCCCGGGTAACCGGAGCGCACGGTGTCGGCCCCGACGACGGAATCGACGTCGGTCCACTCCAGCCCGGCGTCGGCGAGCGCGGTACGGGCGGCGGCCCGTCCGTACTCCACGAAGCCGCGCCCCCACTTGCCCCAGGGGTGCATGCCGGCCCCCAGGACGGCCACCTCGCCCCGCACCGGAGCCCCGCCCGGCCCGTCCGCGCCCGCCCGGTCCCCGCTCACGAGGCCCCTCCCACCGGCTTGAACTGCCAGGTCAGCCAGGTGGTCGCGGAGTCCTCGTGCAGGACGCCGCCCACCACCTCGACCTCCATGCCGACCTCCAGGTCCGCCACCGTCACCCCGGGGGCTCCTTGTCCGAGCACGACCATCCCCTCGGCCTCCAGCTCCACCGCGACGAGGGTGTACGGCTCCCAGGGCACGGCCGGATCGGACACGTACGGTGCGGGCGGCCGGTAGCGGCCGTCGGTGTAGGACCAGACCCGGCCGCGCGGGGACAGCGGGACCTCGGCGAGCTCGCCCCCGCCGGGACAGTGCGGATTGCGGCAGTGGGCGTCCTCGCGCGGGAAGAACACCGCGGTGCAGGCGGAGCACCGGGTGCCGAGCAGGCGGAAGCCGCCCTCCGCGTCCGCCTCCGTGAACCACCCCTGCACGACGGGTGTGCGTGTGCGTTCCAAGACCCCTCCCGGACAGCGTCATCTGACGAAGCGTCAGAAGTCTGCCACGGCGGGCGCCGGGGGTCACCGGTTCTCGGCGAGCCACTTCCGCGCGATCATGTCCAGCTCCGCGTCCCGCCCGGCCAGCATCATCCGGATCATCTGCGCGTCCCCCCGCAGTGACCAGGCCGGATGCCCGAAGGTGGCCGGGTTGTTCCCCTCGATCAGGAAGTGCGCGGGCCACGCGGCCCCGTACCCGATCACGGGCAGTGCGGCCAGGTACCGCCGGCGCCCGCGCGCCACCCCGTACACGGTCAGCGCCAGCCCGGACAGCGTCCCGCAGAGGTGTACCCACCGCGTGGCGGCCCGGGAGTGCATGGCGACGTAGTACGGCCAGAATTCCTCGTACGATCCGAAGGTCATACGGGCACGCTACTCAGGGCCGCCCGGCGGCGACAGACACCGGAACGTCGAATGCCGTGTCCGGGAAGACCTCGGGCCGCAGCGTGAAGTGCCACCACTCCTCGGGCAGGTTCACGAACCCCTGTGCCCCCAGCACCCGCTCCAGCAGCCGCCGGTTCGCCCGCGCCGCCGCCGTGACCTCCGGGGAGTCCGTGTGCGAGGCCGGACCGAAGAAGTCGAAGGACGTCCCCATGTCCACCTCCCGGCGGGCGGGCAGCGCGACCAGCGTCACGTCGACCGTACTCCCGCGGCTGTGCGCCGACTTCGCCGCGATGTACCCCTCCGGGATCAGCCGGCCCTTGTCCACCTCCGGGTAGTACTCCGCCTTCGCCGTCGGGTCGTCCGGCTCCCCGGCCCAGCGCACGAACCGGTCCACCGCCCGCTGCGGCCGGTAGCAGTCGTACACCTTCAACGCGTACCCGCCGCGCAGCAGTTCCCGCTGCGCCCGGCGCAGGGCCTCGGCGGCCGGCCGGGCCAGCAGGCACACCGGCTCCGCGTAACCGTCCACGACCGCACCCGTGAAGTTCCGCGGGCCCGCGTACCGCATGTCCTCGCCGATGCCCGGATCCACGTCCCGCAACGCCACGAACCCCGCGAGCCGGCCCTCCGCGCCCGCGGGCACCGCCAGCCCGGCCAGCACCGCGGCGACCACCAGCATCCTCATGCCCATTGGAATACCATCGCCGCATGCCGGCACAGCTGAAGGACTCGCACTGCTCCACCTGCGGAGCCCTGTTCGACACCGCGTCCTGGCCCCGGACGTGCGCCGCCTGCGGCGCCGTCACCTACCGCAACCCGCTCCCGGTCGCGATCGCCCTGCTCCCCGTCGAGGACGCCTCCGGCACCGGCCTGGTGGTCATCACCCGCACCATCGAACCCGCCCTCGGCGGCGTCGCCCTGCCCGGCGGGTTCGTGGACTTCGGCGAGGACTGGCGGGAGGCGGTCGTCCGCGAACTCCGCGAGGAGACCGGCATCGAGGCCCCGGCCGGCGAGGTCGCCCTGGCCGACGTCCTCAGCTCCCCGGCCGGCCACCTGCTCGTCTTCGGCCTCCTGCCGCCCCGCCCGACGTCCGCCCTGCCGCCCTCGGCCGCCACCGACGAGACGACGGGCTGGCACGTCCTGCGCGCACCGGCCGAACTGGCCTTCCCGCTCCACACCCGGGCGGCGGCCGCCTGGTTCGCGGGTCAATACACCTAGGCCGCGTCGCGTCCGGCCGGCCACCGCATCCACCCGCCGCGCGGCCGGCGCGCAGGGGTCCTACACGGGCAGGTCCATCACCAGTGACGCCAGCGTCACCACGCCCACCACCGTGCAGGCGACGACCGCACCCCGCGCCCACAGCGCCCGCGCCGGAACGGGCCGCGCGCGCAGGTACGCCCCCGCCAGCAGCGGGAGCACCGCGCTCAGCGCCGTCCAGGCCCAGACGTGCCCGAAGCCCGGCAGGGCCTCCGGCCGGGTCCCGAGCCACCGGTGGACGAGCAGGGCGGGCGGCACCGACAGCGCGGCCACCAGGACCGCGACCGCGACCGGCTCCGGCCACGCGCTCAGCCGGGCCGTCCAACGGCCCAGCACCGCAAGGGGTTTGACGAACAGCAGCCCGTGCAGGAACCCCGCCGCGACGGCGGTCACCGCCGTCAGCCCGAGCTCCGCGAACGACCCGCCCGAGGGCTGCCCGGTGACCAGGAGCAGCGCCCACACCGTCACCAGCTGCCAGGCACCGACCACCTCCGCACCCGGCGCCAGGTCCCGTCTGCGCACCCCGCCCAGCAGGCGTCGGTTCGCTGCGCGGGGCCGCGTCGTGGTGCCGGCTAAGACCATCACTGACTCCCTGTCCGATCGGGGCGGCAGGCCCGCCGCCGCCCCACAGGCTGTCCCGCCGGCCTATAGCGCCGCTATACCGTTTCCGGCACCGCCCGCCCTACGGCCCGTCGCCCGCCCGCCGCCCGCCCGCCGCCCCTCACAGCCCCCGCAGCTCGACGCCGCGCACCGTCGCGCCCGCCTCGTCCTCCACCACCACCGCGTCCCCGGCCCACCGCACGGTGTACCGCTCGACCTCGCCCGCCTCGAACCCCGGGCCCGGGTCCCGGATGACCACCCCGCCGCCCGTCCGGCCCCGGGCCGGGGCCCACGCCTCCAGCCCCACCGTCCCGTCCCGGCGCCGTACCGGCAGCACCGCCCCCGCCCGCGCCAGCACCGGAGTCCGCCCCGGCGGGGCGTCCAGCAGCACCTGCGCGGGCCCCTCGTGCGCCGCCCCCGTGGCGGTGTCGTACCACCGCCCGCGCGGCAACCGCACCGCCCGCCGGTCCGCCCCGCACTCCAGGACCGGCGCGACCAGCAGCGCGTCCCCCAGCAGGAACGCGTCCTCGCAGTCCCGCAGCACCCGGTCCTCCGGGCACCCCCACCACAACGGCCGCACGTACGGGGCCCCGGTCCGCCGCGCCAGGTGGGCCAGCGTCACGAAGTACGGCCGCAGCCGCTCCCGCTCCGCCAGCACCTCCGCGGCCCGCTCCGCCACCTCCGGCCCGAACTCCCACGGCTCGCGCCGGCCCGCCCAGATCGCCGAGTGCGTCCGGAACAGCGGCAGGTACGCCCCCAGTTGCAGCCACCGCAGGTACAGCTCCGGTGACGGCGACCCCCCGAAGCCGCCCACGTCGGGCCCCGAATACGGCACCCCGCACAGCCCGAGGCCCAGCACCAGCGCCAGCGAGGCCCGCAGCCCGTCCCAGCCGGACTCCACGTCTCCGGACCACGTGCCCCCGTAGCGCTGCATCCCCGCCCACCCCGACCGGGAGAACAGGAACGGCCGTTCCGCCGGCCGCAGCCGCACCAGACCCTCCCACCCGGCCCGCGCCATCGACAGCCCGTACACGTTGTGCCCGGCCCGGTGGTCCCCGCCCGCCCCCTCCAGCACGTGCCGGGCCGACCGCGGCAGCGTCGCGTCCCCCCACGGCGCGAACGAGACCGGCTCGTTCATGTCGTGCCAGAACCCGGCGAAGCCCTGACCGAGCCGCTCCCCGTACAGCCCGCCCCACCACTCCCGCACCGCCGGATCCGTGAAGTCCGGATAGGCGCACTCGCCCGGCCAGACCTCCCCCCGCACCTCCCGCCCCCGCGCGTCCCGCACGAACGCCCCGTGGTCACCGACCGCCAGCCCCGCGGCGTGCACCGCGTCCCCCGCCTTCACCGCCGGATCCACGATCGACACCAGCCGCACCCCCCGCTCCGCCAGCTCCGCCGCCAGCCCCGGCAGGTCCGGGAACGCCTCCCGGTCCACCGTGAACACCCGGTGCGCGTCGTAGTGGTCGATGTCCAGGTGCACGGCCGACAGCGCCAGCCCCCGCTCCGCGTACCCGTCCACCACCCGCCGCACCTCCGCCGCGCTCCCGAACCCCCAGCGCGCGTGCTGGTACCCCAGGGCCCACTCGGGCGGCACAGCCGCCGCGCCCGTCAGGCCCGCCCACCCCTGGAGCACCCGCGCCGGTGTCCCCACCAGCACCCAGCACCGCGCCGGGCCGCCCTCCATGCGCAGCTCGCCGGCCCCCGGCCGGTCCGGGCCCGAACCGGCCCCCTCCTCACCGCCGCGCAGCGCCACCCGCCCGTCCCAGGTGTTGTCGTAGAACGCCAGGTGCGTCCCGGCGTCCGCGACCACCATCTGCACCGGCATCGTGATGTACAGCGGATCGGTGTCCGGCCCGAACCCGCCCTTCGGGTCCGTGTTCCACAGCCGGTACTCCCCGTCCCGCAGCCGCGGCCCCCGCGCCCGCCCGCCCAGCCCGAAGAACCGCGCGTCCGCCGGCACCTCCGCCCGCTGCAGCCACCGGGACCCGCCCTCGGCGGGGCCCGTCACCGGATCCCACCAGCGCGGCGGCAGCTCCCGCCGCAGCACCGCCCCGCCCGGGGTCCGCACCTCCACCGCCCCGTGCCGGGACACCGCCACCGTCACCCGCTCCGACACCACCCGCCAGCCGCCGCCCGTGTCCGGCTCCAGCACCGCCCGCGGATCGGGCTCCGGCCCGCCGCCCACCACGGCGTACGAGGGCGTCGGCTCCGCCCCGTCCCAGCCCCAGAACACGGCCCCGCCCACGGTCACCCGTACCAGCAGCTCGGAACGGGCGAACCGCAGCACGCCCCCGCCCGGCCGCGCCTGCGTCCCCGCCAGCAGTCCCGGCACCCGCGCCCGTTCCGCACCGCGGCGCGGGAGCCCCTCGACGTCCGCCCGCCGATGGCTCCAGGCCGAGCGCCAGGCCCGCCGCCCGCGCGACGTACCGATCTCTTTCACCGCACGCACCAGATCACGACCGTCCATGCCGCTCACCCTGCCACCGGCCTCCCGGCCCGCGGGGTGCGTTCAGCTTCCGTTCACCCGGAAAACGATCACAGCCGACCGCCCGGGACAGCTCTGGTGCGGATGTCGATCACATGGCATGGTCCCTGTGAGCCGCCGCGCACACACCCACGCGGCGGTGGCACCGTACGCACACGAAGCGCGATCCACAGACTCGACCGGGAGCCGACCCATGACCTCAGCCACTCAGCCGGAACCCCTCTGGTCCCCGAGCCCCGACCGGATCGCCGCGGCCCGCGTCACCGCCTTCCAGGCCTGGGCCGCGGACCGCTTCGGCGCCCCCGCCGACGGCGGCTACCCGGCCCTGCAGCGCTGGTCCGTGGACGAGCTCGACACCTTCTGGCAGGCCGTCGCCGAGTGGTTCGAGGTCCGCTTCACCACCCCCTACGAGTCCGTCCTCGCGGACCGCTCCATGCCCGGCGCCCGCTGGTTCACGGGATCCACCCTCAACTACGCCGAGCACGCCCTGCGCGCCGCCGAGGACCCGGCCCGCGCCGCGGACCCCGCCCTGCTCCACGTCGACGAGACCCACGAACCCACGCCCGTCACCTGGGCGGAACTGCGCCGCCAGGTCGGCTCGCTCGCCGCCGAACTGCGCGCCCTCGGCGTCCGCCCCGGCGACCGGGTCAGCGGCTACCTCCCCAACATCCCCGAGGCCGTCGTCGCCCTCCTCGCCACCGCCGCCGTCGGCGGCGTCTGGACCTCCTGCGCCCCCGACTTCGGCGCCCGCAGCGTCCTCGACCGCTTCGAGCAGGTCGAGCCGGTCGTCCTGTTCACCGTCGACGGCTACCGCTACGGCGGCAAGGAGCACGACCGCCGCGAGACCGTCGCCGAACTGCGCGACGGGCTCCCCTCGCTGCGCGCCGTCGTCCACATCCCGCTGCTCGGCACCCCCGCCCCCGAGGGCACCCGCCCCTGGTCGGAGCTGACCTCCGCCGACACCGAGCCCGTCTTCGAGCCGGTCCCCTTCGACCACCCGCTGTGGATCCTCTACTCCTCCGGCACCACCGGCGCCCCCAAGGCGATCGTGCAGTCCCAGGGCGGCATCCTCCTGGAGCACCTCAAGCAGCTCGGCCTGCACTGCGACCTCGGCCCCGAGGACCGCTTCTTCTGGTTCACCTCCACCGGCTGGATGATGTGGAACTTCCTCGTCTCCGGCCTGCTGACGGGCACCACCGTCGTCCTCTACGACGGCAGCCCCGGCTACCCCGACACCGGCGCCCAGTGGCGGATCGCCGAACGCACCGGAGCCACCCTCTACGGCACCTCCGCCGCCTACGTCATGGCCTGCCGCAAGGCCGAGGTCCACCCCTCCCGGGACTTCGACCTCTCCGCCGTGAAGTGCGTCGCCACCACCGGCTCCCCGCTCCCGCCCGACGGCTTCCGCTGGCTCCACGACGAAGTGGCCGAGGACCTCTGGATCGCCTCCGTCAGCGGCGGCACCGACGTGTGCAGCTGCTTCGCCGGCGCCGTCCCCACCCTCTCGGTCCACATCGGCGAACTCCAGGCGGCCTGCCTCGGTACGGACCTCCAGGCGTGGGACCCCGCGGGCAAGCCGCTCACCGGCGAGGTCGGCGAACTCGTCGTCACGGCCCCCATGCCGTCCATGCCGATCCACTTCTGGAACGACCCCGACGGCAGCCGCTACCGCGACAGCTACTTCGAGATGTTCCCCGGCGCCTGGCGCCACGGGGACTGGATCACGATCACCGACCACGGCTCGGTGGTCATCCACGGCCGTTCCGACTCCACCCTCAACCGGCAGGGCGTCCGGATGGGCTCGGCCGACATCTACGAGGCCGTCGAACGCCTCCCCGAGATCAAGGAGTCCCTGGTCATCGGCCTGGAGGAGCCGAACGGCGGCTACTGGATGCCGCTCTTCGTCCACCTCGCCCCCGGCGCCGTCCTCGACGACGCGCTGCGCAAGAAGATCGCCGCCACCATCCGGGAGCAGCTCTCCCCGCGCCACGTCCCCGACGAGGTCATCGAGGTCCCGGCCGTCCCGCACACCCTGACCGGCAAGCGCATCGAGGTCCCCGTCAAGCGGCTCCTCCAGGGCACCCCCCTGGAGAAGGCAGTCAACCCGGGCTCGGTCGACAACCCGGACCTGCTCGCCTTCTACGAGGAGCTGGCCCGCACCCGGAAGTGACTGTCAGTGCCCGCGATTACTCTGAGTGAGCAAGCTGTCGCACCACTCAGGGGGAACCATGAAGGGCACACCGGACACCTCGCGCACCACCCGTGACATCAACGGCACGCTGCGCCGCGAGGTCCCCAGCACCGTCGGCCTCCTCGCCGACCCCGGGGACTTCGCGGCCATGCGCGACTACCGCAGCTTCTGCTTCGACCACCACGACGCCTACGCCGACTACCTCCGCCACGTCGACGCCCTGCTCCGCACCCTCGCCGCCGAAGGCGTCCACACCACCGTCGCCCTCTTCGACCCCGAGGAGTACGCCGACTACTGCGCCGAACACGGCCTCGACCCGGACACCGCCGCGGCCCGCACCCGCTTCACCGCCGGACTGGGCGGCCCCGGAGGCCTGCCCTACACCGGCCAGCCCGTCGAGGAACTGGTCCCCCTCCTCGTCGACGCGTCCCTCCGGCAGGCGACCAGGGAGTACGCGGGCATGCTCCTCGCCCGCGCCGGAGAATGCGCCGACTGCGGCACCGACATCGGCCGCGCCTCCTTCGAACGGGCCACCGCAATCCTCCGGCGGCTCCTCGCCGTGGCCGGCCCCGGCCACCACCACCTCGTCTGCAGCGTCCCGGCCCCGGACGAACAGCTCCTCGCCGTCCTCCACGCCGAAGCACCCGACGACCCCTGCGGCCCACCCCGGATCGAAAGCCCGGAAGGCCTCGAATTCGTGACCGTCCTCGCCGCCGGCCTCGCCCTCGGCGCCTCCGGGGGACTGGTGCTCCGCAGCACCACCGAGGGCTTCCGCGACCGGGTCCACGGCTGGCGCCTCGACCGGGGCCGCCTGATCGCCCTCAACGCCGCCTCGGTCTTCGACGCCTACTGCACCGACGCCGACACCGGCGAGCCCGTGGCACCCGAACCGGGCGTCGAATACTGCCCGGGCTACGAGGTGGACCTTCCCGACCCCCACCACTGACCGCCCCCGCACACGACCGAGGGGCCCCCGCCACCGGCGAAGGCCCCTCGATCGATCACACACGCCACGGCTACTCGCCGGACAGCACCGCCTGGGCCGCCGCCCGGGCCTCATCCGCGCTGTCCGTCGCACGCGCGGCCGCGGCCGCGCGCTCGCACTGCGCGAGCGTGTACTTGGCGAGCGTCGCCCGCACGTACGGAATCGAAGCGGCACCCATGGAGAGGGAGGTGACACCCAGACCCGTCAGCACACAGGCCAGCAGCGGGTCCGAAGCGGCCTCACCACAGACACCACAGCTCTTGCCCTCCGCCTTGGCGGCCTCGGCCGACATGGAGATCAGGTCGAGCAGCGCCGGCTGCCACGGGTCCTGGAGCCGAGACACCGCACCCACCTGACGGTCGGCGGCGAAGGCGTACTGCGCGAGGTCGTTCGTACCCAGCGACAGGAACTCGACCTCCTGCAGGATCGAGCGCGCCCGCAGCGCGGCGGAGGGGATCTCCACCATCGCACCGAACTTCGCCCGCAGACCGGCCTCGCGGCAGGCGTCGGCGAAGGCCTTGGCGTCCAGCCGGTCGGCCACCATCGGGGCCATGACCTCCAGGTACACCGGAAGGCCCTCAGCCGCCTTGGCCAGCGCGGTCAGCTGCGTGCGCAGCACGTCCGGGTGGTCCAGCAGGGTGCGCAGACCGCGCACGCCCAGGGCCGGGTTCGGCTCGTCGCCCGGCGTCAGGAAGTCCAGCGGCTTGTCGGCGCCGGCGTCCAGCACCCGCACCACCACACGGCCCTCGGGGAAGGCCTCCAGCACCTTTCGGTACGACTCGATCTGCTTCTCCTCGGACGGCGCCTTCTTGCTGTCGTCCAGGAACAGGAACTCCGTGCGGAACAGACCCACACCCTCGGCACCGGCCTCCACGGCCGCCGGCACGTCCGCCGGACCGCCGACGTTGGCCAGCAGCGGCACCTTGTGACCGTCCGAGGTCGCGCCCGGACCGGAGGAGGCGGCCAGCGCCGCCTTCCGCTCGGCGGCCGCGGCCTCCAGCTCGGCCCGCTTCTCCGCGGTCGGCTCGACGAACAGGTCACCCGTGCTGCCGTCGACCGCGATGACCGTGCCCTCGGCGATCTCACCGGCACCGGGCAGCGCCACGATCGCCGGCACGCCCAGCGCACGCGCCAGGATCGCACTGTGGCTCGTCGGGCCGCCCTCCTCGGTCACGAAACCGAGGACCAGCGCCGGGTCGAGCAGAGCGGTGTCGGCGGGCGCCAGGTCCCGGGCGATCAGCACGTACGGCTCGTCACTGTCCGGCACGCCCGGCATCGGAACGCCCAGCAGGCGCGCCACGATGCGGTTGCGCACGTCGTCCAGGTCGGCCACCCGCCCGGCCATGTACTCGCCGGCCCCCGCGAGCAGGTCGCGGTAGGAGGCGAACGCGTCGTAGATACCGCGCTCGGCCGTGCTGCCGACGGCGATCCGCCGGTCCACGTCCGCCATCAGCTCGGGGTCCGTGGCGATCATCGCCTGGGCCTCCAGCACGTGCTGAGCCTCTCCACCGGCCAGCTGGCCGCGCGCGATCAGGTCGGCGGACACAGCCTCCACGGCCTGACGGGCGCGCCCCTGTTCGCGTCCCGCCTCGTCCGCGGTGATCTGCCTGGCCGGCGGTTCGAGAACCGCCGTGCCCATGTGCCGAACCTCGCCGATCGCCACACCGTGGCTCACGCCGACGCCTCGCAGCGTTGTCTCCATTTCACCCGTCTCCGATTGAGCGGCGGGCCCTGCCGCCGCGGTGGATGTCCGACTCGCCCGTACGGGCGGACGCGTCACTGCCAGCCGAAAAGGACGTCGTCGGCCTTGACGTCCCCCGACTCGACGACGTCGGAGAGGGAGTCGGCGGTCGCTTCGAGCGCCACGACCGGACAGACCGGGGACTTGCCGGCGGCCTCGACGGCGGCGGGGTTCCAGCGGATGACCGTCTGGCCGCGCGTGACGGTGTCGCCCTTGTTCACGAGCAGCTCGAAGCCCTCGCCGTTGAGCTGGACGGTGTCGATCCCGAGGTGCGTGAGCACACCGTGGCCCTCACCGTCGACTACCACGTACGCGTGCGGGTGCAGAGAGACGATCACACCGTCCACGGGCGCCACCGCCTCCGAGGGCTCGCGCACGGGATCAATAGCGGTGCCCGGTCCCACCATCGCGCCGGAGAACACCGGATCGGGCACTGCCGCGAGTCCGATGGCACGCCCGGCAAGTGGGGACGTCACGCTGGTCATGGGGGCCTCCCAGGGGTGGGGCTTCTTCGTGTCGCCGTCACTACCTGTCGCGAACGGCGTACTCTCGGAAGGATATGTCACAGGATGTTCGGGTTCGCCCGATGTGGTCCCGCTCCGGGCTGACCCTTCGGCACGGAGACTAGTGGACTAGACCGGTGGACTAGACCATACGCGTGAATCGATTTGCTTGGGCACCACGGGGCCTGTACTGTCGTGACTCCCGCCAGGACGTGTCGTGTGAACTTCTCGCGAACAACCGATGGACGGGACTCCTCCTCCAGCAGTGCAACTCTCAATCTCCATACTTTCCGCGTGCCCTTTCGGTAAACGGACGGTGGTCGGAGAGACGGAAATCCACTGCTAGAGTTTGGATCGCCGGAAAGGGAAAGCGCGAAAGCGCAGAACCTCGAAAGCGCCGAGGGAAATCGGACACGAAAGAGTCTGATAGAGTCGGAAACGCAAGAACAACAGAACGAAAGCCCGGAGGAAAGCCCCAGTAAGTGTTACTGAGGGTGAGTACAAAGGAAGCGTCCGTTCCTTGAGAACTCAACAGCGTGCCAAAAATCAACGCCAGAAGTTGATACCCCGTCCACTTCGGTGGATGAGGTTCCTTTGAAAAAGACCTGTGAGGTCGCCTTCGGGTGATGCTTGCAGGCAACCAAACACAGCGAGGACGTTGTGGCGCGTCGGTCATATTCCGACATGACGTGCCCGCTCTAAGTGTGTGTTGACCCGATTACGGGTAAACATTCATGGAGAGTTTGATCCTGGCTCAGGACGAACGCTGGCGGCGTGCTTAACACATGCAAGTCGAACGATGAAGCCCTTCGGGGTGGATTAGTGGCGAACGGGTGAGTAACACGTGGGCAATCTGCCCTTCACTCTGGGACAAGCCCTGGAAACGGGGTCTAATACCGGATAACACTCCTGCCCGCATGGGCGGGGGTTAAAAGCTCCGGCGGTGAAGGATGAGCCCGCGGCCTATCAGCTTGTTGGTGGGGTAATGGCCCACCAAGGCGACGACGGGTAGCCGGCCTGAGAGGGCGACCGGCCACACTGGGACTGAGACACGGCCCAGACTCCTACGGGAGGCAGCAGTGGGGAATATTGCACAATGGGCGAAAGCCTGATGCAGCGACGCCGCGTGAGGGATGACGGCCTTCGGGTTGTAAACCTCTTTCAGCAGGGAAGAAGCGAAAGTGACGGTACCTGCAGAAGAAGCGCCGGCTAACTACGTGCCAGCAGCCGCGGTAATACGTAGGGCGCAAGCGTTGTCCGGAATTATTGGGCGTAAAGAGCTCGTAGGCGGCTTGTCACGTCGGATGTGAAAGCCCGAGGCTTAACCTCGGGTCTGCATTCGATACGGGCTAGCTAGAGTGTGGTAGGGGAGATCGGAATTCCTGGTGTAGCGGTGAAATGCGCAGATATCAGGAGGAACACCGGTGGCGAAGGCGGATCTCTGGGCCATTACTGACGCTGAGGAGCGAAAGCGTGGGGAGCGAACAGGATTAGATACCCTGGTAGTCCACGCCGTAAACGTTGGGAACTAGGTGTTGGCGACATTCCACGTCGTCGGTGCCGCAGCTAACGCATTAAGTTCCCCGCCTGGGGAGTACGGCCGCAAGGCTAAAACTCAAAGGAATTGACGGGGGCCCGCACAAGCGGCGGAGCATGTGGCTTAATTCGACGCAACGCGAAGAACCTTACCAAGGCTTGACATATACCGGAAAGCATTAGAGATAGTGCCCCCCTTGTGGTCGGTATACAGGTGGTGCATGGCTGTCGTCAGCTCGTGTCGTGAGATGTTGGGTTAAGTCCCGCAACGAGCGCAACCCTTGTCCTGTGTTGCCAGCATGCCCTTCGGGGTGATGGGGACTCACAGGAGACCGCCGGGGTCAACTCGGAGGAAGGTGGGGACGACGTCAAGTCATCATGCCCCTTATGTCTTGGGCTGCACACGTGCTACAATGGCCGGTACAATGAGCTGCGATACCGTGAGGTGGAGCGAATCTCAAAAAGCCGGTCTCAGTTCGGATTGGGGTCTGCAACTCGACCCCATGAAGTCGGAGTCGCTAGTAATCGCAGATCAGCATTGCTGCGGTGAATACGTTCCCGGGCCTTGTACACACCGCCCGTCACGTCACGAAAGTCGGTAACACCCGAAGCCGGTGGCCCAACCCGTAAGGGAGGGAGCTGTCGAAGGTGGGACTGGCGATTGGGACGAAGTCGTAACAAGGTAGCCGTACCGGAAGGTGCGGCTGGATCACCTCCTTTCTAAGGAGCACAGTACCGATTGCAGACAAATGTTCTGCACGGTCAGCTCATGGGTGGAACGTTGATTATTTGGCGCCAGACGATCTGATGATTCTCAAGTACTGCTTCGGCGTGGAAAGAGGATACGGACGAGGTCTGGTGCCTGGCACGTTGTTGGGTATCTGAGGGTACGGCCGTAAGGTCTTATCTTCGCGATGCCGGCCCCAGTGAACCTGGTCCTTAGGGATGAGGGTGATGGGTGGCTGGTCGTTGCTTGAGAACTACACAGTGGACGCGAGCATCTGTGGCCAAGTTTTTAAGGGCGCACGGTGGATGCCTTGGCACCAGGAACCGATGAAGGACGTGAGAGGCCGCGATAGGCCCCGGGGAGCTGCCAACTGAGCTTTGATCCGGGGGTGTCCGAATGGGGAAACCCGGCAGTCGTCATGGGCTGTCACCCATGCCTGAACACATAGGGCATGTGGAGGGAACGAGGGGAAGTGAAACATCTCAGTACCCTCAGGAAGAGAAAACAACCGTGATTCCGGGAGTAGTGGCGAGCGAAACCGGATGAGGCCAAACCGTATGCGTGTGATACCCGGCAGGGGTTGCGCATACGGGGTTGTGGGAATTCTTTTGATCGGTCTGCCGGCCGGTCGGCGAGTCAGAAACCGTTGATGTAGTCGAAGGACATGCGAAAGGTCCGGCGTAGAGGGTAAGACCCCCGTAGACGAAACATCAGCGGCTTGCTTAAGAATCTCCCAAGTAGCACGGGGCCCGAGAAATCCCGTGTGAATCTGGCGGGACCACCCGCTAAGCCTAAATATTCCCTGGTGACCGATAGCGGATAGTACCGTGAGGGAATGGTGAAAAGTACCGCGGGAGCGGAGTGAAATAGTACCTGAAACCGTGTGCCTACAAGCCGTGGGAGCGTCGCTCATTGGGTTTACCCAATGGGTCGTGACTGCGTGCCTTTTGAAGAATGAGCCTGCGAGTTAGCGGTGTGTAGCGAGGTTAACCCGTGTGGGGAAGCCGTAGCGAAAGCGAGTCCGAATAGGGCGATTGAGTTGCACGCTCTAGACCCGAAGCGGAGTGATCTAGCCATGGGCAGGTTGAAGCGGAGGTAAGACTTCGTGGAGGACCGAACCCACCAGGGTTGAAAACCTGGGGGATGACCTGTGGTTAGGGGTGAAAGGCCAATCAAACTCCGTGATAGCTGGTTCTCCCCGAAATGCATTTAGGTGCAGCGTCGTGTGTTTCTTGCCGGAGGTAGAGCACTGGATAGGCGATGGGCCCTACCGGGTTACTGACCTTAGCCAAACTCCGAATGCCGGTAAGTGAGAGCACGGCAGTGAGACTGTGGGGGATAAGCTCCATGGTCGAGAGGGAAACAGCCCAGAGCATCGACTAAGGCCCCTAAGCGTACGCTAAGTGGGAAAGGATGTGGAGTCGCAGAGACAACCAGGAGGTTGGCTTAGAAGCAGCCACCCTTGAAAGAGTGCGTAATAGCTCACTGGTCAAGTGATTCCGCGCCGACAATGTAGCGGGGCTCAAGCGTACCGCCGAAGTCGTGTCATTGCAGCAATAGGGCCAACGCCCGCTGTGATGGGTAGGGGAGCGTCGTGTGCCGGGTGAAGCAGCAGCGGAAGCTAGTTGTGGACGGTTCACGAGTGAGAATGCAGGCATGAGTAGCGATACACACGTGAGAAACGTGTGCGCCGATTGACTAAGGGTTCCTGGGTCAAGCTGATCTGCCCAGGGTAAGTCGGGACCTAAGGCGAGGCCGACAGGCGTAGTCGATGGACAACCGGTTGATATTCCGGTACCCGCTTTGAAACGCCCAATATCGAATCAGGCGATGCTAAGTCCGTGAAGCCGTTCCGGACCCTTCGGGGAAAGGAAAGTGGTGGAGCCGACGAACCAGACTTGTAGTAGGTAAGCGATGGGGTGACGCAGGAAGGTAGTCCAGCCCGGGCGGTGGTTGTCCCGGGGTAAGGGTGTAGGCCGAGGGGTAGGCAAATCCGTCCCTCATTAAGGCTGAGACCTGATGCCGAGCCGATTGTGGTGAAGTGGATGATCCTATGCTGTCGAGAAAAGCCTCTAGCGAGTTTCATGGCGGCCCGTACCCTAAACCGACTCAGGTGGTCAGGTAGAGAATACCGAGGCGTTCGGGTGAACTATGGTTAAGGAACTCGGCAAAATGCCCCCGTAACTTCGGGAGAAGGGGGGCCATCACTGGTGATCGGACTTGCTCCGTGAGCTGGGGGTGGCCGCAGAGACCAGCGAGAAGCGACTGTTTACTAAAAACACAGGTCCGTGCGAAGCCGTAAGGCGATGTATACGGACTGACGCCTGCCCGGTGCTGGAACGTTAAGGGGACCGGTTAGTGACCTTTCGGGGTTGCGAAGCTGAGAACTTAAGCGCCAGTAAACGGCGGTGGTAACTATAACCATCCTAAGGTAGCGAAATTCCTTGTCGGGTAAGTTCCGACCTGCACGAATGGCGTAACGACTTCTCGACTGTCTCAACCATAGGCCCGGTGAAATTGCACTACGAGTAAAGATGCTCGTTTCGCGCAGCAGGACGGAAAGACCCCGGGACCTTTACTACAGTTTGATATTGGTGTTCGGTTCGGCTTGTGTAGGATAGGTGGGAGACTTTGAAGCCGTGACGCCAGTCATGGTGGAGTCGCCGTTGAAATACCACTCTGGTCGTGCTGGATGTCTAACCTCGGTCCGTGATCCGGATCAGGGACAGTGTCTGATGGGTAGTTTAACTGGGGCGGTTGCCTCCCAAAGGGTAACGGAGGCGCCCAAAGGTTCCCTCAGCCTGGTTGGCAATCAGGTGTTGAGTGTAAGTGCACAAGGGAGCTTGACTGTGAGACCGACGGGTCGAGCAGGGACGAAAGTCGGGACTAGTGATCCGGCGGTGGCTTGTGGAAGCGCCGTCGCTCAACGGATAAAAGGTACCCCGGGGATAACAGGCTGATCTTCCCCAAGAGTCCATATCGACGGGATGGTTTGGCACCTCGATGTCGGCTCGTCGCATCCTGGGGCTGGAGTCGGTCCCAAGGGTTGGGCTGTTCGCCCATTAAAGCGGTACGCGAGCTGGGTTTAGAACGTCGTGAGACAGTTCGGTCCCTATCCGCTGTGCGCGTAGGAATATTGAGAAGGGCTGTCCCTAGTACGAGAGGACCGGGACGGACGAACCTCTGGTGTGCCAGTTGTCCTGCCAAGGGCATGGCTGGTTGGCTACGTTCGGGAGGGATAACCGCTGAAAGCATCTAAGCGGGAAGCCTGCTTCAAGATGAGTATTCCCACCTCCTTGAGAGGGTAAGGCTCCCAGTAGACGACTGGGTTGATAGGCCAGATGTGGAAGCCCGGTAACGGGTGGAGCTGACTGGTACTAATAGGCCGAGGGCTTGTCCTCAGTTGCTCGCGTCCACTGTGTTAGTTCTGAAGTAACGAACCGTGTCCATGCCCGGTTGGTCAACTTCATAGTGTTTCGGTGGTCATAGCGTTAGGGAAACGCCCGGTTACATTCCGAACCCGGAAGCTAAGCCTTTCAGCGCCGATGGTACTGCAGGGGGGACCCTGTGGGAGAGTAGGACGCCGCCGAACAATCATTGTGGGAAAGCCCCGCACCTTATGGTGCGGGGCTTTTCTGCGTTCAGGGGCCGGTCGGTCCGCTCGTGGACTCCTGTAGGGTCAGGGGGCAGCGATTCAACCATTTCTAGCGTCACAGTGGAGGCCCCCGGGTGGAGGTCCAGGAGACTCGGGTTCAGACTGACCGAATTTTCACCATTCCGAACATCCTGAGCATGGCTCGCCTCGCCGGCGTACCCCTGTTCCTCTGGCTGATCCTGGAGGGCTACGACGGGTGGGCGCTGGCCGTCCTCATGTTCAGCGGGATCAGTGATTACCTCGACGGGAAACTCGCGCGACGCTGGAATCAGATCAGCAATCTGGGGCGGCTGCTGGACCCCGCCGCGGACCGCCTCTACGTCCTGACCACGCTGTTCGGGCTGACCTGGCGCGGGATCCTGCCCCTGTGGCTGACCGGGCTGCTGCTCGCCCGTGAGGCAATGCTGCTGGTCATGGTGTGGATCCTGCGTCGGCACGGCTATCCGCCGCCCCAGGTGAACTTCCTCGGCAAGGCCGCCACCTTCAACCTGATGTACGCCTTCCCGCTGCTGTTGCTGAGCGACGGTACCGGCTGGTTGGCCTGGACGGCGTCCGTTTTCGGATGGGCGTTCGCGGGTTGGGGTACAACGCTCTATTGGTGGGCAGGAATCCTATACGTGGTGCAGGTCCGCCGTCTCGTGAAGGCGGATGCCACGGCCGATTGAGCTCGCTCGGCGCCGGTACTGACGCGGAGGAGTAGCGGAGTCACCGTCCGGGACGGGTGAGGTCGGCCAGACCGTCATCTCTCTAGGAGGACTCTTCCGACATGAAGGCCGTCGTGATGGCCGGTGGCGAAGGTACGCGGCTTCGCCCCATGACCTCAAGCATGCCCAAGCCGCTCCTGCCGGTGGCGAACCGGCCGATCATGGAGCACGTGCTGAGGCTGCTGAAGCGGCATGGACTCAGCGAGACCGTGGTCACCGTCCAATTCCTGGCGTCACTCGTCAAGAACTATTTCGGTGATGGCGAGGAGCTCGGAATGGAGCTCACCTATGCCAATGAGGAGAAGCCACTCGGCACCGCCGGCAGCGTGAAGAACGCCGAGGAGGCCTTGAAGGACGACACCTTCCTGGTCATCTCCGGTGACGCGCTGACGGACTTCGACCTCACCGATCTCATCAACTTCCACAAGGAGAAGGGCGCACTGGTCACGGTGTGCCTGACCCGGGTGCCGAACCCGCTGGAATTCGGCATCACCATCGTGGACGAGGAGGGGAAGGTCGAGCGCTTCCTCGAGAAGCCGACATGGGGGCAGGTGTTCTCGGACACCATCAACACCGGCATCTACGTGATGGAGCCGGAGATCTTCGACTACGTCGACGCCGACGTCTCCGTCGACTGGTCCGGTGACGTCTTCCCGCAGTTGATGAAGGAAGGCCGGCCGATCTACGGCTACGTGGCCGAGGGCTACTGGGAGGACGTCGGCACGCACGAGAGCTACGTCAAGGCACAGGCCGACGTACTCGAAGGCAAGGTCCAGGTCGACATGGACGGCTTCGAGATCTCCCCCGGCGTGTGGATCGCCGAAGGGGCCGAGGTGAGCCCGGACGCCGTCCTGCGCGGGCCGCTGTACATCGGGGACTACGCCAAGGTCGAAGCCGGTGTGGAGATCCGCGAGCACACGGTCATCGGGTCGAACGTGGTCGTCAAGAGCGGCGCCTTCCTCCACAAGGCCGTCGTGCACGACAACGTGTACATCGGGCCGCACAGCAACCTGCGCGGCTGCGTCATCGGCAAGAACACCGACATCATGAGGGCCGCCCGGATCGAGGACGGGGCCGTCATCGGTGACGAGTGCCTGGTGGGCGAGGAATCGATCGTCCAGGGCAACGTGCGCGTCTACCCCTTCAAGACCATCGAGGCCGGCGCGTTCGTCAACACCTCGGTGATCTGGGAGTCGCGCGGCCAGGCCCACCTCTTCGGTGCCCGCGGGGTCTCCGGGATCCTGAACGTCGAGATCACCCCGGAACTGGTGGTCAAACTCGCCGGGGCCTACGCGACGACCCTGAAGAAGGGGGCCATCGTCACCACGGCCCGTGACCACTCCCGAGGCGCGAGAGCACTCAAGAGGGCCGTGATCTCGGCCCTCCAGGCCAGCGCCATCGACGTGCGCGACCTGGAGAACGTACCGCTGCCCGTCGCCCGGCAGCAGACCGCCCGAGGAGCCGCCGGCGGGATCATGATCCGGACCTCTCCCGGGGTGCCGGACTCGGTGGACATCATGTTCCTCGACGAGCGGGGCGCGGACCTCTCGCAGGCGCAGCAGCGCAAGCTGGACCGGGTCTACGCACGCCAGGAGTACCGCCGCGCCTTCCCCGGCGAGATCGGCGACCTCCAGTTCCCGTCGAGCGTCTTCGACTCGTACACGGGCTCGCTGCTGCGCCGGGTGGACACCACCGGCATCGCGGATTCCGGCCTCAAGGTGGTCGTGGACGCCTCCAACGGCAGCGCCGGACTCGTGCTGCCCAGCCTGCTGGGCCGGCTCGGGGTGGACGCGCTGACGATCAATCCCGGCCTCGACGAGTCGCGGCCGACCGAGACCGCGGAGTCCCGGCGGGCCGGACTGGTGCGGCTCGGGGAGATCGTGGCCTCGGCGCGGGCTGCCTTCGGCGTGCGCTTCGACCCGGTGGGCGAGCGGATCTCGCTGGTGGACGAGCGAGGGCGGATCATCGAGGACGACCGGGCGCTGCTCGTCCTGCTCGACCTGGTCGCCGCCGAGAAGCGCAGCGGCAAGGTCGCGCTGCCGGTGACCACCACACGGGTCGCCGAGCAGGTCGCCGCCTACCACGGCACGCAGGTGGAGTGGACGACGACCTCGCCCGACGATCTGACGCGGGTGGGCCGTGAGGAGACCACGATCTTCGGCGGCGACGGCCGGGGCGGGTTCATCGTCCCGGAGTTCAGCAGCGTCTTCGACGGATCGGCGGCGTTCGTACAGCTGATCGGACTGGTCGCGCGCACCCAGCTCACCCTGAGCCAGATCGATGCCCGCATCCCGCGGGCGCACGTGCTCAAGCGGGACGTGCCGACGCCGTGGGCGGCCAAGGGGCTCGTCATGCGGCGGGTCGTGGAGGCGGCCGGCGACCGGCAGGTGGACACCACGGACGGCGTGCGCGTCGTGGAGACCGACGGACGGTGGGCCCTGGTGCTGCCGGACCCGGCGGAGGCCGTCACCCACCTGTGGGCCGAAGGACCCGACGACGCTTCCGCGCAGGCCCTGCTCGACGAGTGGGGCGCGGTCGTGGACGGTGCCGGGGAGCACTGACCGCAGGCCGGCCCCGTAGGGCGGCCGGGGGCGCGACCGCGGCCGGGGCGGGCACGGTCAGTCACCCGGCCCGGTCCTCCGGACGGCGCATTGGATGTGGGCGGCGGCGACATGCGACGATGTGCGGCATGTCGCAGCCGCCCACCAACCGGAGTCCGGCCACGCCGCCCGCGCGCCCGGACGCGTCCATGTCGCTGCTGACGCACGTGATGGACAACAGCCTCGACGAGGGTTATGCGGAGGCGTCGGCCCGGCGCGAGGCGGACGGCACGGCGGGACTGCCGCGTACCCTCAAGGCCAAGCTGGCGCTCGCCGCCGGGCTCGTGCTGGCCGCGATGGTCGTCACCCTCGGTGCGGCCCAGGCGCGGATAGCGGCGCCGGTGCTGGCCAAGGAGCGCCAGGAGCTGATCGACCGGGTCGAGCGGGCCGACGCGCACGCCAACGGCCTGGAGCGGGACATCGAGCGGCTGCGGACCGAGGTCGAGGACCGGCAGGGCGCGGTGCTCAAGCAGCCCGGCGGGGAGCGGGCCCGGTTGCTCGCCCTGCTGTCGGGTGCAACCGAAGTGCACGGTCCGGGCGTCAAACTGGTGGTGGACGACGCGAAGGGATCTTCGTCGGGCGGCGGTGGCGGCCCGCGGGAGAGCGCCGGTTTCTCGGACACCGGCCGGGTCCGTGACCGGGACATGCAGCGGATCGTCAACGGGCTCTGGCAGGCCGGGGCGGAAGCCGTCTCGATCAACGGCCAGCGGCTGACGTCACTGTCGGCGATCCGGGCGGCCGGTGACGCGATACTGGTCGACAACAGGCCTCTGGTGCCGCCCTACGAGATCCTCGCGGTGGGGGACAAGAAGCGGCTCGGCACCGCCTTCCAGGATTCCGTGGACGGCCAGTACCTGCACGTCCTGCAGGAGAGCTACGGGATCCGCTACACCCTGTCCGCCGTGGACGAGGTGAAGCTGCCGGCCGCGTCGAGCCTGACCGTCCGCACAGCCACAGCAGTAGAGCCGAAGAAGGGTGCATCGTGATCGCGGTACTGGGCCTCGTGGCCGGAGTGGTGGTCGGACTTCTGGTCCGGCCCGAAGTGCCGGCCGTGGTGGAGCCTTATCTGCCGATCGCCGTGGTGGCGGCGCTGGACGCGGTGTTCGGCGGCCTGCGCGCGATGCTGGACGGGATCTTCGTCGACAAGGTCTTCGTGGTCTCGTTCCTCTCGAACGTGGTGGTGGCCGCGCTGATCGTCTTCCTCGGCGACAAGCTGGGCGTCGGCTCGCAGCTGTCGACGGGCGTGGTCGTCGTCCTCGGCATCCGGATCTTCTCCAACGCCGCGGCCATCCGCCGGCACGTCTTCCGGGCGTGAGGCCGATGAGCAACGACAACACCCCGCCCGAGGAGCCCCGGGTTCCCGAGCGCCCCCAGAAGGGCGAGGCCGGCGCGGAGGCTCCGCGGTCCGGTCCTGGGCCCGGGGAGCCGCAGGAGAGCGGGCGCCGGCGCCTGGCGGCCGGTCTGTGGCCGCCGCGGGTCAGCCGGGCCCAACTGATCGTCGCGCTGCTGCTGTTCGTGCTGGGGCTCGGGCTCGCGATCCAGGTGCGGTCCAACAGCGACTCCAGCGCGCCGCTGCGCGGTGCTCGTCAGGAGGACCTCGTCCGGATCCTCGACGAGCTGGACGGGCGGACCAAGCGCCTGGAGGACGAGAAGCAGAAGCTGGAGGACCAGCGCAAGGAGCTGGAGAGCAGCTCCAACCAGGCCGAGGAGGCCCGGCGGCAGACGGTGGAGAAGGAGCGCCAACTGGGCATCCTGGCCGGTACCGTGGCTGCTCAGGGGCCGGGGATCACACTGAGGATCACCGACACCAAGGGCCAGGTGCGCTCCGACCAGCTTCTGGACACCCTCCAGGAGCTGAGGGCGGCCGGGGCCGAGGCGATCCAGATCAACGGCGTGCGCGTCGTCGCGGGCTCGTACTTCTCGGACGAGGGCGGAGGGGTCTCGATCGACGGTAAGAAGATCACACAGCCCTACGAGTTCAGGGTGATCGGCAGACCGCAGGACCTGGAGCCGGCGCTCAACATCCCGGGTGGTGTCGTGCAGACCATGGAGAAGGAGCAGGCCACGGTCGCCGTCACACGGTCGGCGAAGATCGTTGTGGATGCCTTGCGGGCTGCGAAGCAGCCTGACTACGCTCGGTCGTCATCGTCGTGACGCGGGGCGGAGTGTGGACAGGCTCACGTGGGCGTATGCCTGCGGGGGGTCGACGCACCGAAGTCGCGGTGCGTGGTGGAAACTGTCTGGTGGTTACGGACGTTGTGAGAATGTCCGGGTCGGCAGGTGTGTGCATGCAGAGTTCGTCCTGCCCCACGGGCGGGTCTGTTTCGTTCAAGGGGAATCGCCCGTGAAGTTGTTTGAGAAGTTGTTCGGCAAGAAGAACCGCGAGGAAAGCGGCGCGGCGCGCCACCGTGCGGGGCACGGTGACGGCGAAGGGCAGGGCGACCGGCCGCTCTTCCGCGACGAGGTGGCCGGTCCGGGTGACATTTCGGGCGCGCAGGGCGCGTCGTCTGTTGACCCTGCCGGTTCCGGACGCATAGGTTTCGGTGACCCATCAACCTCAAGTGCGGGTGGAGGGTTTGCCCCCGACCCGTATGCCACCAATGCCTCCGCGGGGCAGCCGCGGCGCGAGGAGCCGTCCATGTCGGCCGAGCAGGTTTGCAGCAGGTGTGGCCACCGCAGCGATGCGGCGAGCCGTTTCTGCTCGAACTGCGGGGCGCCGCTGCGGGCGGGTCTGACGCCGGAGCGTGCTTCGGAGACCACGTCCACCATCTCGATCTCGGGCCTCGAGGCCTACGAGGCCGAGGTGTCGGGACAAGCGCACGTGTCGTCCTCGCTGTCCCCCGAGGCCCAGGCCGCGGTGGAGGCACTGCCCCCCGGTTCCGCCCTGCTGATCGTGCGGCGCGGCCCCAACTCGGGCAGCCGCTTCCTGCTGGACGGCGAACTGACCACGGCCGGCCGGCACCCGCAGAGCGACATCTTCCTGGACGACGTGACCGTCTCCCGGCTGCATGTGGAGTTCCGCAGGGGCCAGGAGGGCGGCTTCACCGTCGCCGACGTGGGCAGCCTGAACGGCACGTACGTCAACCGTGAGCCGATCGACTCGGTCGCCCTGCACAACGGCGACGAGGTCCAGATCGGCAAGTACCGGCTGGTCTTCTACGCGAGCCTGCGGGGCATCTGACCCTTCCCCCGGACGTGGTCCGGGGGGACCCCAGGGAAGGTCCCATGCTGCGTACCCCGACCGGCGGTGCCCCGAAGAGCGGCACCGCCGGGTCCGCCGGGCGGCTGGTGAGCATCGGAACGGTGCTCACCATGCTGCGTGACGAGTTCCCCGACGTCACGATTTCGAAGATCCGCTTCCTGGAGGCGGAGGGGCTCGTGGAGCCCGAGCGCACACCTTCCGGATACCGCAAGTTCAGCACGGGTGACGTGGAGCGGCTCGGCCGCGTCCTGCGCCTGCAGCGGGACCACTACCTGCCGCTGAAGGTCATCCGCGAACAGCTCGACGCGCTCGACCGGGGCGAGCAGATCCGCATTCCCGGGCCCGCGTCCCACGGGGAGGCGGTGGACCCGGCCGGTCCCGTCGCCCTGTACGGGGAGGTGGGCCGGGAGCGGCCCACCGTGGCCCGGGTGGGCCGGGCCGAGCTGATCGCCGCCGCCGAGGTGGACGAGGTACAGCTCGTCGAATGGGAGTCGTACGGGCTCATCTCCGAGGTTCCGGACGGGGGGTTCGACGCCGAGGCGGTCACCGTGGCCCGCCTGATCGCGGATCTCGGCCGTTTCGGGCTGGAACCCCGCCACCTGCGGGCCATGAAGGCCGCCGCGGACCGGGAGGCCGGTCTGGTGGAGCAGCTCGTGGCACCGCTGCGGCGGCACCGCAACCCGCAGACCAGGGCGCACGCCGAAGCCACGATGAAGGAGCTCGTGGGGCTCTCCGTACGGCTCCACGAGGCCCTGGTGCAGACGGCCCTCGGGGTGCGGTCGCACTGACCGGACGGCCCCGGAAGGGGCCCCGACTACCCAAACCTGCCGAGCAGGTCCTAGGGTTGCTGTGTGAACGAGCTCGACGTTGTGGGTGTCCGGGTGGAAATGCCCTCCAACCAACCGATCGTGCTCCTGCGTGAAGTGGGAGGCGATCGGTACCTCCCCATCTGGATCGGTCCTGGGGAGGCGACCGCCATTGCCTTCGCGCAGCAGGGCATGGCCCCTGCCCGGCCGCTGACGCACGACCTGTTCAAGGACGTGCTGGAGGCGGTCGGTGAGGAGCTCACCGAGGTCCGGATCACGGATCTGCGGGAGGGCGTCTTCTACGCGGAACTGGTCTTCGCCAGCGGGGTCGAGGTGAGTGCGAGGCCTTCCGACGCCATAGCGCTGGCCCTGCGCACGGGAACGCCGATCTACGGCAGTGACGGCGTCCTGGACGACGCCGGAATCGCCATTCCCGACGAGCAGGAGGACGAGGTGGAGAAGTTCCGCGAGTTCCTCGACCAGATCTCACCCGAGGACTTCGGCACCGGCCCGCAGTGAGGGCCGGGGGGTGTGAGGGGCGCAGCCGCGGCGAAACGCGGGCCGCGTCGACCACCGGGAACTTTCAGCCCATTCGAGTAGCCTTTCCCCGCAACGGGGTACGGGAAACCACTCTCAGGGTGATTATCACTCGGCGTGCCGAGTGTGGCGATCGTTGACGCACCCCTGGTCACTGCCTACCTTCAAGGTGGCAGGTCAAGGACGGAGGGTCGGCGTGAGGATCACGGGCGACGGTACGACCGGGGGCACCCCCGCACGGAGTGACGGTGGCTCGTACCCGCTGCACGGCGGCGCGCAGGGTTCCGCGCACCGTCAGCCGGCTTCGACGCCGGTCGGACCGGTGAGCGACGCTCCGGCGCCCGAGCAGGTCGGCTACCGGGGACCGACGGCGTGCGCCGCCGCCGGGATCACCTACCGCCAGCTCGACTACTGGGCCCGGACCGGGCTCGTGGAGCCCAGCGTGCGGCCCGCGTACGGGTCGGGCACGCAGCGCCTCTACAGCTTCCGGGACGTGGTCGTCCTCAAGATCGTCAAGCGCTTCCTGGACACCGGGGTGGCGCTCCAGAGCATCCGCACCGCCGTCCAGCACCTGCGTGACCGGGGTTTCGACGACCTGGAGCGCATGACGCTGATGAGCGACGGTGCCACCGTCTACGAGTGCACCTCCCCGGACCAGGTGGTGAGCCTGCTCCAGGGTGGACAGGGCGTTTTCGGCATCGCCGTCGGCGTGGTGTGGCGGGACGTGGAGAACGCGCTGTCGCAGCTGCACGGGGAGCGCGTGGACACCGGGGAGACCCTGGTGGGCCACAACCCCGCCGACGAGCTGGCCGCGCGCCGCAACCGGGCCGTCTGAGCGGCGCGGGGGCGCCCGTGGCCGCGTTGTCAGTGGCGTAGGGCAGCATCGGGGCCGTGAGAGCCGCGCCGACCATCCTGCACCTGGACATGGACGCCTTCTACGCCTCGGTCGAGCAGGCGTCGAAGCCCAGCCTGCGGGGCAAGGCCGTCATCGTCGGGGGGCTCGGGCCGCGCGGTGTGGTGGCCACCGCCTCCTACGAGGCCAGGCGGTTCGGGGTGCACTCGGCGATGCCGACCGCCCAGGCCCGTCGGCTCTGCCCGAACGGCGCCTACCTGATCCCGCGCTTCAGCCTCTACCGGCAGGTCAGCGACCTGGTCATGGGCCTGCTGCGGGAGCTGTCGCCGCTGGTGGAGCCCCTCAGCCTGGACGAGGCCTTCGTCGACCTGGAGGCGGGCGGCACGGCCTTCGACTCGGCGAGCGCCCGGGCCACGGGGGAGCGGCTGCGGGCCGACATCGAGGCCGCCACGGGGCTCAGCGGCTCGGTGGGCCTGGCCGGGTCGAAGATGCTGGCCAAGGTGGCCTCCGAGGAGGCCAAGCCGGCCGGGCTGCTGCTGATCGAGCCCGGGACGGAGCGGGAGCTGCTCGCGCCCATGTCGGTGCGGACCCTGCCCGGGGTCGGGCCGGCCACCGGGGAGCACCTGCGGCGGGCCGGGATCACCACGGTGGGGGAGCTGGCCGAGGCCGGCGAGGACGAGCTGGTCCGGATGGTGGGGAAGGCGCACGGGGCCGGGCTGTACCGGATGGCGCTGGGGCTGGACGACCGGCCCGTGGTCGCCGAGCGGGACGCGAAGTCGGTCTCGGTGGAGGACACCTTCGACGTGGACCTGCACGACCGCGTCCGCATCCGCTTCGAGGTGCAGCGGCTCGCGGACCGGTGCGTGGGGCGCCTGCGGTCCTCCGGGCACTCGGGCCGGACCATCGTGCTGAAGGTGCGCCGCTACGACTTCTCCACGCTGACCCGTTCGGAGACCCTGCGCGGGCCGACCGACGACCCCTCGGTGGTCCGGGAGGCCGCGGCGCGGCTGCTGGAGGGCGTGGACACCACCGGAGGCGTGCGGCTGCTGGGGGTGGGGGTGACGGGGCTCGCGGACTACACGCAGGAGGACCTCTTCGCCCAGGTGCTCGGCGCCGGGGCGGAGGAGGGCGGTGCCGCCTCGGAGGGCGCCGCCTCGGAGGGCGTCGCCTCGGAGGGCGTCGCGCCGGAGGAGGAGGAAGAGGCGGGCGAGCCGGACGCGGCCGGCGGGACCGGTGCGGCCGGCGGGACCGGTGCGGCCGGTGGGGCCGTCGCGGAGGCGGGCGGGCCGGACGCGGCGGCCGCGCGGTACTGGCCGGCGGGGAGCGACGTACGGCACGCCCTGTACGGGCCCGGATGGGTCCAGGGCAGCGGGGTGGGGCGGGTGACCGTACGGTTCGAGCGGCCCGGATCGCCGCCCGGGCGGGTGCGCACCTTCCGGGTGGACGATCCCGAACTGGCGTCCTCCGATCCGCTGCCCCTCGTGGGGCGGGCGGAAGGGACGGCCACGACCTAGATCCGCTCCTCGGGCGGCGGGTGGTGGAAGTCGGTCGGCAGGGAGACGTCCAGGCCGTAGTGGTGGTAGAGCTGGAGCTCCTGCTCGGGGGACAGGTGGCGCCCGACACCGAAATCGGGTGCATCTCTGATCAAGGAACGCTCGAAGGGCACGCGCAGCGTGTCGTCCACCACTTCACTGGGCTCCAGGGGGACGAAGGCGTCCCGCCCGAAGAGGCCGGTCCGGACGGCGGCCCATTCGGGCACGCCAGTGGCGTCGTCGAGGTAGACCTCGTCCACGGTGCCGATCTTGGCGCCGTTGCGGTCGAACGCCTTGCGGCCGATCAGGCTGCGCGGATCGATGTCGGTCTGCACGGTCCCTCCGTACGGTCGCAGTGGTACAAGTCATTCGTAATGACTACGAAAGTGCATATTTGAAGAGGGGGCCACTCGGGGAGGGTCCAGATCCTCGCTGGTAGGCTGGGTGATGGCTGTTGACCCTGTGCGGGAGAGTCCTCCGAGTGAGTACGACGGAGGCGCCGAAGGAGCAAATCCTCCCCGGAATCTCTCAGGCATACGTACCGCACGTGGTGAGGCCACTCTGGAAAGCAGGGGCGGGTACCGGGCACGCAGTACCGGTTCCCCTCCTCACCGACGGTGAAAGCCGGACCTCAGGGGCGATCCCCGTGCGGCCCGGTGAAGCTCTCAGGTTGAGATGACAGAGGGGGAGGCCGTCCGGGTGCCCGCGCCGTGGTGCCCCTCGCAGGTCATACGACCAGGAGGCCTCCGTCATGACCGCCAACCGCATTCCGCTCTCTCAGCTGGAGCGAGGCATCCCCTTCGAGCAGCGTCACATCGGCCCGGATGCCGAGGCGCAGGCGAAGATGCTCGCCCAGGTGGGCTACGGCTCCCTGGACGAACTCACCGCCGCCGCGGTACCGGATGTGATCAAGACCGCCGAGGCGCTGAACCTGCCCGAGGCGCGCACCGAGGCCGAGGTGCTGGCCGAGCTCCGCTCGCTGGCCGACCGCAACCAGGTGCTGTCGTCGATGATCGGCCTCGGCTACTACGGCACCTTCACGCCCCCGGTGATCCTGCGCAACGTCATGGAGAACCCGGCCTGGTACACGGCGTACACCCCGTACCAGCCCGAGATCTCGCAGGGCCGCCTCGAAGCGCTGCTGAACTTCCAGACCGTCGTCGCCGACCTGACCGGCCTGCCGACCTCCGGTGCCTCCCTGCTCGACGAGGGCACCGCCGCCGCCGAGGCCATGTCCCTGGCCCGCCGCGTGGGCAAGGTCAAGGGCGGCGTCTTCCTGATCGACGCCGACGCGCTGCCGCAGACCATCGCCGTGATCGAGACGCGCGCCGAGCCCATCGGGGTCGAGGTCGTCGTCGCAGACCTGTCCGACGGCATCCCGGCCGAGATCGCCGAGCGCGGCGTCTTCGGCGTGCTGCTCCAGTACCCGGGTGCCTCCGGCGCCGTCCGCGCGATCAAGCCGGTCATCGACCAGGCGCACGGGCTCGGTGCCATCGTCACCGTCTCCGCCGACCTGCTCGCCCTGACCCTGCTCACCTCCCCGGGCGAGCTGGGCGCCGACATCGCCGTCGGCACCACCCAGCGCTTCGGCGTCCCGATGGGCTTCGGCGGCCCGCACGCCGGTTACATGGCCGTCCAGCAGCAGCACGCCCGCTCGCTGCCCGGCCGCCTCGTCGGCGTCTCCGTGGACGCGGACGGCAACAAGGCGTACCGCCTGGCCCTGCAGACCCGCGAGCAGCACATCCGCCGCGAGAAGGCCACCAGCAACATCTGTACCGCCCAGGTGCTGCTCGCGGTCATGGCCGGCATGTACGCCGTCTACCACGGCCCGGACGGCCTGCGCACGATCGCGCGCCGGACCCACCGCTACGCCGCGCTCCTCGCCGCGGGCCTGACGGCCGGCGGGGTCGAGCTGGTGCACGGCTCCTTCTTCGACACCGTCACCGCCCGGGTGCCCGGCAAGGCGGCCGAGGTCGTCGCCGCCGCCCGTCAGGGCGGGGTCAACCTCTTCCAGGTCGACGCCGACCACGTCTCCGTCTCGTGCGACGAGACCACCCTGCGCGCCGACCTCGACGCAGTCTGGGCCGCCTTCGGCGTCAGCGCGGACATCGAGGCCCTGGACGCCACCACCGCCGACACGCTGCCCGAGGGCCTGCTGCGCTCGGACGCGTACCTCGGCCACCCGGTCTTCCACCAGCACCGCTCCGAGACCGCGATGCTGCGCTACCTGCGCAAGCTCTCGGACAAGGACTACGCGCTGGACCGCGGCATGATCCCGCTGGGCTCCTGCACCATGAAGCTCAACGCGACCACCGAGATGGAGCCGGTGACCTGGCCCGAATTCGGTCAGCTGCACCCGTTCGCCCCGGCGGAGCAGGCGGAGGGCTACCTCACGCTCATCACCGAGCTGGAGGAACGTCTCTGTGAGGTCACCGGATACGACAAGGTCTCGATCCAGCCGAACGCGGGCTCCCAGGGCGAGCTCGCCGGCCTGCTGGCCGTGCGCGCCTACCACCGGTCCAACGGCGACGAGCAGCGCACGATCTGCCTGATCCCGTCCTCCGCGCACGGCACCAACGCCGCCAGCGCCGTGATGGCCGGAATGAAGGTGGTCGTCGTCAAGACCGCCGACGACGGCGAGGTGGACGCGGCCGACCTGCGCGCCAAGATCGAGCAGTACCGCGACGAGCTCGCGGTCCTGATGATCACCTACCCGTCCACGCACGGTGTGTTCGAGGAGCACGTCGCCGACATCTGCGCCCAGGTGCACGAGGCCGGCGGCCAGGTCTACGTCGACGGTGCCAACCTGAACGCCCTGGTGGGCCTCGCCAAGCCGGGTCACTTCGGCGGCGACGTCTCGCACCTGAACCTGCACAAGACCTTCTGCATCCCGCACGGCGGCGGCGGCCCGGGCGTCGGCCCGGTCGGTGTCCGGGCCCACCTGGCCCCGTTCCTGCCGAACCACCCGCTCCAGCCGACCGCCGGCCCGGAGACGGGCGTCGGTCCGATCTCGGCCGCGCCGTGGGGCTCGGCCGGCATCCTGCCGATCTCGTGGTCGTACGTACGCCTGATGGGTGGCGAGGGCCTCAAGCGCGCCACCCAGGTGGCCGTGCTCGGTGCGAACTACATCGCCAAGCGCCTGGAGCCCCACTACCCGGTCCTCTACACCGGTCCGGGCAACCTGGTCGCCCACGAGTGCATCATCGACCTGCGTCCGCTGTCGAAGGCGACCGGCGTGAGCGTGGACGACATCGCCAAGCGCCTGATCGACTACGGCTTCCACGCGCCGACCATGTCCTTCCCGGTGGCCGGCACGCTGATGATCGAGCCGACGGAGTCCGAGGACCTCGGCGAGATCGACCGCTTCTGCGACGCGATGATCGCCATCCGCGCCGAGATCGAGCGGGTCGCGGGCGGCGAATGGCCGGTGGACGACAACCCGCTGGCCAACTCCCCGCACACGGCGGCGGCGCTGGGCGGTGAGTGGAACCACCCGTACAGCCGTGACGAGGCTGTCTTCCCGGGCGGCGTCACGGCCGCCGAGAAGTACTGGCCGCCGGTGCGCCGGATCGACGGTGCCTTCGGCGACCGCAACCTGGTCTGCTCGTGCCCTCCGCTGGACGAGTACGACAACTGAGTCCCGTGACACGGTGAAGGGGCCGGTCCTGGAGCGTGAGCTCCGGGACCGGCCCCTTCGCGTGGTCCTTCCTCGTGCCGGCTCGGTGCAAGGTGGCCTAGGCCACCGCGAGCGGGCGGTGCGGAGCGATGATCTGGCCGTCCGGCAGCAGCTCACCGGTGTCCTCGAAGAGCAGGACCCCGTTGCACAGCAGGCTCCAGCCCTGTTCCGGGTGGTTGGCCACCGGGCGCGCGGCCTCCCGGTCGGCGGACTCTGATGACGGGCAGGCAGGCTGGTGCTGGCACATGGATGCGTTCTTTCGCTGCGGTGTGGTCTGTTCGCTACGGCTCGATGCGTGATTCATGGCCGTCCCCCTGGGTCGTCCCCGCGCCTGCGGGGAGGATGTCCTCAGTCTTCCCCCACGACGGCTGCTTCGCAGGTATTTCCCGGCAGCTGTCCTCATGGATTGAGGACGCATCACTCGTGCGGGCGGTTCAGGCCAACTGCCCTGTCATTTCGGATGGTTCGCGGGTGGTCCGGGCGGACTAGGCCGGATGGGCAACCCGGGCCACCCCGAACAGGCCAACGGCGGAGCGGGGCCTCAGGCGGCCGGGGCGGCCACCGGGGGCGGGACGGGCGGGGCCGACCGGGTGAGCCGGTGGGTCAGCACGGGCAGCAGTTCGGATACGGGGTGGGGCCGGAACGCGGCGATCCCGGGTGGCGCCGGTGCCAGTGGCACCAGCAGGTCAGCGGCGGCGGGCAGGCCGGCCGCGGCGTCGGCGCCGACCGCCCCGTGCAGCCACAGCGTCAGCATGTACAGCTCGGGTACGGACAGCAGCCGGGGCTGGTAGCCCTTGCCGAGCGACTCGGCCTGGCGCAGGGCGCGTTCGGTGGCGGCGACGTAGGGCCCCTCGAAGAAGTGGGAGAAGGCCCACCCGTCCGGGGTCAGCCGGGTGTCGGCCGCGGCGACGAAGCGGTCGCCGCTGCGGATCAGGAACCGCCACCCGGTCAGCCGGGTGCGCGGCGGCCGGCCGCCCGCCGGGCGGCCGGACCCGTCGAGCCGGTCGAGCACGTGCACCGGAAGCGGGAGTTCGGCGGTCACCGGCCCTTGGAGCGCGCGCAGGGACGGAGTGTGCGCCTCGTGGACGGCGGTGGGGGAACCGAGTGCCGCGAGGACGCTGCGCAGGGCGGGCGCGGGAGCCGGGGGAACATGCAGCGGCATGGTGGGTCGCCTCTCACTTGGGAGACCTGTGGTACGGGGGAAGGTGCGGACGGCGCTGTCGCATTCTGGGGCCAGAGGGGGGCTGAGGGGCAATGGCCGCGCGCCAACTCTCTGCCTCGTTTGCGGAGTTTATACGACATGTGTTCACGCGGTGTTTCGGCTAGCTGTCCCGCCTATTGCCGACAAGGCGCATACCGGTCCCGCTGTCAGGCTATTCATGCCGGTTGCGCGCGAACGTGCCGCGCTGACCTCGGAGGTTACCCGAAGGGCGCTCGGCTGGAAAGCGTCTGTTATCGGGAATCGGCACAGTCTACGCGGAATTTGCATACGGCGAGTTGCCAGGTGAATGTGCCGAAGCGCCCATCAGGCCATACCGGCGCGCGCTCCCCGCCGGACCGCCCGGCCCGGAGTTATCGATCACGGGGCTGGGCATCATCGACCGTAACGCGCGCCCGGGTGCACCGTTCCGGGCCACACGAGGAGGGACGCTTCGATGGGGGAGAAGGTCGTGGCAGGAGGATTCGACCTGTCCGATCGGCATCGGTATCGGAGGAAGCTCCACGAGTGCCTGGAGGGACTGGAGCGCCTTCTGGCGGAGAAGAGGTTCGATCGGCCCAAGAACATGATGGGACTGGAGATCGAGCTGAATCTCGCGGGTGCCGACGGTTTGCCGCGCATGGTGAATGCACAGGTACTGGAGAAGATTGCGAGCGCCGATTTCCAGACCGAACTCGGAATGTTCAATCTGGAGGTGAACGTACTCCCGCACCGTCTCGGCGGCCGGGTATTCGACCAGCTCGCCGAAGAGCTGAGCGCGGGGCTGCACTACGCCCACCGGCAGGCCGCCGAGATCGACGCGGGAGTGGTGATGATCGGCATCCTGCCGACGATCTCCCGGTCCGACCTCGCCCTCGCCAACCTCTCGGCCGTGGACCGCTACTCGCTGCTCAACGAGCAGATCCTGATGATGCGCGGCGAGGACTTCACCCTCGACATCGACGGGGTGGAGCGGCTGACCTGGAGCACCGGGTCGATCGTGCCGGAGGCCGCCTGCACCTCCGTACAGCTGCACCTCCAGGTGACCCCGGCGCGGTTCGCGCACGTGTGGAACGCGGCGCAGGCGGTGACCGCCGTGCAGATAGCGGTGGGCGCCAACTCGCCGTTCCTCTTCGGGCGGGAGCTGTGGCGGGAATCGCGTCCGCCGCTGTTCACCCAGGCCACCGACACCCGGCCCCCGGAGCTGCAGGCACAGGGGGTGCGGCCGCGCACCTGGTTCGGGGAGCGGTGGGTGGACTCGGCGTACGAACTGTTCGCCGAGAACGTGCGCTTCTTCCCCTCCCTGCTGCCGATCTGCGACGAGGAGGAGCCGCTGCGGGTCCTCGCGGAGGGCGGTGTGCCGAGGCTGCAGGAGCTGGTGCTGCACAACGGCACGGTCTACCGCTGGAACCGCCCCGTCTACGGGGTCGCCGACGGGGTGCCCCACCTGCGGGTGGAGAACAGGGTGCTGCCGGCCGGGCCGACGGTGGCCGACGTCGTCGCCAACGCCGCCTTCTACTACGGGCTCGTACGGACCCTCGCGGACGAGCAGCGCCCCGTGTGGACCCGGATGCCGTTCGCGGAGGCGGAGGCCAACTTCGACGCGGCCTGCCGCTACGGGATCGACGCGCGGATCCGCTGGCCGCGCCGCGGCCGGGCCGGGGGACTGGTGAGCGTGCCCGCGGTGCGCCTGGTGCTGGACGAGCTGCTGCCGATGGCCGCGGCCGGGCTGGACGCCTGGGGGATCGAACCCGCCGACCGTGACCTGTACCTCGGGATCATCGAGGAGCGCTGCCGGCGCCGGGTGAACGGGGCGACCTGGCAGGTGGACACCTACCACCGGGCGCTCGCCGGCGGGCTGGACCGGGACGCCGCCCTGGCGGCCACCACCCGCCGCTACAGCGAGCTGATGCACAAGGGCGACCCGGTCCACACCTGGCCCGTCGGCGTGGAGGAGCAGGAGGTGGACGCCGGCGGGGCCGTCCGGCGCTGACCGGTGATCCGCTCCGGGCCCCGAGGAGGCAGTATGGGGTGGTCGGAACAGGATGACGCGGTGGGTTGGCGGGACGGGAGTCGGGCGTGCGGGCGGAGCCGGAGCCGGTGGTCGGGGAACTGCGCGGGGACGGGCGGCGGGGTCTGCTGCGGACCGAGACCCTGCTCGTGCTCGCGCTGTCACTGGGCGCGAGCGGGGTCTCGGCCCTGATCAGCTTCATCGGTTCGCTGACCAAGCCCGGCGGCCTCAAGGACCAGGCGGCCACGCTGAACGGCTCGTACGCCCCCGGGCGGCCCTGGCTGGACCTGGCCTGGCAGTTGTTCGGGATCGCCTCCGCCCTGGTTCCCGTCCTGCTGGTCGCACACCTGCTGACCCGGGAGGGCGTGCCGGGGCTGCGCGTCCTGGGCTTCGACCGGACCCGGCCCGGGTGGGACCTGGCCCGGGGCGCGCTGGTCGCCGCCGGGATCGGGAGCGCGGGACTGGCCTTCTACCTGGCGGCGCGGGCCTCCGGCTTCAACCTGACGGTGGTGCCGGAGGCGCTGCCCGACGTGTGGTGGAAATTCCCCGTACTGATCCTCTCCGCGGTGCAGAACGCCGTGGTGGAGGAGGTCATCGTGCTGGCCTACCTGCTGCGCCGGCTCGGCCAGCTGGGCTGGTCGCCGACGGCCGCGCTGCTCGCCAGCTCCGTCCTGCGCGGCTCGTACCACCTCTACCAGGGCATCGGCGGGTTCGTCGGCAACATGGTGATGGGCGTCGTCTTCGTGCTGGCCTACCGCCGCTGGGGCCGGGTGGGACCCCTCGTCGTCGCGCACACGCTGCTCGACGTGGTGGCCTTCGGCGGGTACGCGCTGCTCGCGGGGAAGGTGGGCTGGCTGCCCACCCCGTAGCCGCCGGGCTCAGGGCGCGGTGAGCAGCTCGCCGTCGATCACGGTGACCGCGCGGCCGGTGAGCAGGGTCCGCTGGCCCGCGAGGGTGACCCGGACCAGGCCGCGGCGGGCTCCGCCCTGGAGGCCGGTCATCTCGGTGCGGCCCAGGCGGGCGGCCCAGAAGGGTGCGAGGGCGGTGTGGGCGCTGCCCGTCACCGGGTCCTCGTCGATGCCGTGGACGGGGAAGAAACCGCGCGAGACGAAGTCGTAGCCCCGGGAGGGCTCCTCGGCGGGGGCGGTGACGATCACGCCGCGACGGGCGTAGGCGCGCAGGGCCGCGTGGTCGGGCGCGAGTTCCCGCACGGTCCGCTCGTCGGCCAGCTCCACCAGCAGGTCGCCGATGTGGGCGGCGGTGTCGTGCAGCGAGACGATCGTGGCGCCCAGGGCGCGGGCGACCTCGGGGACCGGATCGACCGGGGTCAGCGAGGAGGTGGGGAAGTCCATCGTGACCGTGCCGTCCCCGGCCGCCTCGGCCGTGAGGACCCCGCAGCGCGCGTCGAACCGGATCAGGCCCTTGGCCAGGCCGTTCTCGTTCAGTACGTGGGCGGTCGCGAGGGTGGCGTGCCCGCACATGTCGACCTCGCCGGCCGGGGTGAACCAGCGCAGCGCCCAGTCGGCGGCCCCGCCGGGCGGCAGGGGACGGACGAAGGCGGTCTCGGAGAGGTTGACCTCGGCCGCGACCTGCTGGAGCCAGCCGTCCGGGGGGAAGGGCCCGTCGAGGACGAGGACCCCGGCGGGATTGCCCTGGAAGGGGCGGTCGGTGAAGGCGTCGACGATTCGGATGCGCATGGACCGACCGTAGGGCGCCCCCGCCGGCGCGCACCAAGGCCAATCCGGGATGACTGGCCTTGGTGCGGGCGGTCAGGTGCGAGAGAGGGCCTTGGTGCCCGACAGGACCGGGACGGGAAGGAAGTTCCCGTCACCGCCCCCGCAGGTCGCGGTCGTGTCGGCGGTGCCGGAGACCTTCGTCCCGGTCCTGAACCGGCCGTCGCGGCGCGTGGGCACCACCGTGGTGAAGTGGTCGGTGAGGCGGGCGGAGTAGTACTGGCACTGCTGGAGGTTCACGTACCGCCCGGCGGTGAGGTCCAGGGCGATCACGTCGGACAGCAGGGGGACGAGGTAGTAGAGGCCGCGGCCGGGGCCGCAGGTGACGGTGGTGTCGGGCGTGTCGGAGACGTTCGTGCCGGAGCTCCACTCACTGCCGCCGCCGGGGGCCACCACGGTGAGGTGGTCGTGCTGGAGCTCGGAGTAGTACACGCACTGGTGGAGGTTCAGGTACCGGCCGGAGCCCAGGTCGAGCGACTGGAGTGAGGCCCACGGGCGGATCGTGGTGTAGTTCCCGTCTCCCGGGCCGCAGGACAGGTCCGGGTCCGGTGCGGCGGCGGTGTTCGTCGCGGCCGTGAACCGCCCGTCGCCGCTGGGCGGCACGACCGTGGTCAGGTAGTCGACGCCCGGAGTGGGCGCGTACACGCACTGGTGCAGGTTGAGGGTGTGGCCGGCCGGCGGCCGGGTGTGCCCGGCGTCCGCGTTGGCCGGGCCCGGTACCAGCAGCAGCGCGGTGGCGCTGAGGGTGGCGGCGAGCCATTTTCCGGCGCGTCCCGTGTGGCGCACGAAGGTCCCTTTCTCTTCGGTGCGGGTGCTCCGTTCCGCGCCCCGCGCGGGGAGCGCGGCCAGCACAGCACACGCGTACGTCCCTCGTCAGGAGGTTCCCGCACGGATCCACTCGAACGGCCCCATTCCGCTCGACTGTCGAAGATAGGTTCCGATATATCGTTGACGCATCGCGATGGGTCAGCGATAGTGAAGGAGTCGAAGCGTCGAGAGTCGCTGCGACAGCCACCACGACAAGCGATGACGAAAGGAGCGCAGTGATGCGTTCACGTGGACAGCACGAGCACGGACACGAGCACGGACGGGGTCACGGCCACTGCGGGCCGGACCGTCGGGAGGAGTTCCGGGGGCTGCGGGCCGCCTTCGGGCCGTTCGGGCCGCCCTTCGGCGGCGGACCCTTCGGCGGAAGGGGCGGCCGCGGCGGGCCCCGGGGACGGGCGCGGCGCGGTGACGTGCGCGCCTCGATCCTGGCGCTCCTCGCCGACCGGCCGATGCACGGCTACGAGATGATCCAGGAGATCGGCGAGCGCAGCGGCGGGGCGTGGAAGCCCAGCCCGGGTTCGGTGTACCCGACCCTGCAGCTGCTGGAGGACGAGGGCCTCATCGTCAGCGAGAGCGAGGGCGGCAAGAAGCTGTTCACGCTCACCGACGCGGGTCGCACCGAGGCGGAATCGGGTCCGGACGCCCCCTGGGCGGACGCCGGGCGCGGCTTCGACTTCGAGGCGATGCACGAGGTCCGCACCGCCGGCGTCGGCCTGATGGAAGCCTTCGGGCAGGTCTTCAAGACCGGCTCGCCCGAGCAGCGGGAGAAGGCCCTCGCGGTCGTCAACGACGCCCGCAAGAAGCTCTACCTGATCCTGGCCGACGAGCACTGACCAGGACGCCGGGCCTCCCGGCACACGCACGGCGCGCCCCGCGAGCGCTCTCGCGGGGCGCGCCGTGCGTGTGCCGGGGGCCGGGCCGGGGGCGGGTCAGGCGACCAGGCCGGCCAGCTTGCGCAGGGATTCGTTCAGGGCGGCGGTCGCCGAGTCCTTGAGCTTGCCCGCCATGAGGGACACCGCGGCGCCCGTGAACTCGCCGTCGATGCGGACGGTGGTGGCGTCGCCGTCCGGGAGCAGGGTGTAGCGGGTCAGGACGGCCACGCCCATCGGGCCCTTGCCGGTGATCGCGAAGACGCGCTGGTCCTCCAGTTCCGAGACGGTCCACAGGACCTCTGCGGGGAAGCCCATCATCTTCATGTTCTCGGCGAAGGTGGACCCGACCGCGAGGGTTTCGGGACCGCCCTTCGGGAAGTCGGTGTGGGTCATGCTCCACTGCCCGTACGCGTCCCAGTCGGTCAGCTGGGCCCAGAGCTTCGCGGCGGGCGCCTCGATGCGTGATTCCGCGGTGACTTCAGCCATGCGTCCACCCCTTCTCGTCGGGTTCGTGCGGCGGAAGGTAGTCCCGGGGGGCGGAACATTCAATACTGACGACCTGTCAGAAACGGTGGGTTCCGGACCGGCCGGTACCGACTGCGTCTCAACAGGCGTCACCGGCGTGACGCTCCTGACCGGCCCTGCCATGATGGCCCGATGCAAGCGTCAGGGAAGAACGCCGGACTGGGCCTCGCCCTCGTCTCGGCGTGTGCGTTCGGTGGTTCCGGTGTGGCGGCGAAGCCGCTGATCGAGGCGGGTCTGGACCCGCTGCACGTGGTGTGGCTGAGGGTGGCCGGGGCGGCGCTGGTGCTGTCCCCGCTGGCCTGGCGGCACCGCGGTCTGGTGCGGCGCAAGCCCCTGCTGCTCGCGGGCTTCGGCCTGGTCGCCGTCGCGGGCGTGCAGGCCTTCTACTTCGCCTCCCTGTCGAGGATCCCGGTCGGCGTGGCCCTGCTGCTGGAGTACCTGGGCCCGGCCCTGCTGCTCGGCTGGATCCGCTTCGTGCAGCGCAAACCGGTGACCCGGGCCGCCGCGGCCGGTGCGGCGGTGGCGGTCGCGGGGCTGGCGTGCGTGGTCCAGATCTGGTCGGGGCTGAGCCTGGACCCGCTCGGGGTGCTGCTGGGGCTGGCCGCCGCCTGCTGCCAGGCCTTCTACTTCGTCTTCGCCGACCAGGGCGCCGACGGGGACGACGTGCCCGACCCGATGGGCGTGATCGCGTACGGGATGCTCGTCGGGGCCGCGGTCATGACGGTGCTCGCGCGGCCCTGGGAGATGGACTGGGCCGTGCTCGGCGGGAACGCGCTGCTCGGGGACACCGAGGTTCCCGCCCTGGCCCTGCTGGGCTGGGTGGTGCTGGTCGCCACCGTGTTCGCGTACCTGACCGGGGTGGTCTCGGTGCGCAAGCTCTCCCCGCAGGTGGCCGGTGTGGTGGCCTGCCTGGAGGCGGTCATCGCCACCGTGCTGGCCTGGGTGCTGCTGGGCGAACACCTCTCGACCCCGCAGATCGTGGGCGGCGCGCTGGTGCTCGGCGGGGCCTTCATCGCGCAGTCCTCGCGGCCGGCGCCGCCCGCGGCGCCGGATCCGGCCGTGCCGGCCCCCGAGACCGCCAGGGCGTAGGGCGGGGCCGACTGGCCGGAGGCGGGGAGCGCCCCGTAGGGTGCCGGACATGCCGTCGACCGTGCTTCCGCCTCCCGCCGCCTAGCGCGGGCGGCCTCCACGCGAACGAGAGACCCGCCCGGGGAGTCCCCGGGCCGGTGAGCGCTGCCCGCGAAGCGATGACCTGCTTCCCTCATCCTTCACGCATGCGCGGAGACACACGTGTCGAACCATTCGCCCGCTGCCGGGCGCAGTCTGCTGTACCTCGTCGTCGCCGGAGTCGCCTGGGGCACCGCCGGGGCGGCGGCCTCCCTCCTGTTCCTGGCCAGTGACCTGGGCCCCGTCGCGCTGTCGTTCTGGCGGTGCGCGGGCGGTCTGGTGGTCCTGCTGGGCGTGCTCGCCGTACGCCGTTCGGTGCGGGCGCGGCGGGCTCCGCGGGGCGTGTCGGCCTCGCCCGTCGCGCCGGCCTCGCCCGTCCCGGCGCTTTCGCTGATCGGGACCGGGTTGATGTTCACCCTGTTCCAGGCGGCGTACTTCGCCGCCGTACGCGACACCGGCCTCGCCGTCGGCACCGTCGTGACCCTGGGGGCCGGGCCCGTGCTGATCGCGCTGGGCGGCCGGTACTGGATGGGCGAACGGCTGGGCCGGGGCGGAGCGGCAGCCGTGCTCGGCGCCCTGGCCGGTCTCGCCGTGCTGGTGCTGGGCTCCGGTGGGGGCGAGGTGCGGCCGCTCGGGGTCGGCTGGGCGCTGCTGTCGGCCGCCGGGTACGCGGGGATGACCCTGCGGGCGCGGTGGCTGGGCCGGCGCGGGGCCGGCGGGGACCCGCTGGTCACCACCGCGTGGTCGGTGGCGGTGGGCACGGTCTGCCTGCTGCCGCTCGCCCTGGTCGAGGGGCTGCTGCCGCACACCGCCGACTGGGGCCGGGTGTGCTGGCTGCTGGTCTACGTGGCCACGGTGCCCACCGCCCTCGCGTACGCGCTGTACTTCACCGGCGCCGCGTCGGTGCGGGCCGCGACGGTGTCGGTGATCATGCTGATCGAGCCGGTCAGCGCGGCGGCGATCGCCGTCGGGATGCTCGGCGAACGGCTGACCGGGGCGGTGGTGCTGGGCACCGTACTGCTGCTGTCGGCGGTGGGCGCGCTGATCGCGGCCGAGGCGCGCGGTCCGCGGGCCGGGTCCGGGGGCGGGCCGGTGGCCGGGGGCGGTTCCGGGCCGGTGGCCGGGCCCGCCCCGGAGCCTCAGAGCGCGGCGAGGTAGTCCGGGGCCGTGACGCCGGGGGTCAGGTCGGCGGCCGGGAGCGGGGTCCCGTACGCCGGCGCGACCGGGACCACGCCGGACCAGAACGGAAGGCCCAGGTCCTCCGGGTCGTCGTTCGGGCCGCCGGTGCGGATCTTCGCGGAGACCTCGTTCAGGTCCAGGCGGATCACCGCGGTCGCGGCGAGCTCCTTGGCGTTGGCCGGGCGGGAGTCGGCCGAGCGGCCCGGGACGACGTGGTCGACGAGGGCGTCCAGGGCCATCCGGCACTCGTCCTCGTCGGTGACCTGGTAGGCGGTGCCGTGGATGACCACCGAGCGGTAGTTGATCGAGTGGTGGAAGGCGGAGCGGGCCAGTACCAGGCCGTCCACGTGCGTCACCGTCAGGCAGACCGGCAGGCCCGGGTCGGCCTTCCCGGCGGCCAGCAGCGGGCGCGAACCGGTGGATCCGTGGACGTAGAGGGTCTCGCCCACCCGGCCGAAGAGGGTCGGCAGGACCACCGGCGCGCCGTCGCGGACGAACCCGAGGTGGCAGACGTAGGCCTGGTCGAGTATCGAGTGCACCGTCTCGCGGTCGTACCTCGCCTTCTGGCGGCCGCGGCTCGGGAGGGTGCGGTCCGTGGGTTCGTAGGCGGCCGGGGTGGCGCTCATGGTGCGGACTCCGTTGTACTAGTGCATAATGTCGTTTGTGCTAGGAGAGTATCGGATCACAGGCCGTCGCGCATCGGATATCGCGGCGAGCATCGAAACGGGTGTCGGTTCCGGCGCGCTCGCGCCCGGAGCGCTGCTGCCCCCGATGCGGGAACTGGCGGGGGAGCTGGGCGTCAACCCCAACACCGTGGCCGCCGCGTACCGGACCCTGCGCGAACGCGGCGTCATCGAGACGGACGGCCGGCGCGGCAGCCGGGTGCGCGCGCGGCCCGCCACGGCGCCGCGCGACACGCTGCGGATGACCGTCCCCGAAGGCGTCCGGGACGTCACGGAGGGCAACCCCGACGTGTCCCTGCTGCCCTCCCTCGACGCGGCGCTGGCCGCCGCCGCCCGTTGGTACGCGCAGGCCCCGGCCCTCTACGGCCAGGACCCGGTGCTTGCGGACCTCGCCCGGATCGCACGGGCGGACCTGGACGCCGACGGGGTTCCGGCCGGGCCCGTGGCCGTGACCTCGGGGGCACTGGACGGCATCGAGCGGGTGCTGGCCGCGCACCTCAGGCCGGGCGACGCGGTCGCGGTGGAGGACCCGGGCTGGGGGGCGATGCTCGACCTCGTGCCCGCGCTGGGGCTGAGGACGCTGCCGGTCGCCGTCGACGACGAGGGGCCGGTTCCGTCGGCGGTGGCGCGGGCCCTGGCTGACGGGGCGCGGGCCCTCGTGGTGACGGCCCGCGCGCAGAACCCGACCGGCGCCGCGGTCGGTGCCGCGCGGGCCCGGGAACTGCGGGAACTGCTGGCCGGGCACCCCGGGGTGCTCGTCATCGACGACGACCACGGGCACGGCATCGTGGACGTGCCCCTGTGCCCATTGAGCGGGGTGACCCGGCACTGGGCGCTGGTCCGCTCCACGGCCAAGGCGTACGGGCCCGACCTGCGGCTCGCGGTGCTCACCGGTGACGCGGTGACCCTCGACCGGGTCCGGGGCCGGCAGCGACTGGGGCCGGGCTGGGTCAGCCGCCTCCTGCAGCGCGCGGTCGTGGAGCTGTGGACCTCCGGCGCCGTGGACCCGCGGGCGGTGGCGCGTTCGTACGGGCTGCGCCGGGACGGGCTGATCGCGGCGCTGGCCGAGCGCGGCGTACGGGCGCACGGGCGCAGCGGGATGAACGTGTGGGTGCCGGTCGCCGACGAGACGGCGGTGGTCACCCGGCTGCTGACCGCCGGGTGGGCGGTGACGGCCGGGGCCCGGTTCCGGGTGGAGGCGGGTCCCGGCGTGCGGATCACCGTCTCCGGGCTCTCCCCGGCGGAGGTGGGCCCGCTCGCCGACGCGGTGGCGGCGGCGGTCCGTCCGGCGCCCGGCGGCCGCTCGGACTGAACGGCCCGCCCGGGTGCCGCGCGGCGTCGCCGAACGGATCCGCCCCCGCCGCGGAGCGCGACGGGGGCGGGTGCTCGATCGCCGGGCCGGATCTCAGGCGGGCTTGGGCGCCCGGGGGCGGGCCTGGGTGAGGGCGGCGCCCGCCAGGACGACGACGGCGCCGACCGGGGTGTTCCAGTGCAGCTGCTCGCCGAGGATCAGGACACCGGCGGTCGTGGCGATGACCGGGATGAAGTAGGTGACCATCTGCGCGGTGGTGGGGCCGACCTCGGTCACCAGCCCGTACTGCATCTGCAGGGCCATGCCCGTGCCGAGGGCGCCCAGGGCGATCACGGAGAGGGTCGGCCAGAGCGGGAAGCCGGTGGGGGCGGAGGTGAACAGGGCGCTGACGGCGGCCAGTTGCACCGTCGACACCATGAGCTGCGCTCCGGTCAGCGCCACCGGGGAGCCCGGGGTGCCCGCCAGGGTGCGGCGGACGTAGATCCAGCCGATCGGGTAGCAGAGCGAGGCCAGCAGGGCCAGTGCGGTGCCCTTGGCGTCGATGCCCGCGAAACCCTGCCAGGCGCCGAGGACGGTCAGCACGCCGAGGAAGCCGAGGCCCAGACCGGCGAAGCGGCGGCGGGTGGGGCGGTCCTCGGAGAGGGCGACCAGTGAGAGCGCCATGCCCCACAGCGGCGAGGTGGCGTTGCAGATCCCGGCCAGGCTGGAGGGGATGCTCAGCTCGGCGTACGCGAACAGCGAGAAGGGGGCGGTGTTCAGCAGGAGCGCCGCCACCGTGAGGTGGCCCCAGGTGCGCACTCCCCGGGGCAGCGGCTCGCGCCGTACGAGCAGCACGGCCAGCAGGGCGAGGGCGCCGAACAGGACGCGGCCGAAGGCGACCTGGAAGGGCGCGAACGCCTCCGTGCCCACCTTGACCAGGAGGAAGCTGAAGCCCCAGACGACCGAGAGGAAGGCGAAGCGCAGCCGCCAGTCCAGACCGCCGGTGGCAGTGCCCGCGGCGGAGGCCGTGCCGGACGGCGAGGTGGTCGCGGGAGCGGTGACGGGGGAGGGGGAGGGGGTGGAGGAGGGGCCGGAACGGGCCGGGCGGGAGGGGGCGGGTGCGCTCATGTGCACACTCTGCTGCGCGGGACCTCGTAGGACAAGCGAGACTTCCTGCGCCTCACCGCGTAGCATCGCTTACATGTTGAACCTGGAGCGCCTGCGCACCCTGGACGCCCTCGCCCGCCACGGCTCGGTCAGCGGCGCGGCCGACGGCCTCCATGTGACCACGTCCGCGGTCTCCCAGCAGATGGCCAAGCTGGAGCGGGAGGTCGGCCAGCCCCTGCTGGCCAAGAACGGCCGCGGGGTGCGCCTGACGGACGCCGGGCGGCTGCTCGCCGATCACGCCGCCCGGATCATCTCGCAGGTGGAGCTGGCCCAGGCCGACGTCGAGGCCCAGCGGGGCTGCGCGGTCGGACAGCTGCGGATCGGGGCCTTCCCCACCGCGATGCGCGGGCTGCTGCCCCGGGCGCTGACCGCGCTGCGCACCGACCACCCGGACCTGCGGGCGATGGTGCGGGAGCAGGAGCCGGAGGAGGCCATGTTCGCCGTGGTGCGGGGGGACCTCGACATGGCCCTGGCCATCGACTGGCACAACAAGCGGATGCCGGTGCCGGCCGAGCTGACCCGCACCCACCTGCTGGACGACGCCGTCGACATCGCGGTGCCGCGCTCCCACCCGCTGGCCGACCGCACGAAGATCTCCCTGGCCGACTTCGCCGACGACGACTGGATCTCCTGGAACGAAGGCCAGTTCTGCCACGAGTGGCTGGTGTTCACCCTGCGCGGCACCGGGGTCGAGCCGCGCGTCGCCCACATCGCCGAGGAGCACCACACCCAGCTCGCCTTCGTGGAGGCCGGGCTGGGGGTGTGCGTGACGCCCCGGCTGGGCCGGGGGCCCGTGCCGGCGGGCGTCCGGCTGCTGCCGGTGTGCGACGCCGTACGCCGTCACGTGTACGCGGTCTGGCGCGCGGACGCCGGACGGCGGCCCTCCATCCGGGCCGCCGTCGGGGCGCTGCGCGAGGCGGCGGCCGCGGTGTAGGGCGCCCCGGGGGCTCGTCGGCCGGGCCGCCCGCCACGGGTCCGGGCCCGGACCCGGGGCCGGACCCGGGTCAGATCTTGCGGAAGTCCCAGGAGACGATGGACTGCGGCGTGAGGCGGATCCACGCGTGGCGGCCGTCGTGGGGCATCTCCTCGATGCCGAAGTTCTTGACGGGGAAGATCCGTTCGGCCTCCGTCAGCTCGGGGCAGGGCTCACCGGTGCGCGGGGCCTCGCCCACGAAGACGGCGCTGCCGGACAGTTCGACCCCGCGCAGCTCGTCGTACGACTCGCCGGAGTCCACCACCACCGAGATCCGGGGGTCCTTGCGCAGGTCGGCCCAGCGGCGGCTGCGCGTGATCGAGTACAGCCACAGCGAGGTGCCGTCCCAGGCGAACCACAGGGCCCCCACGTGCGGCCGTCCGTCGGGGGAGACGGTGGCCACCCGGCAGGTGCGCTGCTCACGGAGGAAGGCGTCCACTTCCGCGTCGGTCATCATGATGCGGCGGCCCCGCCGCTGTGTCCCGGCCCCGAGCGTCTCGTCCATCGTGCCCCTGCCCCTTCACATTTGACTGTGTGTCAGGAATCATGCGGGCTCCGCCGTCACCACGCCAGGGGGAGCCATGCCGGAGTTCGATCCCGCCACCACCGCGCTGCTCACCGTCGAGTGCCAGAACGGTGTCGTCGGCGAGGAGAGCGCCCTGCCGGAGCTGGCGAAGGAGGCGCGGGACTCCGGGATGCTGGACCGCGTGGCCGCCCTCGCGGTCGCCGCGCGCGCCGCCGGCGTGCGGGTGCTGCACGCCGTCGCCGAGCGGCGGCCGGACGGGCTGGGGTCCAGTACCAACGCGCGGCTCTTCCGGGCCGCCGAGCGGCTGCCCGTGCGCCAGCTGACCGGGAGCCGGGCCGTCGAGGTCGCGGCCCCGATCACCGTGGCCGAACGGGACCTGGTGGTCCGGCGGCTGCACGGACTGTCCCCGATGGCCGGCACCGACCTGGACGCCCTCCTGCGCAACCTCGGCATCCGCACCCTCGTCGTCACCGGGGTCTCCTCCAACATCGCGATCCCCAACACCGTCTTCGACGCCGTCAACCTCGGGTACGCGGTCGTGGTGCCCGCCGACGCGATCGCCGGAGTGCCGGCCTCGTGCACCGCCGAGGTGATCCGCAACTCCCTCGCGCTGGTGGCGGAGGTCACCACGACCGGGGCCCTGCTCGCGCGGTGGGCTCCCGCGGGCTGACCCGTCCGGTGGGCCGGCGGGGGGCGCTACGACCCGCGTGCGGCGCGCAGGAGCCACGGGCTGGGGCTGGTGAGGGTGACCAGTTCCCGGTACGTCGTGTCGCCGGGCAGCGGGACGACCAGCCACAGGCCCGGGGGGAAGAACCGGCTCTTGGAGTGGGCCAGTCCGCCGTAGACGGAGCGCAGGAAGGCGGGGACGGCGTCGCGGGGTACGTCGTGGAAGTCGACGTGGTCCACCGTGATCTTCGCGTCGTCCTCGGGGAAGAGGCGGACGCTGACCGCCGGGGTGCCCGCGAGTTCGACGAACGCCTCGTGCGGCAGCGAGCCGTCGGGGTCGAGGACCTCGAAGAGCGGGGCCGAGGTGCGGCGTGAGGTCTGGTCCGCGCCGATGTCGTCGGTCGTGGTCATGGTCAGGCGGTACTCGTCGGCGATCTCGCGGATCGCGCGGACGGCCGACTCGGTGGTCGGGAGGTGGGGATGGTTCACGGTCGGGATCGATCCTCCTCGGGCCGGCCCGGAACGGGGGCGGGGGACGGGTTCGTGCCGCGGGCCGGGGCGTCGGCGCGTTGCGGTCCGAGGACGCGACGGCGCGTCCTGGCCAGCGCGGCGGGGTCGGCGCGCTCCGCGGACCAGGGGCGGTGCAGGTGGTCGGCGTCCCGGCGCGGAACGAGGTGGACGTGGAGGTGGAAGACGTCCTGCCAGCCCGCGGGCCGGTTGGCCTGGAACAGGGTCATGCCGTCCGGGGCGAACACCCCGTCCAGGATCCGGGCCATGCGGTGGGACGTGCGCATCACGTCGGCCGCCTCGTCCTCGGAGACCGCCCAGATGTCGGCCGCGTGGCGACGGGGGATGACGAGGGTGTGGCCCTCCATCACCGCGGTGTTGTCGAGGAAGGCCACGGTCGACTCGTCCTCGTACAGGATCTCGGCGTGGAGCCGGCCGGACACGATCTCGCAGAAGTCGCACCGGTCGGACTGCGGGGTCACCTCACCGGACACGGGGGCGGGACTCCTCTCCGGGGGATTCGGGCACGGGGGGTTCGAGCACGCCCGGTTCGACCGCGGCGGATTCGACCAGTCGGCGCCACCGGCTGACGGCGGCCGGGTCGACCGGGGTGCCCCAGCCCCCGTGGCGGACCGACGTACCGACGTGGAAGGCGTCGACGCCGTGCGCGCGCAGGGCGGGTACGTGCCGGGGCAGCAGCCCGCCGCCCGCCATCACGCACACCCCGGTGCCGGTGCCGGTGCCGGTGCCGGGACCGTCCGGGTCGAGGACGGCGGACTCCGAGAGCAGGACGTCCAGACCGTCGGCCACACCGGTGACGCTGCCGGCGGTCAGGACGGTGTCCAGGCCCGGCAGGCCGCGCAGGGCGCGGCGGACCGCGGCGCGGTCCGCGGCGTGGTCCATGGCGCGGTGGAAGGTCCAGCGGCAGCCGGGGACCGCGGAGAGGACGGACGTCACCGCCGGCAGGTCCAGCGTGCCCCCCGGGGTCAGGAATCCGAGGACGAACGCGTCGGCTCCGGCCGCCCGCAGGGCGGAGGCCGCCTCGCGGAGCCGGTCCGGGTCGGCTGCCCGGAAGCCGCCGTGGTCCCGCAGCATGACCCGCAGCGGGACGGACACCGAGTCCCGGACGCGCCGGAAGTCCGCGAGGTCCGGGGTCATGCCGTCGGCGGCCATGTCCGTCGCCACTTCCAGCCGGTTCGCGCCGCCCGCGACGGCGGCCACGGCCTCTTCCACGGAGGTGACGACCACTTCCAGTACGGGTTCCCGCATCGTTCAGCCCTCCGATCGGGTCGCACCGGAGAACGGACGGAACCTGGGGGGCCAGGTGATGTCCCTGAGGTCGGGGACGATCAGGTCGGCGGCGCGGAGCGCCTCGCGGGAGTGCCCGGAGGCGATCGCCACGACGCGGGCGCCCGCCGACCTGGCCGCCGCCACGCCGGCCGGGGCGTCCTCGAACACCACGGTGGACGCCGGTGCCACGCCCAGGGCCGCGCAGCCCGCGAGGTAGCCCTGCGGATCCGGCTTGCCACAGGTCACGTCGTCGGCGGTGATCATGACGTCGAAGTGGGAGAGCGCCCCGATGGCGGTCAGCTCGGAACGGGCGTAGTCGCGCGTGCCCGACGTGACCAGAGCCACCGGTACGCCCGAGGCGCGCAGCCGGGCCACCAGTTCGACGGCGCCGGGGACGGTCCCGACGGGCGGCATGTCGGGCAGGGTGGTGTAGTGGAGGGCCTCGGCGAACAGCTCGTCGACGCTGCGGCCGGAGAACCGGTGGACGTGGTCGAGGAGCGCTTCCCTGCCCGGACGTCCGGCGAAGCCCCTGATCGTGCCCTCGTCGAACGGGACGCCGTGGTTGCGGAACAGACGTGACCACGCCTCACGGCTGCGGGGCTCCGTGTCGATCAGTGTGCCGTCCAGGTCGAACAGCGCGGCAGAGTACATGGGTCGGTCCTTCGTGGTCGGTGGAGGGGGCATGACCGTTCAGCCCAACCGGGCGGAGAGCGCGGCCAGTTCACGGGCCGTCCTGGACAACGGGAACAGTGCCGCGTTCCGGTGGCCGGCGGCGCGGAGGTCGTCCAGGACGCTCCGGTCCGCGGCCAGGCCCGCGAGCGTCTCGCGCGCCCGGTCGGGGGCGGCGAGGATGTCGAGGGGCAGCGCCGAGTCGCCCAGGGCGTCCGTCAGTCCCGGTACCGGCTGGTAGGCCACCGGGAGGCCGCAGGCCTGGGCCTCGACGGCCGTCAGGCCGAACGCCTCCAGCCTGGCCGAGGGGATCACCAGCAGGTCGTGCTCGGCGAAGGCGGCCCACAGGTCCGGGCGGCTCAGCCAGCCCAGGTAACGCGCCGCGGAGAGGTCCAGGACCCGGGAGAGCCGCCGGAACTCTGCGGTCGGCGCCGCCATGCTGAGCCGTACGCCAGGGGTTCCGGACACCGCGCGGACCAGTGCGGCGGCGCCCTTCTCCGCGGTCAGGCGGCCGGCGTACAGGACCCGGAGGTCCCCGTCGCGGCGGGCCGGCCGCACGGGAGGCCGGTCCAGCAGCCGGTCCGGGATCCCCCAGGGGATGTGGACGACGCGGTCGGGGGCGACGGGGGCGAGCAGGCGCAGCTGGTCGGCCATCGCCGCCGTCGGCACCACGACCGCCCGCGCGGCGGCGGTGGCCTCGCGCAGTACGTCGGCCTGCGTGGGATGGTCCGCCGCGAACAGCAGGTCCGTGCCGTGGACCAGGGCGATCGCAGGCTGCTTCGGGTAGCCCCGCAGCAGTGCCGGAGTGGCGCCGAAGGCGAGGTGCTGGAGGTGGACCACGTCCTGGTCCGCGGGCGGGAACCGGGTGGTGAGCGCGTCGGTGAGGCGGTCGACGTACGACCAGAAGCCCTCGCCGTCCAGCTGCTTGCCGGGTACGTCGAGCAGGGCGGGCAGGCCGGTCCCGGCCGGCGCCGGAACTCCGTCCGGTGCCAGCATGAAGGCGTCCGACGCCGACAGGGGCCCGTCCGGAACCAGGTAGAGGTCCTTGAGCAGCTCGACGCTGCCACCGGGACTGCCCCACGGCAGGTCGAGCCCGGTCAGTATCTTCACCGGGGGCCTCACAGCTCCTCGTAGAGCCGGGAGATGTCGATCCCGTCCGTCCGCGCGTACTTGCGGCCCACCTGCTGGTAGCTGGAGGGCTGCCCGGCGGTGGACAGGAAGACGATCTTTCCGAAGGGCATGCCCGGGTAGACCCGGACCGGCTGCGCCACACGGATCTCCAGGGTCCAGTGGATGGCGTGGCCCATGTGTCCCAGGGGCGCGGACACATGCACCCAGATGCCCAGGGCGCCGAGACTGCGGTCGCCGTTGATCATCTGTGCGTAGCGTTCCGAATGGGTGCGCTCGTGCGTGACGCCGAGGTAGAGCCGGCCGGGCCGTAGCACCATGCCTTCCGGAGGGATGACGTGCTCGGTGACGCGGGTGGCGGTGGCCGCGTCCAGTTCCTCGCCCTCGAAGGTCCGGATCCGGTCGCCCAGGTGCCAGTCGTAGGCGTTGGGGGAGACCCGGGCGGCGGCGAAGGGCTCGATGGTGATGTCGCCCCGCTCGACGGCGGTGAGGATGGCTGCTCGCGTCAGGATCACGGCGCCGGCACCGCCGCGTCCCTCCAGTAGCGGGACGCCTGCGGGCCCGCCGAGGACTGGTACTTGCCGTCGTAGAGGTCGACCTGCCCGAGCGACACGAAGAACATGATCTGGCCGATCTTCATCCCGGGGTAGACGCGCAGCGGCTGGACCGGGGACAGCATGAGCGTCCACTGGCCGTGGAAGCCGATGTCGCCGATGGGCGCGGTGATCTCCACGAAGAGTCCGAGGCGTCCGACGGAGGAACGCCCGAAGAGGAGGGGCACGTACAGGTCGGAGCCGACGCTCTCCATGGTGTGACCGAGGTAGAGCCGTCCGGGTTCCAGGACGTGGCCGTCCTCCCCGATGGTGATCTCCTGCGTCGGGTTGGGGCGGTGGGCGTCGATGACCTCGTCCGTGTAGGTCAGCAGCCGGTCTCCCAGGCGGACGTTGTAGCTGTTGGGGTTGACCTGTTCCGCGTGGAACGGGGAGATGACGATGCGCCCGTCGGCCGCCGCGCCCGTGATCTCGGGACCTGTGAGGATCATGTCGCCCTTCCGGCCAGGCCGGGGTTCCCGGCCTGGAAGTCGAAGTCCACCCTGTTCTCGATGCCGAGCTCGCGGCACAGCCGCCGCACTCCGGAGAAGTCGGTGACGAGCAGCTCGGCGTGCTGTCCGCCGCGGCCCGTCCGGGAGTCCTCGATGATGTCCCTGGCCTTGGGGATCCCCGCGAACTCCAGCACCTTCAGCCACCAGTCGAAGTCCTCCGCGCAGAAGGCGGTGATGCCGGCGGGAAGGCGGGAGACGAAGAAGTCCTGCTGCTCGCGGGTCAGATGGACGAAGACGTCCTTCATGACCTCGATCATCACCGGGCCGTGCGCCGCCTCGTCGCGTGCGTGCAGCCGGGCGATCAGGGAATGCATCGGCTGCACGGTGGTGTCCTGTGCCATCAGGTCGAGGAAGGCGTTCACGCTGACCTCGCCGACCGTGGTCCACAGCAGGTACAGCAGGTCCCTCTGCCAGCGCTCGCCCGCCGCCCCTTCCGCCGCGTACAGCAGACGGTTGGTCACGGGATGGCCGCAGTCGGGTTCGGCCGTGACCCGCCGTGCCTCCCGCGTGCGCTGCATGCCCAGCATGTGCATGTACGTGTGCCACACCTCGTCGATGTGGGACTGCCGGACGATCTCCTTGACCTCGAACCGGTCCACACCGGGGAAGACCGCGTGCCCGAGCTTCTCGAAGGTCGGGTTGACGACGAACTCCTCGGCGGCGACGACACGCTCGTTGTACGCGATCCAGCCCAGGGTGTTCACCGTGCGGCGCTTGTCCTCGGGGGCGCCCAGGAAGTCCGGGTGCTCACCGAACGGCATCAGGGAGACCGGGTAGTCGAGCAGTTCGGGGTCGTACTCCTCGGAGCCGGTGATCCTGTCCATGTCGGTGCGCACGGTGGCCCGCCGGGGCCAGGCGGCGGCCAGGCGGCGGAGCGTACTGGGGCCGACTCCGTGGGCGGAGTCCTCGATCGTGGTCCGGGGCGCGGCCGCGGACTCCTCGGTCGTCGTCATGCGTCGCCGCTCCCCGCCGCCGCCGGGGCGGCCTCGATCATCCGGTAGCCGTTGAACCCGACCGGATCGCCGATGCGCGTCAGCCGGAGGCCCGCGGCCCCGAGGACGCGGGCGAACTCTTCCTCGGTCCGTTCCCGGCCCCGGGTGAGGACCAGCAGGTTGAGGTCGCTCACCGGCAGGAAGGGATCGGTGGCGGCGTCCATGGCGGCGGGCGCGACGATCTCGACGATCAGCACCCGGGCCGTGTCCTTCATGGCCAGGCGGCAGTTCCGCAGGATGCGCACGCACCGCTCGTCGTCCCAGTCGTGCAGGACGCTCTTGATCACGTACAGGTCGCCGCCGGCGGGGACGGACTCGAAGAAGTCCCGGGCCGAGATCTCGCAGCGGTCCGACACCCCTGCTGAGGCCAGGGTGCCGGGCGCGCCGGACACCCCGGTGGGGGTGTCGACGAGGACGCCGCGCAGCCGGGGGTGGTGCCCCAGCACACCGGCGAGCAGGGCGCCGGAGCCGCCGCCGACGTCCACGACCGTGTCCACGCCGGTGAAGTCGTACAGCTGGGCGATCGCGCTCGCCTCCGCGCCGGCGCTCACGGCCATCGCGGCGTGGAACTCGGCGGCGAGGCCGGGTTCGGACGCGAAGTGGGCGAACACGGGCCCGCCGGTGACCGATTCCACCGAAGGCTCTCCGGTGCGCACGGTGTCCAGCAGCCGGCCCCACGCGGCCCAGATGGCCTGGTCGAAGTACGGCATCAGCATGGGGCGGACTGAGCCGGGGACGTCCGCCCGCAGCGGCGTACCGGCCGGCGTCAGCCGGAAGACGCCGCCCTCCGCCTCCTCCACCAGGCCGAGCGAGGCGAGCCCGCGCAGCAGCCGGCGCAGCGAGGGCGCGTGCGCACCGGTCCGCTCCGCCAGCTCCCCGGCGGTCAGGCCCTGTCGCGCCAGCAGGTCGGGGAGGCCCAGGCGGCCCGCGACGTGAATCATTTGTGCGGGGATGAAGCCGAAGGCGAGGCGGTAGAGATTGGCCGCCGCCATCGGATCGCTGATCGTCACGAACCACTCGTTTCAGGGAAAACGGGATCAAAGGAAACGGGGAGTGCGGTGAGGCCGCAGAGGATGCTGATCTGCCGCCAGCGCAGCTCCTCGGGAGGTACGCGCAGTGCGAGGTGCGGCAGCCGGGCCAGCAGGGCTCCGAAGGCCGTCGCCGCGAGCATGCGGGCCAGGGGTGCGCCGAGGCAGAAGTGGATGCCGTGTCCGAACGCCAGGTGGGGGTTGGGCTCCCGCCGGATGTCCGGGGTGTCGGGATCCGTGAAGACGCGGGGGTCCCGATTGGCCAGTGACAGGCCGATGTTGACGACGGAGCCGCGGGGGATCCGGGTTCCGCCGATGACGGTGTCCTCGACCGCGACGCGCAGGGAGGACTGACCGGCGGAACCCTCGTACCGCACCAGCTCCTCCACCGCGGCGGGAAGCAGGGACGGGTCGTTGCGGAGCCGGTCCAGCTGGTCGGGGTGGAGCAGCAGGGTCAGCAGCCCGTTGCCGATCAGGTTGGTCGTCGTTTCGTGTCCGGCCACCAGGAGCAGGACGGCGAGACCCACGAGTTCGTCGTCCGAGAGGGTGCCGTCACGCTCCTGGGCGACGACGAGTGCGCTGAGCAGGTCGGGCTGCTCGTCGGGGGAGGAGGCGGCCCTGACGGTGGCGCGCTTCGCCGCGATCAGGCGGGTGAAGTAGGTGCGCAGCCGGCGTGAGCGCTCCTCCCGGGTGCGCGGGCCCGCGTTCGTGGACAGGGTGCGGTCCGCCCAGGCGCGGAAGGCCGCCCGGTCCCCGGTGGGCACCCCGAGCAGCTCGCAGATGACGAGTACCGGCAGCGGGAAGGCGAGGTCGGCGATGACGTCGGCACGGCCCGACGGGGCCACGCCGTCCAGGAGTTCCCCGACGGTGCGCTCGGCCACGGGGGCGAGCTGCGCCACGCGCCGGCGGGTGAAACCGTGGGAGACGAGCCGGCGCAGCCGGGTGTGGTCCGGCGGGTCGTTGTTCGCCATCGGGGAGTAGGCGTGGTGGGTGTCGACGGCGGTGCCCAGGCGGCGCGGATCGTTCGACAGGCCCGGTGCGGCGAGTGCCTCGCGGGCCTCGGCGTACCGGGAGATCAGCCAGTAGGAGAACCCGCTCTCCTCCCTGACGAAACGCACCGGTGGCTCCGCGCGCATCCGCCGGTGGACGGCCTCGGGTTCCGTGAGCAGCCGGTAGGGGCTGAAGTCGAGCAGTGGAGCGGGCTCCGACGGTGTTTGCACGTGTACCCCCTGTTCTGGCTGACGGCACCACTTTCGCACCGGAGGCCGAGGGGCGTCGTCCGTCTGCAGACCAGTTCTGATTCCCCGACTGTGGGTTGAGCCGGGGGCACGGGAACCAACCCCGATACGTCACCCCCGTCTGATGAGTCAATGGTCAGATCAGTGGATCTCAAGTTGGCGTAGGGGTAGCCTTCGATGGTGGTCCAGACCAGTTGCGGATCACCGTTTTCTGTGCGAGCTGCACGGGATTCATGTATTCATGGGGGTAAGTCACACTGTGACGAACGAAATTGAGGCCGACTGTATCCGTGTCCTGATCTGTGACCCGCACCATCTGACGCGCATGGGACTTGCCAGCGTCTTGGAGCGGGAACCGGACATCGCGGTGGTCGGAGAGGCGCTGCACACCCGGGACGTGGAGGGGGCCGTGCAGAGACTGCGTCCCCACGTGGCGTTGGTCAGTCACGATCCCGATGCCATGGACGGCATCGCCATCGCAAAGGTGCTGAGGAGAACCGCCTGGAGCACCACGCCGGGCGTCCTGATGCTCAGTTCCAGAACCGACGACGAGGAGCTGCTGTGCGCCCTGCGCGGCGGCATCCGCGGTCTGCTTCCGGGCAACTGCGATCCCATGTCGCTCCCGGCCGCCATCCGTGACATCGCCGGAGGCGCGATGGTGCTGAAGTCGCCCTCGGCGGTGCAGCTGATCAGGCTGCTGCTCAACCGGTCGCCGGAGATGGCTCCCGCCACCTCCTCGCAGCTCTCCCTGCTCACCGGCCGGGAACGCGACGTACTGGCGCTCGTCGCGAACGGTCATTCCAACCTGATGATCGCCAAGATGCTTTCGCTCAGCGAGGCCACGGTCAAGTCGCACCTGTACCACCTGTGCCAGAAGCTCGGCCTGCGCGACCGCACCCAGGCGGTGATCCTGGCCTACGAGACGGGTCTGGTCAGGCCTTCCGCGGCCTGACGGGCGGCGGTGGTTTCCGGTGCCGGCGGCGCACCGGAAACCACCCACCCTCACAGTGCGGCCGCGGCCGGGGCCAGCAGGGCCGGGTCGATGTGGCTCACCGCCACCGACAGGAAGGCCTCGGCGGACGCCGGGTCACCCGCGATCCAGCGCGTGAACTCCACCCGCTCCGGCGTGACCTCCAGCCGCGCGCTGTCCAGCGCCGTGCGGTACCTCGGTTCCATGAGCCGCCGGTGCCCCGCGGCGTACCGCTCCAGCGCGGCGTCCGCCGCCCGGTCGTCGTGCAGCGTCTCCCCGACCGCCCCGGCGAGCAGCGAGGCCTGCTCGAAGGCGTCGCTGATGCCGGTCCCGGTGATCGAATCCTTGTGGCACGCGGCGTCTCCGACCAGCACCCACCCCGGGCCGGCCGTCCTCCGGAAGAAGTTGAGCTGGCTTCCCGTACCGCGCAGCCGCTCCACCCTGCGCGCCGACGCCGCGCGGTCGGCCAGTTCCGGCGCAGTGGTGCGCAACGCCTCCAGGTACGAGCCCCGGGGGTCCCGGCGGACCTCCGGGAACTCCTCCTGCGGGAAGTAGGCCGCCACCAGGGTAAGTTCGTCGTGCGTACCGACGACGCCGATCAGCCTGCCCGTCCGCTCGAACACCTCGAACTGCGCGGGGAGCCCCTCCCAGTACCCGTAGTACACGCACGTCAGCGGGGCGTCCTCGCGCTCCACTCCGGAGCCGAAGTGCCCGGCCATGGCCGAGCGCATGCCGTCCGCCCCCACGACCAGACGGGCCCGGACCCGGCCGGTGGCGCCGGAGGCCGTTCGCCAACGCACGCCGTCCACCCGGCCGTTCCCGGTCAGCACGCCGGTCACGGTGCACCCCGGACGGAACTCGACGCCGGACTCGACCGCCGCGTCGATCACGAGGCTGTCCAGCACGAAGCGCCGCGGGGCGTAGACGGCGTCGATCCCCTCCTCGACCGGCACGGCGCCCTCCAGCCGGAGGTCGCCGAGGGTGTACGAGATCCGCCGCACCGCGGGACAACCGGTGTCCGCGAGCCGTCCCAGCAGGCCCCACCGGTTCAGCAGCCGCAGCCCGGGGCGGTGGATGTGCTGGGTGGAGAGCGTGTCGCTGGGGAACCGCGACCGGTCCAGGAGCAGGACCCGGTAGCCGGCCCGCGCGAACAGCATGGCGGTCGAGGCGCCCGCGCTGCGGGCGCCGACGACCACGACGTCGTAGTGGTCCATCGGTTCGGTCTTCCCTCCGGTCGGGTGGGCGGGTGTACGGAACGCGGGGTGCGGGGGGTCCGGGGGGCCCGTCCGGGCGGGTCTCACGGAGTCCCCCACAGCGGCAGCTGCGGATCCGTGCGCTCCGGGGAGCGCGGTCCGACGGTCACCACCACCAGCGGCTGCAGACCGCCGGGTTCGAGGCCCAGGGCGGAGCCGACGCCGTCCGGGTCGAAGTCGCAGTGCACATGGCTCTCCAGCCCGGCGGCCGCCGAGGCCAGGGCGATCCGCTGGGCGAGCGCGCCCGCCGCGATGTTCTGGGCGCGGTACCAGCGGTCACCGAACCGCTCGACGCCTTCCCGCAGCAGGCCGCAGGGCACCAGCGTCGCGGTGGCGGTGCGGCACTCGTCGGCCAGCATGGGACTCTTGGCCGCGCCGATCACGGCCCGCACCGCGTCGGCCCCCCGCGTACGGACCAGCGCGTGCCCGACCGGGTCGTACACGTGGGCACCCGTCTCCACCCCGGGCACACGCTGCACCACCGCGGCCAGCCGGACGGGAGGAACCTCGTCCGCACCGGGGGCTCCGGCGGGCGGCGGGGCGGCCGCCGCGGCGAGGAGGGCGGCCAGGGAGGCCTCCGGTACGGAGCCGGGCCGGAACCCGTAGACGGTCCGCCGGCCCGCGAACCCGTCCGCCAGGCGCAGACCGGCCGGCGGCAGCACGTGCCGCGGGGAGCCGGCCGGTTCCGACCGGTCGGTGAACCGGCCCCCGCGACCGGGTGCGGAGAGGCGGACGGCCGCGTGCAGCGCGGCCGCCTCCGCCATGGCGGGGACTTCGGATATGGACAGCTGCCCGGGCTCGGCCCGCGGAAGAGGGCCGTCCCACGCGGCGGGCGCCGTCGCCCGGGACACGGGCGGGGCGTCCTCCCGGTGCAGAGTGACCACGGCGAAGACGCTCTCGGCGAAGGGGTCGAGCCCGAGGAGCGCGTCCAGCGCCGCGTCGTCGAAATCGAGGTGGACCGTCACCGCCAGCCCCGCCGCCTCGGCGGCGGCCGCCGCCTGCGCCGTCACGGCCCCGACGTCCAGGCTCTGGAGCCGGTAGCCGAACGCCCCGTACTTGGCGGCGTTCCGCCACAGCACACTGGTCAGCAGCAGCACCGATTCGGCGTCCCGGGCCGGCGGGGTCCGGAGCGCCGCGAGGACGCGGGCCCGCCCGTCACCGTCCCGCAGGCGTTCCAGCACGTGGTGCACCGGGTCGTAGTGGGAGAGCCCGCCGGGCGCACCGGCCGTCCCGCCGTGGGCGACGTAGACCTCCACGGGATAGCGGGAGCCCGACGCCGCCGCCGTACGCCCGGGGGAGAGCAGCACGCGCCGGTCCCCCGGAGCGCCCGCGCCGCCCAGGCCGAGCGGCATCAGGCCGCTCATCCAGCGCATCCTGGTGATCCCGTTCGTGTGGCGCAGCAGCCGTGACAGGAGTGCGGGCCCGGTGTCGTCCGCCGGCGCGCCACCGGGCGGGAGGGGCACGCGGACCGCCGACGGGTACCTCTTGTGGACCGGCGGGAGGCGCGCGGGGTCCGCGGCGGGCAGGGCCTCGGGCGGGCGGTGGCCGGAGTCCAGGAAGGCCAGGGCCGCCGAGCCGGCGGACGGATCGTGCGTGGTCATGCCGCGTGCACCTCGTTCCCTGCCGGGGCTCCGCCCCCGTGACCGTCGGACAGGCCTCGCACCCGCGCCGGTGTGGGCGCCGGGAGGACCGGCATCAGATAGCGTTCGTCGGGCCCGGGCACCCCGAGCGCGATCTGGAACAACGGCTCGTGGCCCGGCGGCAGCCGCAGGGCCCGCGACAGCGTGCGCGCCGCGTAGCCGTTGTGGATCCTGGCGGCGAGGCCCTCCGCGGCACTCAGTACGCAGACGCGCTGGGCGACCACCCCGGCCTCCTGGTGCAGGACACGGAAACCGCGGTCACCGAAGGCCGCCTGTGCGTCCGCACGAGGTGCCGAGAGGAAGACCACGCCCGCGACCGCCCGGTAGTCGATGTTGGCAGCCTCCGTCCCGAGCCGGGAGGAGCCGCCGGGGCCGACGTGGTGAAGTCCGTCCGCCGCCCATCGGTACACCCCGTCAGCGAGTCCGTCCACGTTGACCGCCCACAGATGGGCGGTCACGGGCGGTACGCAGCCGTCCGGCACGGCGTCGCCGGCCCAGGGGCCGAGTACGGGTCCGAGCACGCGCAGGACGGACTCCAGGGGGACCGGGCGGGCCACCGGGTTGAAGGCGGGGCTGCCCGAGCTCCGCCGGCGCAGGCAGTCGGCGAGTTCGGCGGCCCGGACCGCACCCGCCCGCCCCCGGCCGGCGACCGGGCCGACGGGCAGCAGGGAGAACGAGCGGGTGTCGTCGAGCCGGGCGGCCGCGTCGATCCCGGTCAGCGCGTCCAGCGAGCCGAGGCCGTCGGCCCCGGGCGCGGGCCGGGCTGCCGGCCGGCCGATGAGGGCGGACAGCGCCCCCTCGGTGTCGGCGGCTCCGCCGCGCCGGACCGATCGGTGCGCGTCACCCCGCCGGGGGTACAGCGGCAGGACCGCGGCGAGGCTCTCCTGCGGGCGCGGGATCCCCACGAGCCGCTCCAGGACCCCGTCGAGGAACTGGTGGTGCAGGTGAGCCTGAGCGCCCAGAGCGTTCGCGACCATCATCGCGTTCCCGGCCACCAGCCCGGTCTCCTGAGCGCACAGCCGGTACGCGTAGCTGCCGTAGCGGAAGGCCGTCCGCCAGAACACGGTGGACAGCATCAGCACCCCGATGGCGCCGTCGAGGTCCGCGCCCAGCGCCCTGCCCAGGACGGCACGGTGGTCGCCGGGCCGGAGGAGGACCAGCGAGTGGTGGGCGGGGTCGTAGGCGTGGACACCCGCGGGGAGCCCCTCGTGTCCCGGGGTCCACAGGTACGCCTCGACCGGCGCGAAGCACCGGGCGGAGGGCGTGGGCCGGTGGTAGGGCCAGCGGGCCGTCGGCCCGAACTCGGTCCGCAGCACGCCGCACGCGTAGTGGAGCAGCGCGGAGTGGAAGGCCGCGTCCGCCACGGCCGTCGGAACGGGTCCGGCCGGAGCGGGCCGGGCCGGGGCGTCCTCGGGGTACGCGGGGGCGAACGCGGAGGCCACGGGGCCGAGCGTCCGGGCGGGGGCGGGCAGCGGATGCCGGGGCAGCCCGCCGAACCGGGTGAACCTGGCCGGTTCCCCGGCACCCCCCTCGCGGCCTCCCGGTGCCCGCGCGGTCATGGCGGCGTAGTCGTGGAGGGACCGGTGCCAGTACCGGGCGCCGGGCGATGCGCCGGCCCCGTCCGGGCGTTCGATGGCGGTCATGGGCGGTGTCCTCAGGGGAAGGGGTGAGGGTGGGGGTTGACGTCCCCGGGCGTCAGAACCCGGTCGCGGTAGCCCAGTTCGTACGGGACGTTCAGGAGCCGGGGCAGGCCGTCGACGCGCCTGTTGCGGTGCCCGAAGGTCATCGGCAGGGTGCCCGGCACCATCACCTTCGCGCAGGCGAAACCGCCCGCCCGGTGCTCCGGCGTCGTCTGGTCGACGACCAGGACGTCCATGCCCCGGTCCAGGTACCGGCGCAGCATCTCGTCCAGATCGGACCGCAGGTCCGTGTGGACCGGCCACCGCCACTGCTCCTCGAAGTCGGCGAACGGCCGCGCCTCGCGCTCGGACAGCAGGAAGTCGAACCGGTCGAAGGCGCTCCAGTGGCTGTAGAGCACCGAGTGGTCACCCATCACCTTGACCAGGGACGGGTCGGCCACCATGCGGGCCGCGCGGTCCTGCTCCGCCGCGTCGTAGAGCTTCGCGTGCTCCAGCAGGTGCGCCATTTCGTGGAGGACGTTGATCACGGCCTTCTCCGGCTGCAGCGCCGAGCCGCCCGCGCACAGCAGCCGGGGCCGGCCCGGGTCGCCGGCCGTGTCGATCCCCACCGCCCAGAAGCACGGCACGCGCTGCTCCAGCGTGGCCGAGTACAGCTGGACGGCGTACCCCGTTCGGTGGCGCAGGTGCTCGATCATCATCGGGATGGAGCGGTCCCGCGCGCTGGCCGGGTCGATCCGCGGGATCGGCATCCGCCCGTACCAGGTCATCAGGAAGGCGTCGCGCTCGGCCACTTCCAGCAGGCCGCACAGGATCGCCTCCTCCAGACAGCCGCCCATGGCACAGCCGTTGGAGATCTCGTACACGAACCGCGGTTCCTCGTGGCTGTGCGTGGCGTAGTAGGCGTACCGCTCCGGTACCAGCACGGCTTCGCCACGCCCGAAGGAGTACCCCCACACCCAGGGCATCACCAGGTCCTCGTCGTACCGGGTGTACGGGAAGCCCGGCAGGTCGTACCGGTCGTCCGGGTACAGGCCGAAGGCCCGCGGGTCGACGGCACGGTCGCCCAGCTCCCGGCGGCTCGCCGTGACCGTGGTGCGGCGGCCGCGCGGCTGCTCCCCGCCGAAGCGTTCCAGGGCTTCCAGCACCGCGGTGATCCTGGACGACCGGTAGTCGTTCGTACGGCCCCAGCCGTGCTGGGAGTTGTTGCCCCGCAAGGAGCTCAGCGGCGCGACGGCGCGCGGCAGCGGTCCGCCGCGCTCGTCGTCGACCGACGGGACCACACCGGCGGCGGGGTCGACGTAGAGGTCGTAGAGCTCCCGTTCGCGCGCCACCACGTCCTGCACCCGGAAGACATCGGGAGCCGTCTTGGGGCGGGAGACGGGGACCACCTCCGCCGGTCCGGGGGCGTCGTCGGGCAGGCCCCCGCAGTCCTCGCAGAGAGAATAGGGCAGGTAACGGTGGGTGCTGACGGCGAGTGAGGCCAGGTCGACGCGCAGGAACACGTCTCCCGGGCGACGGATCCCGGTGGAGTCGGTGGAGTCGGTGGAGTCGCAGGGGCCGGTGGGGCCGGCGTTGCGATCGTCCGCGCCGGACACCGCGGACTCCAGCAGACGGACGGCGAGTTCCGCGGCCACCGCCGCGGCCGGACGGGAGCGCAGCCGGGACGGCAGGCCGGTCAGCGCGGCACCGTGGCGTGCGCGCAGCGCCTCGTGGTGCTGGGCCTGGTCCCGGGCGAGGCGCCGCCGCCAGCCCGCGCAGGCCGGGCAGGCGTCCCGTGCGCTGCGGGTCGCCGGACCCACGTGGACGGCGTCCGCGTCGGTCGCGACGGGCACCCAGGGGATTCCGGCGGCCTCCGCGCTCTCGCGCACGTCCCCGTGGCGGTCGGTGCCCGGGGTGTCGGTCGCCACCAGCACGGCGACGCACGAGGGGAGGACCTCCGCGAGGGCCCCGTCGCCCGGCCGGACGACGTGGAAGGTGCGTGCCGCGACCGCCGCGACGGCCAGGTCCAGCAGACCGCCGTCGCCGACCAGGGCGACGCTGCGCGCGGCCGGAGCGTTCCGGTTCGGGTCAGACATCGAGCAGCACCACCCTGACGAGGTGGGGCAGCGCGGCGCGGACGGCCGGGTCGCCGTCGAGGGGGACCGCCACCGCCGCGTGTCCGAGGGCGCGCAGGGAGTCGACGAGTCCGCGGTGGCGCGGTCCGCCGGCCGGTTCGTCCCCGGGCCGCAGCGATGTCCGCAGGGACACGGCCGGCGACGGTGCGTACTCGGGCTGTCCCGACGTACGGGACTGCCGCGCGAGCAGCAGCCGGGCGAGTCCCGCCTCGACCGCCTCGGCCTCGGTGAATCCCGCGCCGTGCTCGACGAGGCCCGCCCCGCCGGTTCCCAGCCGGAAGGCGTGGACGTGCACGCCCTCCGGGGCCCGGACCGCGTACGCGGTCACGCCCTCGCCCGATGCGACGAGCAGGTCGAGGAACGTCCGGGACCGCTCTGTCAGTTCGAGCTCCTCGCAGGAGCGCGCAGGGCTGTCCGGGCCGGGGACGGGACCGTCCGCGGTGAACCGCAGGACGTGGTCGAGCAGGCCCTGTTCGACGGCCTCGGTCCAGGTGACTCCGCCCGCCGTTCCGGCGGGAAGGGGCACGGCCGGGTCGGTGCCGGACGCGGCGAAGACCGCGTCGGCCGGCACGCGGGCGGCGGAGCCGTCGGCGAGGGATGTCCCCGCCACGGTGTCCGCGCCGGCCGGGGCGTCCCCGGGGCCGGTCAGGCGCACGGCGTGGGCGGCGAGCCCGAGGCGCAGGGCGGCGTCCCGCGCGTGCGGGAAATCGGGGCCGGCCCCCCACACGGACAGCGCTGCGTCCGGCCGGCGGGGATGCGTGACCGGGACCCGGACCACCCGGAGCGGGAACTGCTCGAAGTGGGCCTCCGAGACGGGGCCGAGGACACCGAGCCTGGTGTCCGTCAGCGCCGCGACCCGTGCGGCGAGTTCGTCGGCGTGCACGGCCGCCCCCGCGGCGGACACCGGGGTCGGCGCGGCCTGCGCCGCCTCCGGCTCCGTGTCGGCGCCGCCGGCCGGCCGGACCAGCGGGTGGGGCGCGAGTCCGTGCACCGAAGTCTGGAGCGTTTCGAGATCGATGCGTACGGCACTGCCGCCCGGCAGGGCCCCGGACGCGTCGGGCGAGCCCGCCCCGGCCACACCGGTGAGGTGTTCGAAGGCCCGGAAGACGAGGTGGTTGGCGACGATGCCGGGTACCGGGCCGGTGAGGAACCCGGTGGGTTCCCCTCCGGCCCCCGCCCGGACGCCCAGCCGGAGCCACAGGCTCTCCCAGCGCGCGGCGGGCCGGTCCGCCGCGCACACCGGCCCCACCCAGGCCTCGTCGGCGTACACGGTGACCGGGACGAACGTCCGGCCGAGCTCGGCGCAGAGCCGGTCGAGCGCGCTCAGCAGGACGGGGTCGGTGCGGTCGGCCGCGTACAGGACCAGTCCGGCGTCCGTGACCGCCGCGCGCAGCGCCACCGGGTCGGCGGCGTCCAGGGGCGCCGTCTCCAGCCGCTGACCGGGATCGCCGTGGCGGGACTCCGCCGCTCTTTCGCCCGGGGGCCGCCCCGGGGCGGGGGCGACCTCCGCGGAAACGAGGACGGGCCGGGCGGAGAGCCGGGCGACCCCGGTGAGCAGGGCGCCCTCCACGGCCGCGGCGTAGATCGCGCCGGAGCCGATGACCACCGTGCGGGTCTCGCGGTACCGCTGGAAGCGCAGGGCGGGAGACGTCCGGAACGCTTCGACGAACGCGATCTCAGAAGCGTAGGAATCCAGTTCGTCCGGCGTCAGGGAATGCGGTTCGTCCTGGCTCACGTCCCGGACCAGCCCCGCCTCGTACAGGGCGCCCACCAGCTTCTCCACCATCCGGCGGGGTCCGGGCGGCAGGCTGCCCGTCAGATCGGCCACGCTGTGCCGGCCGTTGAGGTGGGGGGAGAGCTTCTCCAGCCAGGCGTGGGTGGACGCGCCGTGGAAGGTCACGATCTCACTGCCGTTGGTCAGCAGGACGCCGTCGCCTTCTGCGGTCGGCGTGAAGAAGATCCCGGTTCTCATCCGCGGATACGTGTCCGCGATGGTGCTGTGCATGGTGGAGGGCTCCGCATTCGGCTGGTCGTGAAGGTGTGCCCGCGTCAGATTCGTCGGATCGATCGTGTCAGTGACGCCCCCGCCCGGTCGTCCGTCCCGGGACTGCTTTGCCGTCTCCGCCACGGACACGCGCGGGGGGCCGGACTCCGACTGGAGTGGGGGCCGGCGGCTCAGATCCGCTGGTGGAGGTCGGTCAGCCGCTCCAACACCGGCACGAGGGCGGCCGGTCCGGGAAGCATCTCGATCTCCTCGCGCAAAGCCCGCGCCCGAAGGCGGAAATCGTGGTCCCGGAGGAGGGCCGACAGCGCTGTCCGCAGGTGGTGCGGATCGCGGTGGGCGCCGTCGAGGACGAGGCCCGCGCCCCGGCGCGCCAGGTGTCGGGCGGTCGCCTCCTCGTCCCAGAACGCGGTCGGGAGGATCAGCTGGGGCGTGCCCTGGCCGGCGGCCGCGGCGAACGTCGCGCCGGCGCCCCGGTGGACGATCGCGGCACATCCCGGCAGCACCTGGTTCAGCGCGAGCCGCTCCACCAGGCGGGGCCGCCCCGGCGGACCGCCCGTCGCCCCGGCCGACGGGCCGACGCCGGTGACCACCACGTCCACGTCCAGGTCCGCGAGGGCGCCGAGCACGTCGGACAGTGCGCTCCCGTCCTCCGGGCCGGGCTGCGGACCCCACGGGCCGGCCTCCCAGGCGACGCAGACCCGTGGGCGGGCCGACCGGGTGTGGAGCCAGTCGGGCACGGACCCGCCTCCGCCGTACGCGGACCAGCGCATGCTCTCGTACCGGACGTGCGGAGCCGGCAGCCGCACCCCGGGCGGCATCGGGTCGACCGTCCACTGACCGAGGAGCAACTCCTCCTCGTACGGCAGCCCGTACGGTTCGAGCAACTGCTGCATGACCTCCTCCAGGGGGTCGTGCCGGCCGTCGCCCGGGGCCTGCCGCAGGTACCGCTGGAACCGCGCGTGCAGCCAGGCGACGTTGTCCCGGCCCCACAGCAACCGGGCGTGCGCGGCCCCGCTCAGCCGCGCCGCGACGGCGGCCGGCAGGCAGAACGGGTCCCACAGGACCAGATCGGGCCGCCAGCGCACGGCGACACCGGTCAGCTCCTCCAGCAGCGGGCGCAGCCCCGCGAACACGCGGGTCATCCGGAACCACTTGGGCCCCCAGTCGGCGCAGTCGGAGGAGACGACGTCCAGCCCTCCGCCGGGGTGGCCGCTCAGACCGGGGTTGCGCTCGAAGTCCGTCAGCTCGGCCGGATCCACCGCACCGCCGACGGGAACGGCCGCCAGTCCCGCCCCCGTCACGGCTCCCATCGCGTCCGGGTGGGTGGCGATCCGTACCTCGTGCCCCGCGTTCTGGAGCGCCCAGGCGAGGGGGACGACGGGCAGGGTGTGGGCGGTGGTGGGAAAGACGGCGAACAGGACACGCACGCGGGGTTCCTTCCGGAGGGCTGCGGGCCGTCGGCGGACGGACCGGCTTCGGTGTCTGGGGGCTGGGGGAGGGGGCGCGACGGCCCGAGGCGCTTCGTCACCGTCCCGCGGTGACGTCCGCGTACCAGCGGACGGTCTCCGCCAGGCCCCGTTCGAAGTCGACGCGGGGCCGGTAGCCGAGGCGGCGCAGCTTCCCGTCGTCCACGCAGTAGCGCCGGTCGTGGCCCTTGCGGTCCTCGACGTGCCGCACGGAATCCCAGTCGGCTCCACAGGCGTCGAGGAGCAGTGCGGTCAGTTCCCGGTTGGTCAGCTGGGTGCCGCCCCCGACGTTGTAGACCTCGCCCGCCCGGCCGCGTTCCAGCACCAGCCGGATGGCGCGGCAGTGGTCGGAGACGTGCAGCCAGTCGCGCACGTTGCCGCCGTCGCCGTAGAGCGGCACGGTGCCGCCCGCCAGCAGGGTGGTGACGAAGAGCGGGATGAGCTTCTCCGGATGCTGATGGGAGCCGTAGTTGTTGCTGCAGCGGGTGATCCGCACATCGAGGCCGTGGGTCCGGGCGTACGCCAGAGCCAGCAGGTCGGCGGCGGCCTTGGAGGCGGCGTAGGGGGAGTTCGGCGCCACGGGCGCGTCCTCGGTCCAGGCGCCGTGGTCGATGGACCCGTACACCTCGTCGGTGGACACCTGCAGGAAGCACCGGGCGCCGGCGGTGAGCGCGGCGTCCAGCAGTACGTGCGTCCCGGTGACGTTCGTGCGGACGAAGGTGCCCGCGTCGGCGATGGAACGGTCCACGTGGCTCTCCGCCGCGAAGTTGACCACGACGCATCCGGGCGACATCAGCGCGGCGACGAGCGGCGCGTCGGTGATGTCGCCGTGCACGAAGCGGAGCCGGGCGTCCGCGGCGACCGCGTCGAGGTGCGCGGTGTCACCGGCGTAGGTGAGCGCGTCGAGGACGGTGATCTCGGTGTCGGGCGGTGATCCGGGACCCAGCAGGTCGTTCACGAAGTGCGAGCCGATGAACCCGGCGGCGCCGGTGACGAGGAAGCGCGTGGTGGTCACGAAGAGATCCGGATCTTGCTGTGGTCGCCCAGGACGAACCGGTGCGACGAGGGAACGCGGGGGGCGGGAGCGACCTCCACGTGGCAGCCGATGAGCGAGGCGTCGATGCGGCGGACCCCGGTGATGGACGAGTGGCCCAGGACGATCGAGAACTCGATCTCGCTGTCGGTGATCCGGCAGTTCTCGGCGATCGAGGTCGAGGGGCCCACGTAGGAGTCGACCACGACCGACCCCGCGCCGATCAGGGCGGGACCGACGATGCGGGAGCCGCGCACTTGGGCGCCGGCGCACACCGTGACCCTCCCGATGAGTTCGCTGTCGGCGCTGACCGATCCTTCGACGGCCGGCTCCAGGACCTCCAGTACGCACCGGTTCGCCTCCAGCATGTCCTCGACGTTGCCGGTGTCCTTCCAGTAGCCGGTGACCACCGTCGGCCGCACGTCGCGGCCCTGGTCGAGCAGCCATTGCAGGGCGTCGGTGATCTCCAGTTCGCCCCGCGCCGAGGGGGCGATGGCGCGGACCGCCTCGTGGACGACGGGAGTGAAGAGGTAGGCGCCGACGACCGCGAGATCGCTCGCGGGCCGCTCCGGCTTCTCGGCCAGAGCGACCACCCGGCCGGTCGCGGACAGGGTGGCGACACCGTAGGCACCGGGGTTCGCGACCCGGGTGAGCATCAGCTGCACGTCCGGGCCGTGCGCGCGGAACTCGTCGACGAGCGGGGCGATGCCGCCGACGATGAAGTTGTCGCCCAGGTACATCAGGAAGTCGTCGTCACCCAGGAAGTCCCGGGCGATCAGAACGGCATGGGCGAGCCCGAGCGGTTCGGGCTGGGCTATGTAGGTCACGTCCAGGCCGAAGGCGGAACCGTCTCCTACGGCCTCCTCGATCTCCGCGGCCGTCTCGCCGACGATGACGCCCACCTCTTTGATGCCGGCGTCGGCTATCGCCTCCAGGCCGTAGTACAGCACCGGCTTGTTCGCGATCGGGACGAGCTGCTTGGCGGAGGTGTGGGTGATGGGACGCAGCCGCGTGCCGGAACCCCCCGCCAGTACCAGGGCTTTCATGAGAACCCTCCAGGGGTCAGTGCTTCGGTGCGCGGAAGGCCGACACCGTGAGGGGGCCGAAGACGGCGAGCAGCAGGAACGACCACGCGACCGCGGCCGCCACGGGGTGGTCCTGTGGCCATCCGGCGCCGCCGGGTCCGGCCACGGGAAGGCCGAAGAGCTCCCGCACCGCGGAGACCACGGCGCTCACGGGGTTCCACTCGGCGATCGGGCGCAGGCCGGCCGGCAGGCCTCCGGTCGGCACGAAGACGTTGGAGACCATCGTCAGGGGGAAGGTCAGCATGCCGATGAGTTCCGTGGAGGACCGCGACGGCAGGACGAGGCCCAGCCACATGCCGAGCCAGCCGAACGCGTAGCGGGCGAACACCAGCAGCGCGAAGGCGGCCACGATCCGCGGCGCGGAGGCATCGGGCCGCCAGCCGACCAGCAGCCCGCAGCCCGCCATGACCGTCAGGGTGATCAGACCGCCCAGGATCTCGGCCAGGGACTGCCCGACGGGCACGCCGGTCCTGCTCATCGGCAGCGAGTGGAAACGGTCGCTGATCCCCTTGTCCTTGTCGTCGGCGACGGCGGAGGCACTCGCGGCGACCCCGAACACGGTCATCTGCGCCAGCATCCCCGGGATCAGGAAGTCGACGTAGGAAGCGCCTTCCGGAACCAGCATGTTGCTGCCGAGGACGTAGACGAAGAGCAGGGTGAAGACGAGGGGCAGCGCCAGCGCCATGACGGCGCGCTCGGGGGCACTGCGCAGGTGGGTCAGGTAGCGGCGGGTGATCGTCGCCGCGTCGCCGGCGGCCCAGCGCAGCCGTGCGAGCCGGGTCTCGTCCGACGGCGCACCGGGCGCCCCCACGACGGGGCCGACGCCCGCGCCCCGGGCCACCGGGCCGTCGGCGGCCCCGCGGGCCCCGCGGCCGGTCCGGGGGGTGGTCATGCCGCCTCCCCGGTCCCGGTGCACGGAGCCGTCAGGCTGATGAACACCTCGTCCAGCGTCGGGCGGCGCAGGGAGAGGTCCTCCACCTCCACACCGGCGCACCGCAGTTCGTCCAGCGCGGCGGCGAGCACCCCCGTGCCGGGTCCGGCGGCCGGGCCGGTGGCCAGGGTGACCCGCCGCAGCTCGTCCCGTACCGCCACGGTTCCGGCGCCGGTACGGGCCAGGGCCTCGGCGGCCGGTGCCAGCTGCTCGTGGTGGCGCACGGTGAGGTCGACGTACTCCCGGCCCAAGGAGGACTTCAGGGCGGAGGGCGTGCCCTCGGCTATCACCCGGCCGCCGGAGCCCTCCGGGTCGCCCAGCACGGCGATCCGGTCGGCGAGGTGGTCGGCCTCGTCCAGGTACTGCGTGGTCAGCAGGACGGTGGTGCCGGCCCGGACGAGCTCGCGGACGCTGTCCCAGAGCCCGTAACGGCTCTGCGGATCGAGGCCGGTCGTCGGCTCGTCCAGGAAGATCACCGCGGGGGGTACGACCAGGCTCACCGCCAGGTCGAGCCTGCGGCGCATGCCGCCGGAGTACGTGCGGACGGGGCGGTGGCCGGCGTCCTGGAGGCCGAACCGCTCCAGCAGCTCCCCGGAGCGCCGCCGGACGGCCGCCCCGCGCATGCGGTGCAGCCGGGCGAACATCTCCAGGTTCCCGCGGCCGCTGATCAGCTCGTCCACCGAGGCGTACTGTCCGGTCAGCGCGATGCGGCCGCGTACCCGGGCGGGGTCGGAGACGACGTCGAAGCCGGCCACGCGGGCGTGGCCGCCGTCCGGGAGCGACAGGGTGGCCAGGATCCTGACCAGCGTCGTCTTGCCGGCTCCGTTCGGTCCGAGCAGACCGCACACGGTGCCGGGGGCGACGGTGAGGTCGACGCGGTCCAGGGCCGTCTGCGCCCCGAAACGCTTGTGCAGGCCGCGGACTTCGACGGCGGCTTCGGGAGGCCGGGAGCCGGCCGGGGGTTGGAGCACGGGTTCCCCTTGACGGAAGGATGGGGTCGGACAGGGCGGGGCGGCGGGTGCGGCGGGCGCCGGTGCCGTCAGCCGGGACCGGGTCCGGGTCCGGGTCCGGGCGACGCGGACCGGTCCGGCCCGAGGCGCACCGGGAGGGTCATCAATCCCCGCATGTCCCCGACGGGGCGCCAGGCCTGTGGCCGGTCCTGGTCGGCCGCGGCCAGCTCCGGGTACCGGTCGAGCAGGGCCGTGAGCACCGTCTCCGTCTGCAGCCGGGCCAGTGGCGCGCCCAGGCAGTAGTGGATGCCGTGCCCGAAGGAGAGGTGCGGTCCGCGTTCCCGGGTGATGTCGAGGCCGTCGGGCCCGGGGAAGACCTCAGGGTCCCGATTGGCGGCGGAGAGCGCGACGCTGACGATGCCGCCGGCCGGGACGACGGTCCCCGCGATGTCGATGTCCTCGGTCGCCACCCTGAGGGTGGTGCGGGCCAAAGAGGGCTCGTAGCGCAGCAGTTCGTCGACCGCGGAGGGGACCAGTTCCGGACGGCGGCGCAGCAGCGCGAGCTGGCGGGGGTGGCGGAGCAGCGTGTCGACGGCGTTGCCGATCATCCCCGTCGTCGTCTCGTGCCCCGCGATCAGCAGGAGCACCAGCAGGCCGACGAGTTCGTCGTCGCCGAGGCGCTCGTCCCGTTCACCGGTGGCCACGAGGGCGCTGAGCAGGTCCGGCTGTTCCTCCGGGGGCAGGTCGGCCCTGACCCGGGGCCGGGTGACGGCGACCAGGGACGCGAACCACCGGTGGAGCCTGCGGGTGCGTTCCGCAGGACCGGAGGCGGGTGTCGTGCCCGCTCCGGAGACCGTGAGCATCCGGGTGGCCCATTGCAGGAGCGCGGCACGGTTGCCGTGGGGAACTCCGATGAGCTCGCTGATCACCAGCACCGGGAGGGGGAAGGCGACGGCGGCCGCCAGGTCGGTGACCGCCCCGCCGCCGGTCCGGGTCCCGGCCGTGTCCACCGCGCCGGTCGTCCGGGCCGCGTTCGCCGCGGAGTCGAGGAGCTCGTGCGTCAGACGTTCGACCGAGGGCCGGAGCTCCGCGACCCGGCGCGGTGTGAACGCTCCGGAGACGAGCCTGCGCAGCCGCGTGTGGTCCGGCGGGTCGCTGTTCACGAGCGGCAGGAAGAAGCTCTCCGAGCCGGAGACCCCGTACCCGGCCGCGCGCAGCGCGCCGGCCGCACGCCGGGGGTCCTTGGAGAACCTGGGATCCAGCAGGACCGCCCTCGCCTGGTCGTGCCGGGTCACGAGCCAGTACTCCAGCCCCTGGGGGTTGCGGACCCGGCACGCACCCTCCGACTGCCGCAGCCGCGCATAGTGTCCGTGCTGGTCCGCGAAGAACGCCGGGGTGTCGATGTCGGCCGGTGCGCCCGCGCCCGCCGTCACCCGTCAGCCCCGGTCCGCGGGGCGCACGCCGGCGCCGCCAGCGCTTCGAGGAAGTCCGCGGCGGCGGGTGCGCCGCCGGCGTGGTGGATGTGGTCGCGCATGGTGTGGGTGTGGTGGCGGTAGGTGGGGTCGGTGAGGACGTGGTGGGCGGTGTCGCGGAGGGTTTGTGGGGTGAGGTGGGTGCGGTGGAGGAGGCGGCCGAGTCCGAGTTCGGTGAGGCGGTCGGCGTTGGCGCGTTGTTCGCTCATCTGGGGGATGGCGACCATGGGTACGCCGAAGGAGAGGGATTCCATGACGCTGCCCATGCCGGCGTGGGTGATGAAGAGGTCGGCGTGGCGCAGGATCTGGAGTTGGGGTACGTGGGGGCGTATGTCGATGTGGGCGGGGACGTCGGTGAGGGTGGTGGGGGTGATCTGGTCGCCGACGGCCATGACGATGTCCCAGGGGGCGTCGGCGAAGGCGTCGACGCAGGTCTGGAAGAAGGCGGCGTTGTCGTTGTGGATGGTGCCGAGGGAGATCAGGACCAGGGGCCGCCGGTCGTCACCGTCACCATGACCGTCGCCGTCGCCGTCGCCGTCGCGGTTGTCTCCGGGGCGCACCCACTCACCGTCGGAGGCCCGCAGGGCCAGGCAGGGTCCGGCGAAGTGGACGTCCTCGCCGAACGTCTCGCCCTTGAACTGGAACGCGCGCGGTACGAAGACCAGCGCCGGACCCGACTCGCTGCCGGTCATCAGTTCCTTCGGCCCGATGGGCACCTTGAGCCGGTCCAGCAGTTTCGCGATGCCGTGGAAGACGCGCACGATCCCGGGGCTGAGCGGATCGACGTCCGTGCGGTGGCCGCCGAGTGACCAGTCGGCGTTCGCGGCGAACGTGGTCCGGTACGGCACGGCCGGGATACCGCGGCGCGCCGCGATCAGCCGGGCGGCCCATCCCGAGGGGTCGTCGTAGACGACCAGGTCGGGGCGGTCCGCGGCGAAGGCGCGGTCCAGGGGGGCGAGGAGCGCGAGCGTCTCGCGCAGTAGGTCGTGCAGGACCACGGCCAGGTCGTCGCTGCCGAAGCGGTCGGCGCGGTCCGCCGCGGAGTCCCTGGCCGGCAGTCCGTCCATGGTGGACTCGTAGCGCAGCACGGTCGCACCCGCTCCGGTCACGGCCGGCGCGAACCGGTCGGTCGTCGCGAAGGTGACCCGGTGTCCGCGCGCGGTGAGTTCCTCCACGACGCCGAGGGCCGGATTCACGTGCCCGTGTCCCGGGAGCGCGAAGAACGCGATGTGTGTCGTTTTCCCGGTCATCACGCGCGCTCCCGTGCGGCCGCGAGTACCGCCTCCACGACGTCCGCGGCGGCGGGTGCGCCGCCGGCGTGGTGGATGTGGTCGCGCATGGTGTGGGTGTGGTGGCGGTAGGTGGGGTCGGTGAGGACGTGGTGGGCGGTGTCGCGGAGGGTTTGTGGGGTGAGGTGGGTGCGGTGGAGGAGGCGGCCGAGTCCGAGTTCGGTGAGGCGGTCGGCGTTGGCGCGTTGTTCGCTCATCTGGGGGATGGCGACCATGGGTACGCCGAAGGAGAGGGATTCCATGACGCTGCCCATGCCGGCGTGGGTGATGAAGAGGTCGGCGTGGCGCAGGATCTGGAGTTGGGGTACGTGGGGGCGTATGTCGATGTGGGCGGGGACGTCGGTGAGGGTGGTGGGGGTGATCTGGTCGCCGACGGCCATGACGATGTCCCAGGGGGCGTCGGCGAAGGCGTCGACGCAGGTCTGGAAGAAGGCGGCGTTGTCGTTGTGGATGGTGCCGAGGGAGATCAGGACCAGGGGCCGCCGGTCGTCACCGTCACCATGACCGTCGCCGTCGCGGTCGTCTCCGGGGCGCACCCACTCACCGTCGAACTTGCGCTCCGACCAGCACGGTCCGACGAAGTGGAACTCCTCGCCGAACGTCTCGCCCTTGAACTGGAACGCGCGCGGGATGTAGACGAGTGCCGGACCCGACTCGCTGCTCCCGAAGAACTCCTGCGCGGAGCAGGACGCTCCGACCCGCTCCAGCATCGTGCCGATCTCCCCGAACACCGCGTTCAGCCCGGTGTGTTCCGGGTCGAACTCCGCGTACTCGCCGTCCGTGCCCAGGGACCAGTGTTCGTTCGCCGCCAGCGTGGGGATGCTGCGCACGGCGGGGATGCCCCAGTCCTCCGCGAGCAGCCGCCCCGTCCAGCCGGACAGCCCGTCGTAGATCAGCAGATCGGGACGGTCGTCGGCGAAGGCGCGCCGCAATTGCGGGAAGAGGGCTTCGGTCTCCTGTACCAGTCCCCGGAGCACCTGGACGAAATCGCCCGTCGTGAAACGGTCGTTGTCCTCCAGGTCCGTCATCGTGGACCGGTACTTGCCCATCACGGTCTCGTACGGGACCAGCGTTGCGCCGGCCTTCTCGACCTCGGCGCCCTGGCTGGCCGTCACCGCGTAGCTGACGCGATGGCCGCGCGCCACGAGTTCCGCGACGATTCCCGCCGTCGGATTGACGTGGCCGGTGCCAGGAATGTTGAAGAACGCGATATGGGGCATCGGGTCACCTGCTTTTTCGGCGGCAGATCGGCAATCGGAAGCGCACCGTAGCAAATATTCAGGCGGGTTCGGTACGCGAGGGACGGGAAATCGCCGGGAGGGGCGCAAGATGAGATCCCGTCTCGCACCCGGGTGTGAGACGGAGGTTCTCCCTCCTACCGGGAGGGTGGCCGAGAAACCAGTTGGGCGGCTGAAGAATCCTCCGTGCGGCTCGGACACGATGGCGTCGGTCGTCCGGTTCCCCGGCGGCCCCATTCCGATTCATTTCGCTTCCGCGTAAATGACTCATTATTCAAGGAGAGAACCATGCCTGTGGCTGAGCTGCTCGCCGACGACCTGCTCGAGCTGGATGCCCTGACCGAGGACGACCTCCTCGTCGAGGCGGACGACAAGGAGGCGCAGGCCATCCTGTGCGCCTGCTGCTGCTCCTGGTGCGGCTGCTGAGTGTCGGTCTGATGGGCGTTTCCCGGGAGGCCCCGGCCTCCCGGGAGGCGCGACGGGATCGGAGTGCGACATGGCAATGGAACAGAACTGGGGAATGCCTTCGATGAAGATTCCCCCCGTAGGAATAAAGCGACTTCTCCTCGTCGGTACCGGATCGTCGAACGCCGCGTTCCTGCCCCTTTGGGTCAACTGGCTCCAGGTGAGTTATCCGGACGTGGAACTGCGGATCGTCCTCACTCGGTCCGCGCAGCGTTTCGTCACGCGTGAAGGACTTTCGGTCCTCACCAATCGCGCGGTATTCGAGGATTCCTGGTCCGAGGAGCCGCAGGTCCGGAAACTCCATGTGGAGCTGGCGAACTGGCCCGACGCGATAGCCGTCTATCCGGCCGGAATGCATTTCATCGCGCGTCTGGCCCAGGGACTCGCGGACACCCCGGCGACGATGGCCCTGCAGTGCACGCGGGCCCCCATCGCGCTGGCCGCCGCACTCCCGCCCGGCGGGTGGGAGAGCGCCGCCATGCGCGACCACCGGGCCAGGCTCGCGGGCCGCGACAACCTGGTGCTCCGGCCGCCGGTCAAGGGGCTCAGCATGACGACGGGCCGTCAGGACGGTAACCAGCCCGAGGCCTTCCCCGCCCTCCTGCGCAGCCTCGAAGACCTCCGCGCCCGCCGTGCCGCCGCGCACGACCGGCCCGCGGCGGAATCCGGGGCGGAATCCGGGGCGGTGAGCGATGCCGGCGGAGCCTGACGGCCCCGGCTCCCCGCACGCCGGGGCCGGCCACCGGCACGTGGCGATCTTCACCGCCGCCGCGCACAGCCACATCAGCCCGCTGCTCGGTACCGTCACCGAGCTGGTGCGCCGCGGTGTCCGGGTCAGCTACGCGACCACCCGGCGGTTCGCACCGCTGGTCGAGGCCGCGGGGGCCGAAGCCGTGGTGTTCGGGTCCTCCCTCCCGTCCGACCCGGCCGACTGGCCGTCGGACGCCCGGCGGCTGCCCCTGCTGTACCTCGCCGACGCACGGGCCACCCTGCCCGAACTGGAGGAGAGCTTCGCCGGCGCGCGGCCCGGACTGGTCCTCACCGAGGACCCGGCCGGCGCCGGCGGCGTGCTCGCTGCCAAGTGGGGAATCCCCTCGATGCAGGTGTGGACGTACCTGGCGACGCCCCGGCACTGGTCCCTCGCCGAGCCCGGCACCCCGGGCGCCAATCCCTACGCGGGCGAGTTCCTGTCCAAACTCGCCGGGTTCCTGGCCGACGAGGGGGTACGCACCGACGTGCGCGAACACCTCGACGCGGCCTTCTCGGGGGGCCTCGTCCTGGTCCCGCGTTCCTTCCAGCCGGACGGGGAGGCCTACGGCGACGCGCACACCTTCGCCGGGCCCGCCCTCCCCCCGGGGCCGGAGCCGGGGCAGTGGAAACCGCCGCGCGAGGACGTCCCGGTCGCGCTCGTCACGCTGGGCTCCGTCGACCACGGTCACCCGGAGTTCCACGCCGTGGCGGCCGAGGCGTTCGCCGGACTCGACTGGCACCTCGTGATGGCGATCGGTGACCGTACCGACCCCGCGGCGCTCGGCCCGTTGCCCCCGAACGCGGAGGTGCACCGCTGGGTGCCGCAGCGCGCCGTCCTGTCCCACGCCTCGCTGGTCATCCACCACGGGGGGATGGCCACCACGATGGAGAGCCTGCATCACGGGGTGCCGTCCCTCGTCGTGCCCCGGCTCCCGGAGCAGGCCGCCAACGCCAGGCGCCTGCGCGACCTCGGGCTCGGCGTGGCGCTCCCCCTCCGCTCCGTCACCGCCGACGTCCTGCGCCGGGCGGTGACGGCCCTGCACGCCCACGACGGCGTCCGCCGCCGGGTCCGCGCCGTGCGGGACGACGTCCGGAAGGCGGGCAACGCGGGGGTCGCGGCGGACGCGGTGGAGCGACGGCTCCCCCGGACATGACGGCGGAGCTCATCGGCGGAGGCTTCCTCGCGGGGTACCTCCGTCACCACCTCGACCGGAACGTCCCCGCCACGGTCCTGGCCGCCGGGGTGTCCGACACCGCGGAGTCCGCACCGGAGCGGTTCCTCCGGGAAGCCGCGCTGGTGTCCGAGACCGCCCGGCGGTGCAGGGAACGCGGCCGCCTCCTGGTGTTCCTCTCCTCCGCGTCCACGGGGCTGTACGGCAGGGCGGGCGTGGGCCTCGAAGACGTCCCCGCCGAGCCGGTGTCCCCGTACGGGCGGCACAAACTGGCCATGGAACGACTGGTGGCCGACTCCGGCGCGCTCCGGCTGACGCTCCGGCTGAGCCACCTCGTCGGGCCCGGGCAGAATCCGGCACAACTGGTCCCGTCCCTGGTCCGCCAGATCCGTACGGGCCGTGTCACGGTGCACCGCGGAGCGCGCCGAGACCTGATGGACGTACGCCACTTCGCCACCGTCCTCGACCGGCTGCTCGCTCTCGGAGTGTGCGACCACACGGTCAACGTGGCCTCCGGGACGAGCGTTCCCACCGAACGGATCGTCCGGACCCTGGAGACGGCGATGGGACGATCCGCGCACCGGGCCTTCCACGACGTGCCGGCCGAGACCCTCTCGGTCTCCAACCGGCGCCTGCGGGCGCTCGTCCCCGAGGCGGCAGGCTTCGGATTCGGCCCCGACTACCTGGACGACCTGGTCAGGCGGTACGTGGGTGAGGAGCGGCGGCCGGAGAAATCCCGGGACGGGTACGCCCGCCCGCCAGCTAGCCTGGGCAAATGCTCACAGAAGTGATCGCGACCCGCTACGTCACGCCCCTGCGTGAGGGCGGCTCGCTCCCGGGGATCGTCGAGGCCGACGATCTCGGGACCTACGTCATGTAGGCCCCGTGGTCAGCCCCTTGACCTGGGGATATCTGCTGCAGCGTGGCGCTGACCTGCAGGGATGCTTCTTTCGGATCCTTTCACGGGCTTTCCTGTTTACGCGGTTCAAACTCCCCAGGGACTCCCCAGGCGGGGGTGAAACTCCCCAGCCGCTCCCCAGCGGGGGCGGCTGGGGAGGGTCGAGTAGGACCCCTGTTCGGCGGGCGTGGCCTGGCTTTCCGCTAACCGTCCGTCCCCGGCGGATCCTTTTGGCGCAGACGTGACCTGGGCGGCGGTGCGTTGATGGGATCGGAAGCCTCGGAGGACTCCCACGGCTCGGCACCGCTCGATCGAGGTAGGGCAGCGCGGCATGGGCTGCAGGCCATGCGCTGGGGGTCGGCCTGGATCGAACGGCAGTACGGGCTTCCCGGGCACCCTGTTGTCGACGAGGGCGCTCGAACTTTGATGTCACCTGGCTGGCGTTCGGCCGATGCGATGCGGGATCGTTGGCTTCTGATGATCGACGATGACTCTAGGGTCGCCGACGGCGGTAAGTCGGCGGAGCCAGCCAAGCCTCGGTCGCCCTATAGCGAGCGGCCCATTGCACGCGCCCGGCGGGCGAAGGCGCAGGAACTGATCGAGCGGCTCGTCGCCGAGGGGCGCGTCCGGATCGCTGATCCCGATGACGACGAGGTCGCGGAGTGGCGGCGCGTCGTCAATTACGCGAAGCGCCACGGCCTGGAGCCGGCGGGCAAACGCATCGAGAAGGTCCCTTATGGCGGGCCGGGGCTGGAGCTGTTCCTTACGGAGGGCCCGCATCCTAACGCGCGGAGCCAGCGGCCGAAGGCGGGCGGGGGGCCGGTTCCTGTCCCCGCTCGGCTGGGATACCTGCATCCGGTGGTGGCTGCGCTCAAGGACGACGAGCGTCGGTTAGTGATGCCGTCTGCGCTGCGCCGTAGGTCGCTTCTGCTGTTGCAGGGTCTGGCGGCTGAGGTGGTACGGCGAGGGTATGAGGTGGGGCCGGCACGGTCATCCTTTTCCCCGCGCGAAGGCGGAGTGGAGGTCACTGTTGATGGCTTTGTGTACACCGTCTCCGCCAGGCAAGAGTTCCCGGAGTCCACGAATCCGGAGCGCTCCGCTCGTCTCGTAGTGGAGCTTGCCCATGGTCTGCCCGGTCGGCCCGGTCGATGGCGGGATCGGAAGACCCGGACACTTGAAGAAGCCCTGGGCGCGATTCTTGGAGAGATCGAGGCGCGAGCTGTCGAGGACACTCGGCGCCGGCAGGAAGAACAGCAGGCCAGGGCAGAACGCGAAGTTCGTTGGCAAGCGGCCATGGACGTGGCGAACCTGGAGTCCTCCGAGCGTCTCGGCCGTCACCGTTGGACCGTAGAGCGGACTTCGGCCCGGATGGAGGCTGGCCACCTGTTGCGCTCTTCCATGCCGGGCTCAACGCCGGACGGGCCAGCACGTCACGCACCTTGCCCGCAGGGGCTGGGCTCCCCGCGTGCAGAATGACGGCGGTCTTACGTGGCGGAGCACCGGGCCCGTGTTGTGGCCCGGGATCGCCGGCCACTCTGCAGGAGCGACCTGGAAGCTGGCGTGCACGAGGCGGATGGGCAGACGCTAAAGAATCTTGCATGTCTTGTTAAGGACGGGGCCTTGGATGGCCTATGAGGCGGTGAAGGGCAAACCATCACCGGAACTCGTGCTGAGGTAGATCAATATGACGGCCCAGATCATCGAGGTCATCTCGACGATCACGAGTGCTTGCGGCGTGGTCTGCTCCGCGTGGCACTGTTTCAGGACAGCGAAGTACGGGAAGCGGTTGGAACTCGGTGACCCGCCTCACCCTGGGGCTGCTGACTCAGAGGCAGCTAGGCAGGAGACCGGTTCGGTGACGGTGGGCCGGATGCTGGACGACCTCCCCTCCGGCGCGGTCGCGGTCTACGAGCCCCCAGGCGGCGGACGGGTGATCGTCTGGTGGATGGTTCCACCGGCCGAAGGTCGGATGGAGGAGACCGGGCATTGCTGAGTCACTCCGTGGATCCCGATGATCCACAGGAACCGGAACTGCTTGACTTGCGAAGCCTGAGCCGGGAACAGCACGCTGAGCTGAGAGCCAAAGTGATCGCAAGTCTTTGTGGGTTTCACCGGCTTGATATGGAGACCCGGGCAGACGTTGCGGACGGCGCGATCGAGCAGGTGTTACGGAGCGGCCGCATGGATCCGAAAGGGAATCCGGTTGGATATATCAAGACGACGGCGAAGCGGCTGGCTGTGCGGCTGGATGCCAGGCTCCAGGTCGAACGATCCACGTCTGACTCCTCTGCACTGGAGCTGGCTGCCCACAAGGCAGCGTGTCGGGACGGCCGTTACGAGGATCAGCAGTTCGGACCCGCGTCGGATGGGGTGCACGATGTTGGGTTCTGGGGGCCGACCGATGACGAGGAGAATGTCGCGCGCGTCCAGGATGCGATCTCATCGATCCCCGCGGCACAGGTGCGCGCAGTTCCCCGCGGAGGTGACGCGGGGTCAGTCCCGTCGAGATGGGCGGTGCGACGGTGCCTGACCGGTCACAGGAAGACCGTGGTGTTCCTGCTCCGCGGCGCGCGGGGCCTGAGGCTGTGAGGCCAGTTGCATCATCAGCGGCCGAGCATCGGCGCGGGCACGGGGCGACAGCGGCTTCGTGGCCTTGGGCTAACGGCCTGACCGTGTGGGCAGGGCACCGGAAGGGACTGTTCGGTGGACACTACGGCGAGCCATGCTGCGATCTTCGCAGGGCTGAGGTCTAGTGGAAGACGTGCGGCGACGTGCGTTGAAAGGATTCCCGTTGAATACCTCTATCACGGCTTCAACGGGGGTTGGGGACTCCCGCAGACCTGCCCAAGGCGCGGGGTCGGTCGACGTCTTGTCACCTGATGGCAAGAAGGCAGGGAAGGTTGATCTGCCGGCTGCGATCTTTGGTGCCAAGGTGAACATTCCGCTAATGCACCAAGTGGTCGTGGCCCAGCTCGCTGCGGCCCGTCAGGGCACCCACAAGACGAAGACTCGCGGAGAGGTCCAAGGCGGGGGACGGAAGCCGTACCGCCAGAAGGGCACCGGCCGCGCCCGCCAGGGCTCGACCCGTGCCCCACAGTTCACCGGCGGTGGCGTCGTGCACAGCCGCGTGCCGCGCAACTACTCGCAGCGGACCCCGAAGAAAATGATCGCAGCTTCCCTCCGCAGTGCACTGTCCGACCGGGCCCGCCATAACCGCATCCACGTTATCTCCAGCGTGACCGCCACCGAGGCGCCGTCGACCAAGGCTGCCAGACGACTCTTGGGCTCCATTACGGACCGTAAAAAGGTTCTCTTGGTCGTTGATCGTGCTGATGAGGTAGGCATTAGGTCTGCCCGCAATCTGCCGAACGTGCATGTCTTGGATGCCGGCCAGCTCAACACCTATGACGTGCTTGTCTCCGATGACGTGGTCTTCACCCAGCCTGCCTTCGAGCGTTTCGTAGCCGGCCCGGCCCCGTCCGCCCGGGCCGCTACCAAGCCTTCAGCACTTGAAGGATTCACCGAAGATCTCACCGCCGAGGTCTCCACAGTTCTAGAGGCGCTTCCTGCAGTCCCGAAAGAGCGCTCCTGGGGTTCAGAGGAGAGCGAGGCGAGGTTTGCCGAGTTGGTCCAGCTCGAACCCGATCGGGAACGGTTGTTCTACTGGACAATTCGAGTGTCCGAGGAAGCTTATCGCTGGGCCGAGGCGCGGAAAATTGACTCCGAGCATGAATATGTCGCAGTCGGATACCTGGGGCCCGAATATGATGAGCTGCAACAACGGGAGTTCGGCGTAATCCTCTACCAAGAGGCCGGCGGTCGAAATAAAGGCTCCGGACAGGTGATCGATAGCCTCGATGTAGACGGGGAGCGATTTACAATCGTGCGCCGTGTCGTGCGCTACAGGCAATCCATGATGGTCGACCCTCCACCTGGAGGCACGGTAGCGAGCTGGGCCCGCTCGCGTGACGGCCTGGATGAGGGTTGGCTCACCGCAAGACACGCCGTCACGCTTGACGGGCCAGTCCATTTCTCAGAGGGCGGAGCCGGCCGTGGATCTGGCTACGTCAAGCGGTACGGCGCCGGGTCAATTGATGCGGCACTAGTTTCGACAGACATGCCCCCCGATCCTCCCCCTACAGTCAGGCGCACAGTCGTTAGTGCGCCCCTCATTCTTTTTAGGAAAGTAACCTTTGTAGCGGCCAGTGGGAATACGGTCGAGTCCACTGTGGTGGCCATCCCGCTCCAGTTCCCGATGCTGATGGATCCCAAGTATCCAGTACGTCTAAGCTTGTCAAGGGCAGGGACATTTGGAGATTCCGGCGCCCTGATCTGCATTGCCGGGTCAGGGGATGCCGCCGGAATCTACATCGAGGACTGGCGATCGGAGGCGCGGTGGGGCCTTCCCGCGTCCTCTGGAGGAGTAGGGCTAGCTGCGGAGCAGATCGAAGCTATTCTAGAGATTGAGCTGATGAAATAATGAGTGAGCCTAATTTCGACCTGGAGTATGTTCCGATTCTCGTAGAAGACCTTCGAGGTCCCGAACAGGCGAAGGAGTACCCTCCCGTGAAGTCCGGGGAGGGCTCAAGAGAGCATTCCGCATTTACCGACTTCTTTCGGCGCGCGCCCGTCAAGGTGGACGAGGGCACCCTAAGCCTGTCCAAGATGCAAGAAAGCTTCACGAGAATCGAACAGCAGGTTCAATTTCTAATGAATGACAGGAAATCCGACGACAGATTTGGGATCGAAGAGGTGACAGTTAGGTTGGGGCTCTCCGCCAAGGGTGGTTTGGCGTTCATCGCTGAAGCCAGTATCGAAGCATCGATGGAAGTGAAGTTCAAGCGCCGGTAGTCGCTGCACACTTCCGAACCGGTCGCATTCGCGGGTGCCCGTTGTGTCTTCAATTCCACGATCCGTGCGGGGCCGTGCGGCTGCCGGTCGTCAACTGTCGGACGATCGCGGTCGGGCCGGAGGCTTCGGGCCGACGGGCCACCCGAGGAACTGGTAGGCGCCGCGTAGCGTGGTTCGCAGTGTGCGCTGTGTCGCGCGACTGTCGAGGCGGACGTCGAGGGCACCGGGGAGTGCGCTGTCGGCCCGCCGACCTGTGGGCAGTTGGGAGTCGTCGAGTCCGTCGCGCCTGGCGATGAGGACGCCGAGTTCATGACGGCTCAGGGCCTCGTTGCCACCGAGGTGGTGGATTCCGTTTGCTTCTCCCGACGCGAGTTCCATGAGAGCTGCGGCCAAGTCGGTCACATGTACTGTGCACCGGACGTCGTCTGTGAACAGGACGCCGGCGCGGTTGCCGGCGGCAAGGTCGTGAACGGCACGCTCGTGTTCGGACTGCCCGTCGCCGATGATCAGGGAGGTTCGGGCCACCACGGCGTCTGGATGCACGAGCAGAACATCTGTCTCCGCTGCGGCCTTCGCGGCCCCGTACGGGGTGATGGGATCGGGCAGGCAGGATTCGTCCTAGGCAACGCGGGTCTTGCCGAAGAACACGGCGTCGCTGGGGACGTGGATCAGACGACTCCCGGACTTCGCCGCAGCCAGCGCCAGGCGGACGGGCCCCTCGGCCGTGACCGCCCAGTCCGCCTTACCGCTTGATGCGTTGATGACGACACGAGGCCTGGCCTCGGCCACCGCTTCCACTCTCCCGGGATCACGTAGGTCGAGGGCGTGCCACGCGACCGCCCGAGCCGTCCCAGGCCTGGTCGCGTAGGTCGCAGTCGTCGTGTGCCCAGCCGCTACCCACTGTCGAACCAGCTCGGCGCCCAAGAACCCGGAACCACCCACGATCAAGAGGGTCATGAGGAGACAGCGTAGACCGGTCAGGATCGGGTGACGGCAAGGATGTGGGCAGAGGCATCGGTGAGCGCGCTGTGCGGTTCCGCAAGGCGTGCTGCGGCGAGGGCTGCGTCGCGAGCATCGCCGTGCCCAAGAGGTTGGTGTCGGTGTACTTCTCGGTGGCCTTGACCGCCACCCAGCCAGGCCCTTCGATGCCGTACATCGTGGGGTCGGCGAGGCAGGCCTCGCTGACTTCTTCGCGGAGCTCCGCCGAGGTCTGGAAGTAGGCGACGGTGAAGCCCCGCTACCCGGCGTACCGGCCCTGGTCGAGGGTGTTGCGCACTCCGTCCTGGATGGCGGGCTCTGTAATGCCGGTGGTGGCGATGTAGTCGAGGAGAGGCGAGTAGCGGGAGATCGCGGCTGCGGCGACGAGACCTCCCGGCCGGACCACACGGGCCGCTTCGGTCAGTGCGGAGAGCCGATCGGCCTTGTTGTGGAGGTGGTAGAGGGGACCCAGGAGCAGCACGACGTCCTACGTGCCAGCTGCGGCAGTGAGGCGGCGAGCGTCGCCCAGCTCGGCTGTCACTCCGTCGAGGACGCCAGCCTGACTGACGTGCTTGGGCATGGATCCACGACGTCACGGTGTATCCGTCTGCGGCGAGCCATCGCGCGTAGGTTCCGGGGCCGCCGCCGACATCGAGCACGCGGGCCGGAGCAGGCGGAAGGTAGCGGCGTAGCAACTCGCGCGTGCGTGCAAGTTCCAGGGTGCCCGTGGCCGTGGTGTGAAGCCGCGCGGCCTCGTCGGAGCGGGTATAGAAGTCGATGATCTCTGGGCGTACGGCGGGGTTGCTCGTCATCGGACCGTCCTCGTCCTGAGGGAGCTGTTGGTGTCCGGCAGGTTAGGGGGATCGTCGAACTGCGGGCCGCGCCGGTTCAGGGAACTCCAGCGGGCGGTGCACAGCATCTCCCAGCGGATGCTCACACTCACCGTCCGCCGGCTCGAACGTGACGGCCTCGTCCTGCGCACCGTCTATCCCACGGTCCCGGCACAGGTGGACTACCGGCTGACCGGGACCGGCGCCGGCCTGACGCACCTGGTCAAGGCCCTCGCGGACTAGTCCATCGCGCACCGAGGGGCCATCGCGGACGCCCGGGAGCAGTACGACGACCGGGCCCACCCCGACCACGACATCAAGTGAGGTCGCCGGGCTCCATCACCCGGACCGATCGGCGCGTCACTCAACGTGACGGACGCGCCGCTGCCGATAATGCCGTCATGCCGCTCATCACCGAGGGATTTCGGGACAAGCTGGTTACGGCGGGCCGCCGGTGCAGCATGGGGCTCTGGGCGCTGGCGGTCGCGGGATTCCTGGTGATGACCGAGATCTCCCGGCTGCTGGCCGAACTGACCGTGGCCGACAAGCCCTCGTACCCGGCCGGTGCGCTCTCCGGGTGGCCCAGCTTCACGCCCTGGTCGGACGAGAAGCGCCTCGACGCAGTCACCGTGTGGACGCAAGCTGGCGCACCGATGCCCGCGGGGGACGGCCGGCGAGAGCTGTACCTGTCCTGGCTCAGAACGTATCTCGCTCTGGACATCGCCGTCTTCACCCCCGCCTACCTCCTCCTCATCCACCTGGTGATCCGCAAGATCTGGCAGAGCCTCGGGGACGACCCGCCAATTCCCCAGGCATTTCTCGACGGGTTCGTGATCGCCGCCCTGGTGTTCGACTGGGCGGAGACGGGCCTCACGTTCTTCCTGGTGGGCGATCTCTCCGGGGACCCGTCGGCAGCCCTGGCCCATGGGGTGGCGTGGCTGTCGGCGCTGAAGTGGGGTGCACTCGCGCTCACCGCGCTGTTCGGGGTCCTGGGTCTTGCCCGGATGCTCGCCGGCCCCCTGATCGACTGGCTGGGCAGGTGGCGGGAGGGGACCCTGTCAGCGGGCCGCGTCTGGACGCGCCACCGCAACCAACTGGGCGTCCTCCTCGTTCTGACCCTGCTCGTCGTTGTCCCGGGCGACGGCCCGCTGGAGCAGCTGCCCGACATCGAAAGGGCCTGGGCAGGGCACACGAGGGGGCAGCTGGTCGGCGACTTGATGCCACCCTTCGTCGCGCTGATCGGATTCTGCCTGGCGCTGTGGGTCGTGGGGCGCTGGGCCCTGCTCGACGGGGCGCCGACGAACCGGGACAGCAGGCCGTGGCTGACATGGACACTGTTCGGGGTCGGAGTGGCCCTGCTCGTGGGGGCCCTCGTCCTCCACCGGACCGACCACGCCACGTCCGGGGTATACGCGATTCCGGCGCTCATGCTGGTGCTCGCCGTCTGGAGTCTCCCGCTTCCGGAGGGAGGAGCGGGGACGGCGGGCGAGGCCACCGGGATTCCGGACTCCGAAACCCGGCCAAGGGTGCGCAGCATGGGCCGCGTGCTGGCCGTACTCCCGCTCGTCATCGCCGGCCTGGCGCTCGTGCATGCCTTTGCCCGGCCGTACCTGCTCGGTCCCGAGATCGCGGAGCGCGCAGGTGAGGTGTACCAGATCGGGGTCTACGGGTACGTGCAGCTCTTGTTCTGGATCGGAGTGGGCACTGCGGCATTGACCGGTCCGGTGGTCAACGAACTGGTCCGGATGGGCGAGGACCGGTGGCTCGAGCCCGCCGCTCCCGGCCCGGCGGCGGAGACGGTTCCGGAGGGGGGTTCTGCGACGGTTGCGGAGGCGGAGGCCGAATCGGTTCCGGAGGCGGGTTCTGCGACGGTTGCGGAGGCGGAGGCCGAATCGGTTCCGGAGGCGGGTTCTGCGACGGTTGCGGAGGCGGAGGCCGAATCGGTTCCGGAGACGGAGGCCCTTCCAGGGGCGGTTCCGAAGGCGGCAACATGGCTGCCGGCGATCCTCGGCGCCGTGCTGTTGGCCGCGGCGATCGTCTTGGGAGTCCTCCTGACCGTCTGGCCGGGCGTGTGGGGGCCGCGACTGCGCAGCCTCGGTGTCCTCGTCGTCCTGCTGACGACCGTGACGCTCGTCGCGGGCTGGCTGGCACGGCGCTCCGAGTTCCACCTGCCGCTGCCGGCACTGCGCTACCTGCGCTTCCGGCTCACTCCGGTCTGGCTGCTGGTCATCGCTGCGCTGGTGCTGGAGGCCCAGCTGGACACCGCCGGCGGCTACCACGAGGTGCGGCTCAAGCCGCGGTCGGCATCGGGCGCCGCCCCGGCCGCGCCGGCCCAACCCTTCGACGCGAAGGCTTCCTTCGGCGCCTGGCGGGCGGCGGTGCAGGCCTGCATGGATGCCGACAAGACGCTCAAGCCCGCAACGGCCGTGCCGATGGTCTTCGTCGCCGCGCCGGGCGGCGGAATCCGCGCGGCGTACTGGACCGGGGCCGCCATGGACGAGATGACCAGGCGTCCGTGCGCCCGGGAGATGCTCTTCGGCGCCAGCGGTGTGTCCGGCGGCTCTCTGGGCCTGGTCGGCCACGGGTTGGGACCGCGGGAAGGCCAGCCCGCTGCGAGCGCCGGCCGGGACTTCGCCGCCCGCCTCTCCGGAGAGGACACGCTCGCCTCCGACCTGGCCGCCATGTTCTACCGCGACCTGCCGCGCGGCCTGCACGGGATCAACAGTCTGGGAGACCTGCGGCCGGGCGACCGCGCCACCGTGTTCGAACGCTCGTGGGAGAACCTGGACGAGCGTCTCCAGGACGACTTCTTCACGAGTTCCCTCCAGTCCCGCCCCGATGCCGGCCCGCGCCCGGTGCTGCTGCTGAACGGCACCGATGTGAACTCCGGCTGCCGAGTCGTCGTGTCGTCCGTCTGGTCGACGGGCGGTCCTGGCGGAGCGGCCCTGCCGACGCTGAACTGTCGGCGCATGGAAGTGACGACGCCACCGGTGAGCACCGGCGGCGGCGAGTCCGCCGCGGCCGGGTTCGCGGCTGGCGCCATCGACGCGGCCGCCTACACCGACCACCGCGACTGCCGAAAGGACGGGCTCGACCAGGGGCTCCGCCTGTCCACGGCGGTGCACCTGTCGGCCCGCTTCCCCTACATCTCGCCCTCCGGACGCATGCACCGCTGCGTCACGGACGGCAATCCGCAGAAGCTGGCCGACCTCGACGGCGGAACCCTCGAGTCGAGCGGCCTGGCCCTCCTGCTCGAGCTGTGGGAGGCGGTCGAACCACACGTCGCCGCCCACAACCGGGCCGTCGCCGCCGGGTACGAGGCGGGCGCAGGAGCCGACGGCCGCTACGTCCTCCCGCTCCTCGTCGTCCTCGACAACCACTACCAGTCCAAGGCCGCGGCACCCGACGCCGAACGTCAGCAGGAGGCCGTCGCCCCGCTGATCGCCAGCAGGTCCCCCAAGGCCGCGCTGAGCGTGTCCACGCTGGGGCAGTTGGGGCTGTACCGGTTCACCGGCGCGCTGCCGGGCATCGCCGCCGCCGCGTCGGCGATCCGGGTCGACGGCGTCGCGTGCCCGCAGGTGCGCAGCTTCTTCGCGGCCCCGTCCGCCCGCCCCGGCATCGCCGCGCCCCTGGGGTGGGTCCTCTCCGACATGAGCAAGCGGGACCTGAGGGTACAGCTGAGGGAACTCGTCCTGGCACCCGACCAGTGCCGGGAACCGGCACGGACGGACGAGCCGCCGCGGCAGACGCCTTCGACCTTCAGCACCTTCCTGAAGGTGCTCCGGGGACCGGTCACCCTCGGCACGGGGTGAGGAGAAAATCTGAGGTTGATCCCAGGAAGTGGACACCGGGTTTCATGTGACGAGTGACAGCGTATGTGTCGTGATCAGCTGCTGTTCGAACTCGGCTGGTGTGAGGTAGCCGAGCGCGCAGTGGCGACGGCGCCGGTTGTAGTACGGCAGCCAGCGGAACAGCTCGAGCCGGGTCTGTGCCTTTGAGGTCCAGCGGCCTCCGTGGAGCAATTCGCGCTTGAGGCCCTGGAAGAACGACTCGGCGAGGGCATTGTCGTAACTCGAGCCGACTCGGCCCATGCTGCGGCGGATGCCATGCCGCAGGCGGACATCGGCGAAGGCGGCCGCGCTGTGTTGGGCGCCTCTGTCGGTGTGGAAAACGACGCCGCGGACCCGGCCGCCCTGGGCCGCCACGGCCATCTCGATCGCGTCGGTGACCAGCGAGGTCCGCATGTGGTCCGCGATCGACCAGCCCACGACCGTGATCCATTGGCGTGCGGTGTCGGGTGCGGTCTGGTCGACGAGTGCTTCGGTGGTCAGGGGCAGCACCTGCCGCGGATGGGCGGCGATCGCCGCCTGGGCGCTGTGGGCCACCTCGGGGCGGGTGGCAGATGTGCGTAGAACGATGTTGAGCGTGTGCCGGCGCCGGGCGGGGCTGAGATGGGGGTGGGGCAGCAGCTTGTCGAGGAAGTCGTGGGAGGTCTCACGGTCCACGCTGGCGATGAGTTCGGCGGCCAGGACGTCCGGGCTCCGCGTCGAGCTCTCCGGAGAAGGTCTACCAGGACGAGCGGTCGCAGCTCGGCCGCACAAAGAAGGTCTCGATCTGGTGAAACCAGGCTGCTGAAGGCGCGCGAACGGATGCGTTGACCTGCGCTCTTCTGGAGAGTACGGATCTATCGAGACAGGCTGGCGAGAGGTCGTGTCCCGTACTCGAACGCGCATCCCACGGACGGTGTGGCCGCCCTTCGGGCGCGGCCCATTCCCCGGCACTCAGATGATCTCGGCCGGGGGCCAACACCGCGCGTCGGTGAGGACTTCCAGGTGATGTAGTGGCAAAGGTCTGCTGGTATGTGTGACGAACCGGCGATCGTGTCGGCCCGTGACTGGCCCGGATCTTCTCGATGAATTGAGGTTTCGGAGTAAATTCGACCACGGTTTCCCGGGAGCTGGGCACGCTGTCGATCATTCGTTTGTGCAGGTCAGTGGCTATGTTTAACTTCTAGAGGAAGCCGATTTTCTTGGTTGAGTAGCTAAATAGAAGGTTCTTCGTCTGCTGGTGGTACAGCAGAGCCAAGCCGTTGACCAGCAGAGATGCTGGCCTTGTGGCCCCAGGCGGGAGGTCTGGTCCGGGAATGGTCCGGATCTTGGCCGCGCCGGTCCCGCGAGGTTTCGTTCGCCCCGTGGAGCCCGGGCGGCTGCGAGGGGTGCCGGCCAATGCATCCGTCGTCAATGGCTGCGGGCAGGCTTTCGGGGATTGGGCTTCGATGTCCGTAGCGGTGGATTGGGATGGCGCAGATCACGCGGCCCCCGCTCTCCTCCGCCGGACAGCGGGCCGGGGGTGACGCGCTGCTCGTTCTCCGTCAGCCGGACCCGGAGTCGGCGGCTCTGTGGCCGTCGGAGTCAGCGATGTAGTCGAGGGACTGCAGGTCTGCTTCGGAGACCAGCCAGTCCGGGGCGTGGTGTCAGCGGACACAGGCCGCCGCGTGGCAGGCGGCTGCACCGGCAGTCGGTGGGGTTGCCCGGTCATGCTCGTGCGGATGCAGCAAGGGCGTAGGCCCGTTGAAGCCGTTCAGGCGCTGCAGTACACGGTGAACGTACCCCGGGTGAGGGCGTGGACGTAGGTCTCGGCGCCGGCCAGCAGCCGCAGGTTTTCTTCGGTGCATACAGATGCGGACAGTCCGGGCTGGGCGAGCACGGTGTGGAGCCGAGGCCGCAACTGAGGTGCAATTTCCCGGATCCGGTAGAGCGCCTCGATGCTGCCAACCTCGAAGGGTGAGACTCCGGTTCGGGCGAGGAAGTTTCTTGCGCGTCGGTCCAGATGGTTCAGGAGCGGGCCGAGGTGGTTCTGCCGCCACTTCGCTCCGCGGACGGCTTGGCCGCACAGTTCGTACAAGTCAGCCACCCGGCCGCCAGGGGTCGGCTCGGAGGAGTATTTGCAGTGCACCAGGGTGACGACGAGTTCGTCGCCGTCGATCTTGATTCCGACTAGGTCGGCTGCTTCTCGAGCACGGTCGTCGTCGATGAGGACGTCGAATTCCTGCGACTGCTGCAGGTGGGAGGAGACGTAGGCCTGGATGGAGTCGGGTTCGCGCGTAGCGGTCTGCGATTCCTTCTTGATGTCCACTCCGGCCCAGTTGAGTGGGGCGAGTCGTCTGCGGTCGAAGGGATCGAGGTTCTTGCGTGGAGCGAGCAGCCTGTCCTCGGCGGTGATCATCTTGTCGCCCGCCAGGAACAGAGTGGGCTTGTTCCGATTGAGCCATTCCTCAAGCGAATACTCGTGGATTCCCGAGCGGACCCGCCCGTCCAACTCGTCGGGAGCGTAAGTCAGTCCGTTGTCGGTGAAGTCTGCACTGTAGGCGATCTGCCCGGCAGGTGTGGTGAGTCGGATCCGGAAGGGGCCGGTAGAGGAGTGGTCCGCGACCTCCAGCGCGACATCGACGGCGGCGCAGGTGATGCCCGCGAATGAGATCTGCGGGCCGGGCCCATTGCCGGTGAACATGGACCAGGGCCATTCGGCAGCGATGAGAATGCCCTCGGGACGTTCGGTGAGGTCCTCGGGGAAGATGAACCCTTCCATGACGCTGGCCAGGTCGATGCTGGTGTCGATGACCTTGGCTCCCTGATCGTCACACCAGTCGGTCCAGGCCTTGAGGTTGGGGGCGGTCTGCATCGACCAGAACCGCCCCGACAGGGCGGCGCTGATAGTGGTCCTCTCGCCGTTGCGGAATCCGGAGGCGGCGATGTGGGTCTGACTCTTGCCCTGCCGGTCGGCGGTAGTCAGTGCTTCGTATACGTCGCTTCCGACGTGCATGGAGAACCGGTTGAAGTGGTCCCGTGAATCCAGCAGACCCACGTTGGTGGGGATCAAGCGCTCCATGTGACCCAGCACACGGAAGGTAGGCATACCTGTGACCGGCCGGGAGTCCACTCCCAGGACGGCCTGGGCGAGTTCCCGGTAGTCACCGGTGTTGTTCGAGCCATGGATGTAGAGCAGGCCTCGGGACCGGCTGAAGTACATGACGATCAGCTCGTAGGTGACCTGCTCCAGGGCCCGCGGGGCTCCCCAGCGCACTTCGCTTCGGTTCTCCACCACGAACCAGGCAACGGTGGACGTGGTGTTGACCGCGATGGTGCTGTCCAGTACCCGGCCTTCGCCGTAGACCGCCAACGCTCGTTCGGGAGTCCAGGTGCGATCGGGAGCACGGTGAGCGATGGCGCTCATCTTGGGTTCCAGCACCGTGACCGACACCTCTTCCGGCGTGTCGGGGAACGAAGCCTCGAAGTCGCTGAGCTCCTCCACGCTGGCCGTGGCGCGTTCGGTGATGTCATGCAGGATCGTGTCCCAGTCGGCGTCCTCGCGCAGCAGTTCACGCAGCGGCGACAGTGCTACCGACGGATCACGGGCCACGAACACCGAGGCCGTTCCGATCGTCGAGCCCACGGAAGTGGACCGGGTGAAACGTCCGATGAACTGGATCATCGGGCTCAGGCTCTTCTTCACGTCGTGCAGCGCGGCGATCTTCAGGGCTGGCAAATCGAAGCCTTCACCGAGCATGTCGACGCATATCACGATCCGGGACGACCGATCTGCCAGAGCGGTCAATGCAGCACGCCGTGCTCGGACCGCCACATTCTCGTGCAGAATCGTCGGATTCAGGTCCGGTGCGAGGGCCTGATAGAGATTGCCCAGCTCTTTGGCCCGCGCAATACTCCTCGCCCGCACCATCACGATGTGATCGAGGCCGGCGTCCCGGTCCTCCCGTAGCTGTCCTACCGCCAGCTTCGCAAGTTCTTGGTCAGTGTCCTCCAGACTGAGTACGGCTCGGTAGTTGATCGGAGTGAAGTATCCGTCCCTTTGCGCTTCCCGCAATGGGAACCGAAAGATCGTCCGCCCGGGCACAGGGCGCCCGTCCTCTCTGTAGGGAGTGGCGGTGAACAGTAGGACGCGCCGGTCGGTGAAGGCCTCGACTACGCGCGACCAGGTGGGCGCCGGCGCGTGATGGGCCTCGTCGACCACCAGGTGACTGAACGCGGCCAGGAACACGTCGCGAGACTCCGGCTCGCAGGCCTGAAGGGCGTGCGGGGTCGCGACCACCACGTTGCAGGCAGAGGAGAATGCCGCAGCATCGGCGGCGTTGTGGAAGCCGTGCTGGAGCTTTCCGACCACGGGCCGCATCACGCCCGGAGCGACAATCTGGTGTGTGTGCAGGATGCCGAGTGACTCGAACTTCGCCGCGATTTGATCACGTAGCGCCGCAGTCGGCACCAGCACCAGCAGACGCTCGGGTCGGGCTGCCACGAGCAGGGCGAGCATGGTCTCCGTTTTGCCCGTCCCGGTGGGCATCACCACGATTCCCGGGGCGGTCAACCCTGAGGCCCAGTAGCCGATCACCGAGTGCATCGCACCGATCTGGGGGCGCCGGAGCGCGTGCGGTTCGGTGTGGTCGCGGAAGCCTATGCCGTCGACGAACGAGGCCAGCACCGTCTGCGGCGAGTGAAGCGCCGTGTCGCCGATCCAGCCCAGACGCCCGGTTGTTTTGACGGCGGGTACAACAGCCGTCATCCGCTCTGGCTCTCTGCCTCCGGGTCGTATTGCCGGCCATCTTCCCTGGACGCTTGCCACCTCCAATCCGGTAGCGGTCTCCACCACATCCAAAGTGCCTGCTGGCACGAGTAGTTGCCGCACCACATTGCGGCTGAGGGTGATCTGCCGGGCCCACACATTGCTGGTCGCGACGTGCACACGTGCTCCGTTCCTTCACCAGTCCGGACTGGCGGCAAATTCGTTCCTGTGCCCCAACTCAGCCACCGCGCCCCTGACGAAACGCGGTAGGGATTTCCGATATACACCCATGAGTCGGCCACCGCACCCCATCTGCTCGGGAAACCTGCTTCAATCCATGGGAGACCGCGCCTTCATCGGTACGAAGACGTCGTTGCGGCGCTGCAGGATCCAGCGGAGGTGGTGCAGGGTCCGGCCTCACGTAGTCATGTCCGTGGAACAAGTTCGCCCGGCCTCCGCCCACCACGACCTCTCCGGCGAAGACCCACCAGGATTCGGTGACGGTTCCCGCGAGGAAGGGTAAGGCGCCTTCTGGGGTCGGCGCTCGGACACCTCCGGGTGGTCCGTCTGGAGGGGACCTCGTGCCTGTGGACCGCGAGGCCTGCCAGGGGCGGTTGGTCACGAAGTCATCGGCGGGGGCTTCCACCGTTGTCCTCCGATGCTTACGCCAAACCTCGTTTCGGGGTTTCCGGTTGGTAGCCGACGGACGCTTGGACAGAGCGAACCGGCTACGGAAAGGCCCGACGGATCCGCTGGATCTAGCTGTCCGCGGCATACGAACTGTGCGGTAATGACTGCCGTGGATCAGAACTCGCTGCGCAAGCTCGTTGAAGGCCAGCTCCTTCGGCTCGAGGGCAGTGCTTTCCAGGACTGCATGGACAGGCTCGGCCTGGAGCTGTATCCCGGTGACTACCAACCCGTGCGGGCGGCCGGGCCGAAGGGCGACACCAAGAACGACGGCTACTGCCCGAAGGCTCGGGTGTTCTTCGCTGCGCATGCCACGCGTGGTGAGCGGATCGACAAGACCAAGGCGAAGATCCGCGGTGGCTTGGAAGGCTGCCTCCACGAGCACCGCGACGTGAAGGTATGGCGCTTCCTCACAAACGACACACTGCCAGGTGAGGTCGACCAGTTCATCGACAACGAGCTTCGCCCTCGATACCGGGATGTCACCGTCGAGGTGTGGGGTATCAAGACGCTCGCTGACGAGATCAGCTAGCTCAAGAGGATGCAGGTCGACAGGATTATCGACGTCGGCACGGTGGATGAGCCAGAGTTCGAGGTCGTCATCCTTCGCCACATGAAGACGGGGCGTGATCTCTGGCCGAACCTCTCCGGCTGCCTTGGGTGGCTGGAACATGACGAGCCGGAGGAGTGCACTGACGAGGAGCAGGAGCTCATAGACAGCGCCGTTCAATCCTTCCGTGACTGGAGCGACATCTCGGGAGACATCGAGTTCTCACGCTCTTCTGTACGGGACGCGCAGCGAAGTATCACCTCCATCCTGGAGGAGCTTGCGGAGAAGGGGTTCGCACTCTATTCCGCAACGAAGGACGACTACCCTCTTACTGGCGGCCCCTCGCCGATTTTGGGGACAGTAGCCATCTTCAGGATCACTCGGGCGGATCTCACTGCGCCTACGAGCAGCTGACGGGCCCCCACGCACGAACCGCAAGATCAATGCTGTGCCGACCCGCAGCCGCCAGGAGCTACGAAGGTAGTGCCCACGGGGCTGGGGTTGGGTATGGCGCGGGGCGGGGGCCGACGGGGACGGGAGGGCCCCGCGCCACGCTCGGCGCGCCTAGCAGCGGCGCCGCCGCGTATGGGGTCGGTCCGTCATCACACCCCGGCCCTGCGTAGGTACGACGGTGTCTGGGTGGCGTCGTGGTCGTCGGGGGAGGACGCTACATAAAGAGGGCTGGCACGCTCACCGTGCAGTCCGTGCGAAGGGCGCTCTCGCTGCGGTACCTGCGTACCCGCCACGAACTCCGTCATGCAAGGGGCCGCATGGTGTGCACCCCGTCGGCCGGGTTCGTAAGCTCAAGCAGGGCGCTGACAGCGGCCAGGGGCGGGGCTGCACGCCGCGCGCAGCCGGTTTCCCGCGTCTCACCCGCCCGCGGTTGGGCACCGGCTAGTCGTCATCGGCCGGACAGACAGGCAACCAAGGAGGTCGGGGATGTCCACGACGGACGACCTTGCCATCAGCGACCTGCTCACCGCCGCCCCCCTGGAGGGGCTCGACGTGCAGCTGGTCGCAGGCGACGTGGAAGAGGTACCCGCACCGCCGATCACGCTCCTGTCCCAGACGGGCACTGTGTCGATCCACGACGTGAACTGCGCCACCGGAGCCACCACGAAGTTTCTGATTCCCATCACCGCCTGGGGCTGGAAGACCCGCCTGGTCTACTTCCGCGCCAACGGGGGACGCATCGGGCTGAGCCCGACCTTCGAGTGGAACCGCTCGTTCTACGCCGGCTCCACACCCTCGGTCCGCTTCCGCGGAGCCTTGCCGGCAGGAACGAAAGACCTCGGCGCGTACTGGTGGTACGAAGGCAGCAGCACCATCTGGTGGAACAGGAAAGCGATCAACTGCTGACCTGAGAGGGGCGTGATTTCCCTGGGAGGAGGCTGTTGACCTCCTTGCCTCGTACTTCCCGCAGTCGCAGTCGGACGCGCGTCAGTGGTGACGCGCATGGCCACCCCCTTCGAAGGCACATCCGGTCTTGCCCCGCAGGGCTTGAACCCGTGAGGACATGCCGGTCTCATGCCAGGTTGGGGCGCGACCTCGGGTGTAAGGATGTCGGAGATCCTATTGGCGAAGGTGGTGCTCGACTTGATGTCGATGACCCATCATGTCGAGTGCGTCGCGATCCTTGAGCCCGTTGGAAAGGGCCTCTGACCTGCAGGTTTGGGCAGTGTGCGTTATGTGCGCTGTGGGCGTTACGGGCGATATCTTGACGCAGATTTGACGCTCGTGACGCACGTTTGACGCACGCCCGGCGTCTTTTCTGATGGGGCGTCAGCATGAAAAAGCCGCCTTCCGTACCAGGGTGAAATCCTGGTGTGGAAGGCGGCATTTTCGCGCCCGTCGTACTTGGCGAGGCTCCAACCCGGCCCGGGGTCACGGACTTGGGTCCGGCTACGTACGGTGACGGTCGTGGCTGGGCTCCCGAGCATCCTGCTGCATACCGGAAATAGATCTAGTCGGCTGCGTGTTGGCGGTAGGTCGGTACGGAGGGGGAGGTGTCGGGCCTGAAGTTGTTCAACACGAAGAGCGGTGTGACCGAGGTTGCGCCGCGTCTGGCTGAGGTCGAAGCCGATGTGCAGGACCTCGTCGAGGGGCACATGCAGACCATGCTCGGGGTCCGGTTCGTGGCGAGCGAATACAGCACCGGACCGGTTCACGGCGGACGGATCGACTCGTTGGGTATAGACGAGAACGGCGCACCGGTGATCGTCGAGTACAAGCGCGGAACCGACGCGGGAGTCATAAACCAGGGCCTCTTCTACATGGCCTGGCTGCTCGATCACCGGGACACGTTCCGGCACCTGGTCCGCGACCGGCTCGGGGCCCACGCCGCGGCCCAGGTGCTGTGGAGCGCACCGAGGCTGATCTGCGTGGCTGGCGACTTCACCCGCTACGACATCCACGCTGTCCGCGAGCACCGGCACGCCATCGACCTGGTCCGCTACCGGTACTTCGGCAGCGAGTACGTCGGCCTTGAGACGGTGGCCTCCTTCGCCGGCCGTGCCGCGGCGCCGAAGGCCGGGAGCCGGAGTCGGGGTACCGCGAAGGCGCAGCGGACCGGGACGGAGGCTGGGGCCATGGCGGAGCTGGCCACGGCGGTCGACGAGGTGCTGCTCGGGCTCGGTGAGGACCTCACGAAGGTCTCGAACCAGACCTACACCGCGTACCGACGCATGCAGAACTACGCGTGTTTGGTCCCGCCGAAGAAGACCAAGCTGCTGGTCTACCTGAAGGCCGGCCCGGCGATGGTCGACCTCGTGCCCGGCTTCGCGCGTGACGTGACGGGGCTCGGCCACCACGGCACCGGCGACCTGGAACTGACGCTCCAGACCGAGCGAGACCTGGAGCGCGCAGCCGGCTATTTCCGGGAGAGCTACGCCCTGGCGTGATGGCCCGGTGTCCGTGGCCGGACCAGGGGTATTGGAGGGGTTCGGAGCGGGCCGGTGATCTGGGTTCGTGATGGTGCCTCTCGACGGCTCGGGCATGGATGGCGGTGGATTTCCAATGATCCGGCGATTCCCCGGTTTGGCTGACCGGGGATCTGCTGCTATGTTCCGCCGCGCCCAGTGGCTGGTGCACTCGGGGAGTGTGCCTCGACACGTTTCGGGCGCGCTATCTTCCGGACAGGGGCGCCGGGGAATGTCCCGTGCGCGGGACCTCCCTTACGGACGTTGGACTTGCAGTGTGGCGGTGTAGCGGCGGGATGCTGCAGGTGGTCATCGTTCGTGGTGGGGGAGGTCGTCTTCGCGGATGGCGAGGTAAGTCTCGGCTGTCGCGGCTTCGAGTAGGCCGGGGCCTTCGTCGAGGTCGAGCCGCGGGTCGTTCTGGGTATGGAGTAGTTCTCGCCAGGGGCGGTCCCTGCCGTCCTCGAAGGCCGCACGGACGCGGGGCTCGATCCGGGCGCGCTGTTCCTCCTGCCGTTCGCGGAAGACTCTGCGCTGGGTGTGGCGCCGGCGCTCCTCCGCTTCCTCGCTGGCGGGCTCGTCGGCCCGAACGTCTTCAGCCCGCATGCCCGGAGTCCGCTCGGCGATGACCTGGTCCTCGCGGTGAAGTTGGGCGCAGGCGGCGAAGAGCTGCCGGGACATGCCCAGGCGCAGTTCGGTGCCGGGCACACGGTAGGTCAGGAAGTCGTCGAGGCCAAGGGCTCGGGCGTACTCCCGGCGGCCGGGCTGGGAATCGTCGGCGAATTCGGCACGGAGATCGCTGCGCATGGCGTGGGCGTCCGTGTCACGCTCCAGGGGCGTGGTGACGCCGCGGGCGCTTCTCCGGCGGTTCGTGCGGTCGGCGGGCAGGGCCACGGTCTTGAGCCGGGAGGGCTGGGCGCCGCTGAGCGCGAGGTAGACCAGCATCTGGGCGCGTGCCGTGCCCATGAGGGCGTCGTCGCTGTCGCCGAGATGGTCCTCGGGGGACCCCAGTAGCTGGGGACTGGTGGTGCTGACGGTGGGAGGGAGCGGCGGTTTGCCGGGGTGGTGGTCGTGGTCGATGGTGAGGAACAGGTCGCCCTGGGGCTGGACGCTGGCTCCCACGAGGATCCGCCGGTGGGCGTATTCGTGGAGGATCTTGCTGCCACCCTGGAGCTGCTTCCAGCCTTCCCAGAGGCGGGGGCTGCGGACGTTCCCGCCCTTGGCTTCGATCATCCAGTACAGGTTCTCCTGCTCGTGCAGACCCCAAAGGTCCGGGAGCTTCGCGGAGGTGCTGACGAACTTGTTGCGGAGGGCGGGAATGGGGCCGCCGTCCTCGATGTGCAGGGTCTGGCCCAGCCCCATCAGTGAGCGGGTCGCCCACTCGGCCATGGTCATGCCCAGGCGGTAGCCGAGGGCGTTCTTCGCGGAGCGCTCGGTGCCGTACTCGTAGACCGGGTTGACGGTCAGGCGACGGCCCTTGCTGCCCGGCAGGGAGTGCTTGGTGTCGACGCTGTGGGTGCCGAGGTAGGCGTACAAAGGGGCGACGCCGGCGACGAGTTCACCGCGGGCCAGCTGGGGTGTCCGCAGCAGGTTGGGGGTGATGTCGCGGCCCACCTCGGTGGCGGCCTTGAGGATCTCGCGCCAGGTGGTGGTGGGCAGGTACCAGCCGTTCGCCGCCGGGAAGGCGGCGGTCGAGGGCCAAGGGGACGGCTTTGAGGTTCGCCACTGCTTGAAGGGTCGAGCCGATGGACTGTCGCGGAACTTCACTGGTATGTCGACGCTGTCGGTGTACAGAAGAGGTGGGACGTCAGCCAAGGGGGAAGGAATCATTGGCTCACTGTGCCAGCGGCCACCGGACCCTCCGAGCCTTGGGTCCGTTACCGGCCTGACATGCGCGATGGTGCGGGCACGGACCGATCCGGGTGCACCGGTTGGGCCTGCAGTTCGGAGATGTGCTGGGCGACGATACTGGCGTTCATCGGGCAAGCCTCGACGATCATGGGCCACCACAGGCTCTCGCGTGTGGAGTAGGGTCTGCCGGCGTTGGAGATGAGGGACTGCGCGCGGGTGATGACGATTCCGTGGCGTGCTCTGGAGACCATGACGAGGACCACGCGGAGCTCTTCTGCCAGTTGCTCGGCGGTGTCGGCCTGACCATCTGGGATGTGCCAGCCCTCGAAGCCGGGTACGAATACCCAGTCGAACTGTTGGCCCTTTCCTGTGTGGGCGTTGAGCAAGTGGACGCCCGGCTCGATTGCCGAGCCCTCGTCCACGATGCGGAGTTGGGCCGCTGCCGCGGCGAGAGATCCTGCCTGGTTGGCCAGGTCCTCGAACTCCGCTAGGGCGTTCGTCGCCTGTTCCATCGTGTCGACATCATTCGGATCGATGCCGTCCAGCATGGTCTCCCGCAGCGTCACAAGGTCTGCTTGGCGCGGCAGCTGGGCAACCGTGGCCACCAACCGCTGGACCATGGTGTTGTTCTCGATTGCGAGGTCCCAGCGCTGGCTCCGGAGGTGGACCGCTCCCGAGAACGCCGCGTCCACGTACTTGCGGCGCCACCGGGACCGGGTGATGACGCCGATGGTCGACTTGGGGAAGGCGGAGAGGATGTCGGTTGCCCGGTCCACGATCCACCCTGCCTCCTCGGTGCCGCTGTTGAAACTCGCCGCGGCAGCGGCCCCACCTTGGGGCCAGGCATCAGGCTGAACTGACCGGAGATCCGTGACTTCGTCGAGTCGGGCTGCGACATGGTTCACGACATCGAGCACGGCAGGGGAGGACCGATAGGAGAGGGTGAGCCGACGTGGTTCGCCGCAGATTTCCCTCAACTCCCGTTCCACCTCGGCCGGCCTCGCGCCGGCCCAGCTGAAGATCCCCTGGAGGGGGTCACCGACGAAGGTCCGGCTAGTCGAGCTGGTCGCGAGGGCGATTTCGAGCTGCTGAGGTGACATGTCCTGGAACTCATCGACCAGAACCGCACCGTAGTGCAGCTGGTACAGGCGGGCGATCTTCTCGACCCTGAGTAGCCGTTGCGCGTGCCGGAGTAGATCCTCGTAGTGGAAGATCCCAACTTCGAGGCGCTCGGCCTCGATCTGCTGGGCGAAGGTGTTACCGCTGGCGGCGAGGGCGTTGTGCACCTCGGCGTCATCGTATGGGCCCTGCTTGGCTACGGACAGGGCCGCTTCGATGCCCTTCCTCCGGTTGATGGCGGGGCCGACGTCCAGGCCCTTGGTGAAGACGGAGATCGCGTCGGCGAGGGTTGAGCGGCCAGGCATCGGAGTGTTCGGATCGAGACCGAGAGTTCGGCCGTGGGCGCGGACGATCTCGGCGGCATGCCCGTGGAAGTTGGTGACTCGGACGTGATGTGAGAACCGCTGGGGACCCAGAGTACGAAGAAGGCGCTCACGCAGGTTCTGCTTCGCGCGGTTGGAGAACGTCAGCGCGAGGATGCGTTGGTGGGGCTGTAGCCCGCCGAGCAGGTGAACCGCGCGCCGGGCGAGCAGCTCCGTCTTGCCGCAGCCCGGTGGCGCGATTGCCAGCAGGTTTGCCTCAGGGCTGTAGGCCGGGTCCGGTCCTGTGTCCTGATTCATCGCTCAGCCAGTTCCCTGGCCTTGGTGAGGATTCCGACGACGCTGCTGATCGCATTTGCGTGTTCGTGGGTCATCGCGTCTGCGACGGCGGTGGCCGCATCGGTCTTGTTCCTGCGGCAGAAGGCCGCGACGGCCTGGTCACTAAGCTCCTCCTCGCGGGAGACGCCGCACGCCTGGAGCAGCCCATCGAGTCGACACACACCCGCATCGATGAGGATGCGGCCGGCGACAGGCCCGGTCAGTGCCTTGCAGTACTCATCTTCCAGGTCGCGGTCGCTAGACCAGACCTTCGTTCCGATTAGGTCCTTGGGCCGGCCCCCGAAAGCACTAATAAAGATGCCCTCCTCGGCTTTGTCTACGAGTCCGAGGACATGTACGCCGAAGCCGTTCGCGCCGAGCATCTTGTAGACGTGTCGGAATTTGTCCGCCCCGTCCAGCTCGAAGACGACGACGCCGAGACGATCGAGCCCGATGCCGAGTGCTCGGGCTGCCGCTTCGACAATGATCCTGTCGGCAACACCTTCCACCGCGATGACATAGCGGGCGGTCAACGCTTCGAGCAGGCGCGGAGACCACCACTGGGAGCGGAGCTTCTCCACCGCACCCAGGCCAGCATCCGGGACCTGATGCACGTCCCCGCCGGGGGCGACGACCAGAACCTGTGCCGGCTCGAACCGCTGCAGGACATAAGGCGAGTGCGTGCAGACAATCTTCTGGTTCCCTGCCGCGGCGAACAGCTCGGCGATGGTCCGCTGGCTAGCAGGATGGAGGTGGAGCTCCGGCTCGTCGACCGCGATGATGTTCGCGGCGTTCTCGGCAAGGTCGAACAGGGTGAGCGCCATCAGCTGGCGCAGACCATCTGACTGCTCGGCGATCGGTACGTATTGGTCATCGCGGTGGAGGAACATCGAGACGCCCTCCAGCACAGACGTACCCGGGTCAGCTGCGGTGCGCACGGCCAGGTCGTCGGCAGCGATCGGGCGTGGCATGGCTTTGGCCAGGTGCCCTGCAATCTTCTTGCGGAGTTCGGTCAGGCTCTCGTTGACGTGGAGCTTGTCGTTGAAGTCACCGAGGATCTGGGTGAGTACGGCTCTCTCCGCGCCCATGTCGAGGCTGTCGAACATCAACTGTAGGGCGCTGTTTGGTCCACCGAGCTGAGTGCCGCTCGTCCCGCGCGTGGCCGGCAGGTAGCGCCAGCCGAATGCGTCGAGTTGCTGGCGGGTCGGTGCGCGACGGTCCGCCGTACCCGTGAGGACCCGATGGATGACAACGGCGTCCAGGTCATCCTCGTTGGGCGCCACATCGAGACGGACCGTCAGCGACGCCTTGCCTGAGATGGGATCGATGTCAATCTCACGATGAAACGTCGCGTTCTCGATGTCGGAGAACTCGGCCAGCACCGCCTCCACGGTCAGGGGTTGATCCTGGTCGCGGAGATCCGCCCGAGACAGGCTCTGGTACAGCTGGCCGAGTGTGGCGCCCAGCGTGAGGTTGAGCATCCGCAGGAGCGAAGTCTTGCCGACATCGTTCGCTCCGACGATGACCAGGTGCTTACGGACCTCGATGTCCAGGTCCTGCAGACGGGCGTAGTTGACGACTTTCAACCGAGTAAGCCTCATCGCTGCTGACCTACCCGTCCCCGTGCGGGCTTCGGCCGACGATCGACGGTCGCGACAAGACTCAGGGGCCGATTCAACGAGGCGCGCAGGTTCACCCGGTCAGACTACGACGATTGGGACTTCCGAGCTCCGGAATTCCGTGTTCCTGTCCGTGGGGTTGGTTGGGATCGAGGGCCACAGACGCTCAGTCGGTCGTAATGCTTGGTGTCGGCACCGGTGTCGAGAGCGAGACTGTGACGCCCGGGATCGGTACGGTCCTGCGTCATCCCCCGCGGCGGGTCAGCCACTGGCTGGCGTGGCACATCGGGCCTACCTCCACAGGGGGGGCGGTGCCCTCCGTGGTCAGCAAGGGGGCGGCGCCCGGCCAGGTCAGGGCGACCGACGTCGGGTGGCTGGGGATTCAACGTCTGGGCGCAGGTCGGGGCGCTGATGCCGAGGGACGGGCCGGAGCCGCCACAGTCGGTATGTGGGGCACGGCTGCGGTGGAGTGGCGGGGCTGTCGACTGCCGTGGCCGTGTGCGAGTTCGAAGGTGATGTCCTGGATGAATGCTGTGGGTGCGTGCGTGGAGAGCCGGATGGCCCAGGTGGGGCTGTCGGCTGTGTTGCCGCCCCAGACGGTCCAGGCCGGCAGCACGTCCCCCTGCTTTACGGAGGTGTCGAAACGCAGCCCGGCCGCCCCGATTTCGGGGGTGGGTACCGTCCAGTCGATGAGCCGGGATCCGACCTTCAGGTGCCAGCCGACGTCTTCCAGCGGGCGGGAGGCCTGAGCGAGGTCTTCCTCCGTCACTGGGGTGTTGGTGCTCGGGCTCCAGGCGTTGTCGGTGTTGAGGCTGTTAAGCAGGGTCCGCATGATCTCAACGGGGGTGGTGGGGACGGCGGTGGCGTGCCAGAGGCGCTCTCCGACGGGGGACTCGTACGCTGCGATCGTCCAGGCGTCGTCGCCGCGAAGCGCTTCATGAAGGAACTCCACGCGCAGGGTCAGGGATTCGTGATTGGCGATGGTGGTCTCATCGTGGGGGCGCCATTTCTCCCACTCCTGGTGCTTGGTGAAGAAGTCGCGGAGGAGTGCCTCGTGGTCGCTGGGAACGGCGGCGTACGAGGGAACGCTCAGCGAGACCTGCTCGGCCGGAGGGCCGAACGTGGTCGGTGCCGGCCTGTCGGCGGGGGGTACGGCGAGGACTGCGGCCGCGGCGCGCTCGATGTCTGTCGGCGGCGCGGGTCCCGGCCGTGCTGCGACGGGGTGATGACGGAGGAAATCAGCTATGGCCTCGGTCTCGGAGTCGAAGATCATGGTCTCTTGGCGTAGGTAGTCCTCGCCGTGCAGGTGGATGCTTTTGCCCCCTCGGTAGGTACCGACTGCCACGTTGGTCCAGCCGTCGTGAGCGTGCAGGTGGATGACCAGGCTGCCGGCGGCGATGGCATCGTGGATGGCCTGGGCGTCGGCGCTGACTTCGCGGATCTCTTCCCGGGTCAGCCAGTGCATGGGGTAGTTGCCGTACGTCCACTCAGTGTCGATCTCTTCCTGCAGCGCGGGATCGACGTCCACGCTGGTGCCGTCTTCGCGGAGCGCTTGGGCTGCTTTGTCGGCGTAGTGGGGTGCGTCGTGGTCGATGCGTGCAAGAACCATGGTCGTGTCGCTGGTCGAGCGGAACCCATGGATGGCCAGGGCGGCGCGCGCGAGGTAGAGGGGGTTGCCGGTGATGGTGGCGATCACGGCGGTGCCGTGGTCGGGATGGAGCGCCAGGCGGACGTGGGCGGGTGAGGGGCTTGGCATGGGGCTCGCTTCTCGGGTCCGGCCGGCAGATGGCCGGCCGGACCCGGCTGGGTGGGCTTATCGGGAGGACCGTGCTGACACGCTGGGGGCACGGGTGGCGCGGGTTGTGGTGGGTGGCCCGGCCCGGGACGCGGGGGCCAGCCGTGGGCGGGGGCGTTCGGTGGGTTGCCGGCCGGTGGCATGGTGCCAGCGGGCCCGGAGGGCGGTGAGGTCGGCGAGCGCGCGGCGGCTGCCGGTGATCAGCTGGTGTGGGGAGTTCGACAGGTCGTGGGTGAAGGCCTGGATGTGCAGGCCGGCGGTGTGGGCGTGGTGGAGGAGGGAGCGCCGCAGGATCTGCTCGCCCCAGTGCTCGGGGACTCCGGCCGATGCGGCGAGCATGTCCAGGGCGTCCTGCGCGGTGAATGCCTGTGTGAGCAGGCCGTGCTGCTGGGCCTCCCAGAGCACGGTCACCTCGTCGACCGGATCCCCGCGGGCGGCGAGCGAGGTCAGACACCGGTACAGGGCTCCGTGTAGGGGGATGGCGAAGTCCTCCGGGCGCAGCCATCGCATCGACGCCAGTGCGGCCGGGTACGCGGCGGCCGTCGACAGCAGTAGCTGCTCTTCGCTCGTCACGTCAGGGCCGGTATCGCGGGCGGGCGGTGGCGGGGGTGGGGTGCGGGGGAGTGAGCCCGGGTGGGACGGGAAGACCGCGGCCAGGTGGTCGAGGAGGGATGCGAGGGAGTCGGCCCGGGTCAGGGTCACTGCGGCTGGGTCCGGAAGCGCGGTGTCGGTGGCTGCCTGGATGAGGGGTTCGGCGTGGGCTTGGAGGGTCCGCCGAGCGTGGTCGGCCCGTACCATCCGCGCGTACGCGGGGGCGTTCGCGGGCTGGGGGCAGGCTGCGGCCAGGGTGTGGAGGTAGGACAGGGCCAGGCCGCGGGCATGCGGGAGTGCGTGGGCGTGGACGGCGTTGATCCAGACCGGCTCCTTCGCGTGGAGTGACGGGGCTGGCGGCGTTAGCGAGGCCAACGCCGCGTACAAGGCGCGGTGCCTGGCTGAGGAGAACTGGGAGGGATCGAGCGGGCCGATCGCCTTGACCCGGTGCGGGTCGAGGAGGAGGGCGCCCAGCAGGGCTTGTTCGGCGTAGTGGACGGCCGGGCTGGTGGGGATGTCGCCCAGGGTGAAGTCCGGTTCCGGAAGACGGTTGTTGGCCATCAGGCCGCCAGGATGAAGTCGGACCGGTTGAGGGTCGTGCCGAGATGCGGAGCCAGAAGGTGGGCCGCCAGGAGCGGGGGCACTGCGTTGCCTATCTGGGAGAACTGCTGCCCCTTCGTACCGGCCCACGGATAGTTCGCTGGGAAGGTCTGCAGGGCGCCGGCCTCGGCGGCGGTTATCCGGATCGGATCAGGCGCCGGTTCCTGCCCGGCAGGCGGGGCAGCCGAGGGTTCGGCGACCCACATGCACTCGTTCGCACGATGACCGAAGAACAGCGTCCCGGCCGGCTCCTCGACCGAACGGATGGTGGCGTTGGCCTGGTTGTTGCTGCGCAGCGACCAAGCCCAGGGGTGGTTCCCGCAGGTGCAGGCAGGGGTTCCTGCCGGGGAGGGGCGGCTGCGTGTACGGCGGGGGGCGGAGCGCGGGCTGGGCGGCTTCCACGTACCGCGGTCGCGGGCGTCGGTGAGGGTCTTGCGAGCTCCGGATGGGAAGGGCTCGGGGCCGCCGCCGGGGCCTCCGCCGGCGCAGACGGTGGGGACCGGCCGGTCGGTGGCGCCCCAGCCGAGGGCCTCGGCCATGGACACCCACTGCTCGCGGCCCGGCCCGAACAGGCTTTCCGGCTCGGCCGTCTGGGCGTGGGTCGGGGGCGGGGGCTCGGCCGTACGGGACCGGGACGCGAGCAGGATCGCCCGCCGCCGGGTCTGCGGCACGCCGTAGTCAGCGGCATTGAGGATCCCGGTCCAGACGGAGAATCCCCATGTACGCAGGATCACGGCGTACTGCCGCCACAGCGGCAGGACGTCGGGTACTTCCTCCATCGCGATCCACTCGGGCTCGCCCGCCTGGTGCAGGGCATGGAGGTAGCGCATCGGCTCGGCTGCCAGCAGAGACCGCGGATCCGCGCAGGCGGCCAGCAGCTTCGCCCGGGTGTCCCGGCCGGCGGCAAGGTCGGCGACCGCCTGGTGGACGAGCGGCTGGTCGAGCAGGCCCAGCCGCTTGCCGGCCATCGACCATGCCTGACACGGCGGGCTCGCTATGAACCCGCGGGTACGGCCGACCAGCGGCCACGCCGGGTACATCGCCACATCCGTACGGATCGTCAACTGGCCAGCACGGGCGCGGGTTTTGCACGCCCACTCGTCCCACTCCAGACCGATATCCCGCACCCCGAGGACGTGGAGAGCGTGGCTCCAGCCACCCGGCCCGGCGAACAAGTCGACGACGAGCTCCCTCACGCTGTCAGACCGAAGTCGTCGCGGACCGGCTCGGGCTTCGGCTCCCAGCCGGTGTCGGCGAAGATCGCCACATCGACGCGGGGAAGGATTCCCTTCGCGGACAGGCAGAGCAGGACGGAGCTTTGGACGCTGGCGCCCAGCGACAGGATGCGCTTGGCGGGGGAATTGGCTGCGGCGGCAGATCCCGGCGAGGTGGCGGTGGGTGGTGTCCGGGGGGACGTGGAGGTGGTGGGGATGGCGGGTCCTTGGGGGTGAGGGGGCACGTCCCGGGCGGGGAGGGCGTGGGGCGCGGAGAGGAAGGGGGTTGGTCAGCGAGTTCGGGCTGGTGTTGCGGTGACGCCGTTGCCTGGCAACGGAGTTGTGGTCAGCGCGGGGGCGTGGGGGGCGCGGCCGAGCTGGGCGGCGACGGCCATCGCACCGCTGAGGGTGAGGCGGACGCGGTCCTGGGGAGGGCCGCCGTCGAACGCCGGTGGAGCGGAGGCGGGTTCACGTGCGGTCAAGCCCTGGTGCTCCAGGGCGAGCACGGTGTCGATGTGTACGGTGCGTGATCGGCTGTGGATGTGCTCGCGGCCTCCACTCCGGCCGATTGCGAGGTGACCGCGGGCGGCGGCATACAGCGCGGTCCGCTCGGCGGGGGTCAGGCAGCCTGCTGCCGTGGCACCGCTGAGGCTGCTGCGGTGCATCTCCAGGGCGACGGCGGTCGCTGCCTCCAGCGCCGCAGCCGGCCCCAGTGCCGTCAGCTCCTGCGCGAGCGCTATCTGCCGGTTGATCTCCTGGGTCCCGCGTTCCTGGTCCGACCCCGATGCCGGGGCGCCGAGAAGGTCCTTGGCCTCGGCGAGGTGACGGGCTGCTCCTGCGGTCAGGTAGGCGAGTTGCTTGATCCGGATCGCGGCGTCCGTGACTGCGACGGTCGCGGGTATCGGCTGGTCCTGGATGGCCTGGACCGCTTCGGTGCAGGCGCTCACGAGGAACGTGGCGGAGGTGTGCCCGCGGGCCGCACCGTAGGCCGGGCGGAGTCGGGCGAGGTGGTCGTTGTACTGCGTGAACTGGTCGGCGAGGGCGAGTAGACGCACGACCGGCGAGGGTGGTCTCTGGAAGGAGGGTTCGGGCGGGACGGGCGCGGAGGCCACGGGCGGCGCGGGATCAGGACGTGTCGGCGGGACGGGTGCGGAGGCGGGCGGCGTGGGTTCGGAGCGTGACGGAGGGGCGGTCGCGGCCGGTGCGGGCTCGTCGGGGAGAGAGAAGAGGACGTCGTCGGTCATGGGCGGATGAACCCTTCAGGGACGGGGTCCCGGATCGGGTCAGGGGCGCAGGCTGCGGCCTGTGGCTGGGGCTGCCGGGTCAGTGCCGTGTAGGCCCTGACGTTGCGGAGGGGCTGGGCGGCAGACGGACGGCCTGGAGCGGGGTGGCGGGCTTTCCGGTCTTGAGGGACGGTGCCAACTCGCGCAGCTCAGCGGTCATGTGCTGGGCACCGTTTTCCACCATGGCGAGGCGGATGGCCACGTGATCCGGCAGCTTGTGGCTGTGGCTGTACCGGGCCCGCTGGATGAGTGCGACGGCGGCATCCATCTGCGCGGCGACCTGTTCGAGGACGAGGTCCTGGTCGTCGTCGATCCCCGTGGCCTGGAGCAGCTCGTCCAGAGCGCCCGGCAGCGCGGGACGTTCGATCGGCAGGCCGTACAGCTGGGCGTGCAGGGAGTTGGCGAGGGCGAGTACGGAGCCGCCGGTGCTTCGGTATCCGTAGCGGGGTGCGGCGTTGCGCGTCAGATCGAGGTTGTAGGTGACGGCGTGGGGCGGGGGCGGCGGGGTGGTCGAGATGTGTGTGGCCAGAGCGCGCGCGATGTCGAAAGGGGTGGGCGCACTGGCGGGGGAGGCTTCGGCCGGGGGCGGACTCAGGGGTACTCCAAGGGGGCGGATGGTTAGCGTCGTGCGGTGCTCTTCGGTGCGGTAGCGGGGGCAGTCGTCAATCAGGCGTAGCCGCTTCTGGTGGTCCGATCAGGGACGGCGGGGCGGTGCCCCGGGTGGGCGGGGCTGAGGGATCTGGGCGAGTGCGTGGTGTACGTGGGCGCCGAGGCCTGCGGAGTAGGCGGGTGTGATGATCGCGGCGCTCAGGTCGCGGGAGAGGAAGGGGATCTCGCGGTACTGGCGCTCCACGGGCGTGCTGGACGCCAGGTGGGAGAAGAACTGGGCGACCAGCGGCGCGGGCACGGCGTCGGTAAAGGTGGCGCTCCAGTGCGTGTCGAACCCGTCGTAGACCGAGTGCTCGAAGGACCAGCCGACGCCGGGGCGGGGGCGGTGGTGCACCGAGCAGTGGCTGTCCGGGGAGCTGTAGGCGCTGTTGTCGGGCGCGCGGACCCACCGGTTGGTGACGGCGATCTCGCGGAGCGAGAGCGTGGTGACGGAGATCTGTCCGGCGTGACGCTGGTCGCCGAGGAGCTGCGGCAGGCTCTGGGCGACGGCCGATACCGCCTCGATCGGGGCCTGGCGGCTGATCTGGATCTGCCAGTGGGGCTCGACGTTCTCTATCTTCCACCACAGGCCGTCGGGGCTCTCGGGGGTGAACTCCAGCGCTGCTGTGCCCTGGGGATGGGCAAGCCTCACATGCTGCAGGTTCTGTTCTGCCCGCCAGTCGAAGAGGTGGACGAGCGGCCCGATGACGTCGGGGATCTTGTCGGTACCCGCGCCGGCCAGGTAGCGCGGGGAGACGAGGACGCGATCGGTGGGGGCGAAGTCGGTCACCTGCGCCCCGGGCTTCGCGGTGCGGGCGGCGAGGCTGCGGGTGCCGTGTCGGTGGGGTGAGGTGCCCCGACGACGCCTGCTGGCGGACCGAGGACTTCAGGCCGTGCCGCATGCGCCTTCGGCGTCGTGGTCACGCCGGGACTACCCGCTGCCCGGGCGATCAGCTGTTGGTCCTCGCGTCGCGCGGCGAACGAGGCCAGGCGATGGGACAGGCGCTGTGCCAGCCGGTGGTACGTCTTCGCCGCTCGATCCAGTTCCTCGGTGGCCTCACTCAGCCTGCTGCGGCTCGCCGCGGGGGTCTCATCAGCGTCGTCGTACAGCAGGACTTCGGTGCGGCGGTGGATGGCGAGCGTGCACAGGGTGGCGGCGAGAGATATCTGGGTTGAGCCTTCGACGAGTTCGGCGAGGTTCTCGTGGCCGTCCTTCATGGCGGCGTACTGGCTGGTCGACAGCGTGAGGGCCTGCTGGGTGCACTGCATCGCGAAGTCCTGTACGCGGACGGCGGTCGGCCCGATCTCGCGAAGGGGTTTGGCTATCTCTCCCGCCCTCACGCTCTCCACCTCCTCGCGCAGGGCCTTCAGAGTGGGGGCCACCTGGCCGAGGAAGCGGGTCTGTTCTGCAAGGTCGATGATCTGCAAGGCGAACTCTCATGGGGTATCGGGCACAGGTTGGGTTCCAGGGCGCGGGCACGAAGGTGTCGACGCTGGTGCCTACGGGCGGTCCGGGGCGTTGTCGCGCATCCCGGCTAGCGGGTGCGGGCCGCCGGTGGGCGGACCGGACGTACGGGAGCGGAAGCCGGAGCGGGCAGTGGGACCGGGCCGAGGCTGTCGAGGGCCTGGCGGCCAGTGGGAGTGAGGTGCAGTCGCTGGCCCGTCACGAGGGTGGTGGCGGAACTACGCTTCACCAGATCTTGCGCCTCCAAGGCCTCCACCGTGCGCATGGTGAACCGGTGAGGGCCGGGCTGGCCGGACAGGGCCAGCTTGTGCCTGCTCAGATACACGGTGATCTCGTGCTCGGCGATGACCTGGAGCGCGCGGTGCTGGGCGTCGTTCAACTTGGCCGGGACCCGGGGTGGGGATGGTTGCGGACCGCGGTCGGAGTTCGTGTCTGCCGGCGAAGGGTCGGGGCGCCCGGGTGCGTCGTCCATTGCGGGCGGCCGGGTTGGGGAGCTGGGCGCTGACGACGGCTGGGGGGCGGTCGCGTCCGGCCTTATTTGGTCGCGGGCCTCGGACAGTGCCCGGCGGATGACGGGCAGGTGCTCATCGGTGGCCTCGTAGAAGTCGAAGCGGTCCATGGCGTCGTCGACCGTGCCGTACGGGGTGGGCTCGCAGGCGATGGTTAGGGGGGCGAGCATCTTCGTATAGCCGGACAGCGCCTCGGCCAGCGAGACCGTGGTCATCGAAAGGATGTGGGTCGGCCGCCAGATGCTGGGCTCGGGGTGACGGCGGGCGTGGTCGCTGTGGGCGTGCGCCTCGTCGGCTATCCGTGAGAGGAGTGCACTGACTTGGCTGATGTGCCGTGTGACGGTGCTGACGGAGACGTGGTCGATGCCAATCGGGTGCCGGCGAAGATCCTCGATGATGTCGTCGATGAAGTCAGACAGGCCGGGGTATTCCAGGGGCGGCGGGTTCGAATCAGTCACAGGGGTCCTTCTGTTTCAGGGGGCAGGCTGTCGTGGGCCAGGGCGAGACCCCTCCCGGTGTCTTCGGGAAGGTCAGAGCGACCGGCACGGAGTGTGCGTCGGCGAGCGGTCCGGCTTGTTCACGCCGCCTTCCCGAAGTCGTCCTTCTTCGGCGAGGCTTTGGCGACCGCTCGGTCGGTGATGCCCTGGGACGCGGCGGCGGAAGCGGCGGCGAGGGTGCCGGCGCCGGGCTCCAGGTACCAGGGGCGCAGGTCGAGCATGGCTGCGCGCATGCCGGTGGCGAAGCAGAGCGCGGTTCCCTTGGGGAGGGCGCGGATCGCGTCCGCGGGAAGGATCCGCTCCTGGCGCATGCTGATGCTGGTGGACTTCCCCGAGTCGGAGATGGAGGTGGACTTCGTCTCGACGTCGTGGTCACCGATCAGCCTGCTGAGCTTGTCGGCGAAGTCCGGGTCGTCGATGCCGGAGCCGATCACCTTCACGGTGGACGCGGACCACATGGCGTCCATGCCTGCGTCGCCCCAAACCTTCTGCCCCTGACGGTAGGACTGCAGGATGGTGATCGGGATGATCCCGCGGGACCCGAGGTGGGAGTACAGGTCGGGGAGGTCGCTGATCTTGCACACGTTTGCGGCCTCGTCGAGGATCGCAAGCATGGGCGGGTCCAGGCGTCCGCCGGCCCGTTCGGCCTGGGTGGTCGCGGCCCGCATCACGGAGTCCGCGCACGCCGCGATCAACGCCGAGGCTCCGCCGCCTCCGTCCTTCGACAGGAGGTACAAGGTGTCCTTGCTGGTCACGAACTCGGCGGGCTTGAACTCGGCGACCCCCTTCTGCGGGGTGACCCACGCGGCGATCTCGCTGTTCAGGAGCGCCGACGCGTACTGCCTCGCGGTCTCGTAGATGCCGTCACGGGTCTCCGGCGGGCCTTCGACGGTGCCCTTGAGCTGGGCGGCGACAGCCGAGAACCCGTGGTCGCGCAGGATGTCCAGGGGTCTGCGGTCGGCGGGGAAGGCCAGCCACTGCATGACGTCGGTGATGGGGCGTTCGTCCAGGGCGGCGGCCAGGAACAACTGGCTCAGGATGTTGGATCCGGCCTTGGACCAGAAGTCGCCCTGCTGGGAGGCATCCACGCTCGCGGCGAGGAAGTGCCCGGCCAATCGTCCCGCTCCGTCGAGGGACTTGGCGGTGGCGAGCGGGTTCCACCACATCTCACGGGCCGCGTGGGCGATCTGCTGCGGATCCATGCTCCATGTCCGGCCGTTCTCTCCGCGGGCGTCGAGCGTGGCGGTGTAGGCGTCGCCAGCGGCTTTGTTCGAGGTCAGGAGCACGGGGCCGGGGGCGGCGAGGATCGCGGGGATGGCCAGGCAGGTCGTCTTGCCGGATCGGGGGGCCATGATCGCGACCGCGACGTCCTCGAAGCCCATCCGGACCTCGGAGCGGCTGCCCTGCAGGTTGCCGAGCAGGACGCCGGTGTCGGAGGCGTCGATGGCTTTGGCGTCCTTCAGGCTGGGCCTCAGGGAGCGGGCCTTGGCGGTGATGGCCTTGGCGAGCAGCGGCTCGATGTCCCTCTGCTTGGCCATCCCGGCGACGCGCTTCCTCTTCCCGCTCGTGCCGCTGTGCCGGGTCCACCACAGGTATCCGAAGACGGTGAGGGCGAGGAGGACAGTGGCGGGAACGATGCGGGTGCCGATGAGCAGGGACGCTTCTCCCGCCGCGGGCCAGAGGCGTTCGGGGTGGAAAAGAGCTTCGGCCGGCTGGTAGGGGACCCAGGGGCCACTGCTGGTGACCCAGGCGGTCGCGTTGCCGCCCAGCCAGGCCAGGGTGGACAGGGGCAGGGCAACGGCGAAGGCGCCGAGGAGGGCCTTGAAGGCTATGTCGTAGCCGTCGGAGTTGGAGTTGGGGGAGGGGCTGGACAAGAGGGCGGTTCCAGGGGAAGGGGGCGGTGGGCTTCTACCGGCGGGGCTTTGCCGGGACGGAGTCCCGGCCGGGGAGCGCGGCGACTGGGGCGGTTGCCGGCCGGGACTGGCTGCGCCGCAGAGCGTTGTGGATGTCGAGGACGGCCTGGCCGTGGAGGGACCATTCGTCCAGGTAGTGCCAGGCCTCGGCGTTCCGCCCGGCGAGCGGCCCGTCGTACTCCTCGACCCCGGGCCGTACGGACTGCGGCAGGGTGGCGCGCAATGCGAGCCACTCGCTTTGCAGGGAACCGATCCGTTCCTGGGCGGTGCGCAGAGCGCCGATCTGCCAGACCCAGCGGTGGTGGACGCTCCGCTCCGGAAGCCTCTGCAGCTGGGCCTCGGCGGTGGCGACCAGGTCGTCGGCTCCGGAGCGGACCCGGTTGAAGGACCGCCAGGTGTCGGCGTCGCGCTGGGCCTGGCGGAACCCGTAGGCCCCCTCGTCGTGCGGCCAACCGTCGGGGCCGGTGTGCTCGTCGGAGTAGGTGTCCCAGGCGGCGAGGATCTGCTCCGCCTCGCGGAGGTAGAGGGCGAGCTGGTCCAGGAGGTGCTGGTGCCTGGAGTGGAAGTCGGCGTTGGTCACGGGTCCTTCGGGAGTCGGGGAGTTCTCGGCCGGCGGCTACCGGGCGGGCCTGGCCGGCGCGGCGGTGCGCGGAAGTGCGGGCGCGGTCACGGCGGTGGTGAGGTGCGGCTTGGGCCGGTGGCGGCGGGCCTCGTCCAGGCGCTGCTTGTGTGCGCTGACGACCTCGGAGCCGATCGCGAACTCTGGTCCCTGCATGAGATGGGCACTGTCGTTGATTTTGAAGCGGGCGCGCAGGACCGGCGTGGGGTTGGAGATCGCCTCGGCGACGGCGGCCAGCAGGTGGGCGGGGGTCGCCGCGTCGAGGTGGGCTCGCCATATGCGTTGCTCCGGTCCGTGCTCACCGTGGTGGTGGGCGGTCTCGATCTCCCAGCCCATGACGCCCAGGGAAGGCGAGACGTACAGCTCGACCTGGACGATGGCGTCGGGGGAGGTCAGCCTCTGCGAGCCGGTCTCGGACGTGGTGTGCTCCCAGCCGCGGCCGGTGAGGACCTCGATCACCGAAGGGGCTGGCTCTTCGGGCTCGGGCCGGATGAGTGCGTCGGTCAGGCCGGCCACGATCTCGGCGGGGGTGTCGCCGTTGAATGTGGCGTACCAGAAGCCGGGACCGTGGTTGTTGTCGATGCGCCACCAGCGGGTAAAGCTGCTGGGCGTCGGCGTGAGGTCGAGCCGGAAGGCGTAATCGGGGCTGGTCATCCGGATCGCGGGGTGCAGGGGGTCGGAGTCCAGGCTCCATCCGCGTGCCCGCAGTGCGTGGGTGACGTGGCGGGGGTCTCCGGCGTCGGCGAGGTAGCGCGGGGTGATGGCCGAGCCGAGGGCGTTCTCGTGGTCGTAGGCGAAGGCGGCGAGCTGCCGGTCGGTGATGGACAGAGGGACGGCTCCTTGAAGACCGGTCGGGGGGTGGTGTTACCGCCGGGGCCCGGTGGCGACGGGCGCCACCGGGGCCGAGCCGGGGACGGGCTGGGTGGTGAGGGCGGTGCGCCGGCTGCGTACGGCGGTCGCCCGGGATCGGGCCAGGCGCGCGGTGTGTTCCTTCGCGAGGTAGTCGCCTTGGCGGCCACCGGGCTTCTGGGTGACGAGGCCGCTGTGCGGGACGTCGTACTCGGCCCGTGCAACGGGCGCCGGATCGACCAGTGCGGTGACGAACGCGGCGGCAAGGTGCGGGGCGTTGCCGAGGTGGGCTTCCCACACCGTTTCCTGCCCGCCGAGGCCGTCGGGGAGCAGGGCGCAGGCGATGAAGCCGGTGTTCCAGCTGATCTTCCTGTCCCAGCGGCGGAGTTGCAGGATGCCGTCGGGATGTTCGGCGAGCTCGTGGCCGCGCTCGTTCTGGGTGTAGCTCCAGCCCGCCTTCGTGACGATGGACCACACATCGGGGGCGGTCTCGGGCGCTGGGGCGAGGAGGGCGTCGGTGAATCCGGCGAGGATCTCCACCGGGGTGTTCCCGCCGAACTCGGCGTACCAGCTCTCGGTGTCGCTGGTACAGCTGATCCGCCACCACTTGGAGTACGACTCGTTCTCCGGCTCCAGGGCCAGGGCGTAGCGCTGGTCGGGGCTGGCCAGGATCACGTGCGGGTAGTCCGGGTCGGAGTGATTGGACCATCCCGCTGCACGCAGGGCCTGGGTGATATGGCGGGGGTCGCCGCGACCCGCGAGGTGCCGGGGGCTGGTCTCGAACCAGATCCGGCTGTGCGGTTCGTCGGCGCGCGTGTGGATGAAAGGCCGCTGGCTCAGGACGTCGCTCCTGGCGTGTCGTCGATGACTTGGTCCAGGCGGCGGACCTCCCAGTGCAGCGAGTGCCACTGCATGATCTCGGTGGCCGCTTCACGGAGGGTGGCGACCACCGAACTGACGTCGCCGGTGTACGGGTCGGCGTCGGTGGCGATGGCTCGGGCGGATGCGCGCAGGACGTCGGACAGGAGCATCGGGATGCCGTCGTCCTCGTCGACGAGCGGTATCAGCAGCGTCAGGACCTCGTCGGTGGGCGGCTCGGCCCGCAGGTGGTCCCGCAGCTCCAGGAGGATGTCGACGACTTGGTCGATCTTCTCCGGAAGGGGGCCATTGGAGAGTGCGGTCATGGGGTTCCTCGGTGGTCGTGGTGTGGGCCGGAGGGTCAGCGGCGGGCCTTGGCGCCGCCTGTCGTGTGGGGGCTGGAGGGGGTGCGCTGACGGGGGCGGGTAGAGCTCCAGGAGTTGCGGGCCCAGGTGGCGGCGCGGGCGGCGGTGACCCGGGCCTGCTGCCAGGCACCGAGTTCGGAGGGGCGTACGGACACCGAGGTGGTGCGGATCCACTTTGTGGCCGGGACGTCGCCTCGTGCGCGCAGCACCGCAGTGGGGTCCGAGAGCGCGGCCGAGAACTCCTGGACCAGGTGCAGTGGTGTCGTGGAGGTGAAGACGGCGTCCCAGGCGCGGCCGTGCTCGGTGCGGGCCCCGGCCCACCAGTGCCCCTGGCTGAGTCCGTCCTGGTGGTATTGCAGCCAGGCGTTGCGGTCCGGGGCCACCGCGACGAAGTGCACGAGCTTCTGCTCGGGGTCCTGCTGCTTCTCCTCGACACGGGAGGTCTCCCACCCGTTCTGTTCCAGCGGGGCCCACACGTTCGGGGCATGGGCGGAGCGCGGTTTGGTCAGGGTGTCGGTGAACCCGGCGACGATCTCGATCGGTACGGCTGTGGTGAACGTGGCGTGCCAGGCCGGCTGCTGCCCGATGGGCTGTCCGGAGACGGTCCAGCCGCCGGGCATCGCCGTGGGGTCGAAGCCAACCTGTACGGAGCCGTCGGGGCTGTCGAAGACGATCGGGCCGCCCGTGCGGGAGATGTCTTTCCAGCCGGAGGCGCGCAGGTACTCGGCGACGAAGCGGAGGTCACCTCCGCCGCCGAGGTAGCGGGGCTCGACCAGATAGTGCTGCTGGGGCTGGTCGGCGGTCGGCCCCCAGCCTGTCCAGGTCTTCTTCACCGGTGCCTCCTGGCGACGAGAGCCGAGGCCGCGGCCGGGAGCGGGGTGGTTGCCGGGGCCTGAGCGAGTCGGCGGAGGTCTTCCGCGTGGTCGTTGAGGTCGAGGCCGATGTCGTGGAGCTCGTTCGCGGCCCGGCCGAGGGCGAGCCATGCCTCGGGCGGCAGTACTCCTGCGGTCGCCCGGTCCTGGGCGAAGCGCGAACCGGTGACCATCAAGTTGGTCAACTGTCCGAGGATGCCGTCCTCGTGGTCAAGGACCTGGCTGAGGGTCCGGGCGGCCTGGCGGGGCGGAGCCGTGGCCAAGTGTTCGTTGAGCAAGGCGATCTGCTGCGCGATGTGCCGGGTCAGGACGTCAGGGGCGTGGACGGTCATGCTCCTCCTGGCCTCTCGGCCTTGGTGCCTGTACGCCGGGACTCGTCCAGCACCCCGAACGGGGCGGTGGCGAGCGGGTTGTGCCGGCCGACTGAGGCAGCGGTCACTGCGCGGAGATAGCGCCGCAGAAGGAAGACGGCCAGGCGCGGGCGGCGGGTGGGGGAGATCGGGGGCAGGTTGGTGGGGTTCTGCTGGATCGTGGTGCTCCGTGTGGTGTGGCCGCCCCGGCCCGGATGGGATGGGCCGGGGCGGCATGGGGGTAGTGGTTAGCGAGACCGCGGAGGGGATCGGGGCGGTGCCGGGGGAGCAGCAGCGGGAGCCTGGGCACCCGCGGTCCTGGCCTGCTCGTGGCGGTGGGCGGCCATCGTCTGAGCCCAGGCGGTCACGTCGTACACGTCCGGGTCGATGTTGACCTTGTAGTCGGCGATGAGTAGGGGCAGGGCCGCGCGGGTGGCGAGCTGCTTCTGGGCCTGTTCGCTCAGGCCGTCGGGGGTTTCGTGCCAGACGTAGACGGGGCCGGAGGTCGCCTCCGTGTGGCGTTCAAGGCCGGCGCTGTCGAGGAGGGCCAGGAGTTCTTCGGGTGCGTTGCTGCGGCTGACGATGTGGACGCTGCCGGGGGTGTGGGCCCGTCGGTAGATCTCGACGTCGGTGCCGGCTTCATCGGCCAGATTTCCCACGGGGGATCTCCTCACGGTGGTGGGTGGATCAGCGGGTCGCAGCAGCGACCGCCGGGGCGGGCGGGCGAGTGGGCAGTGCCGTGGGAGCGGGGGCCGGTCGGGCTGGGCGCATGGTGACGCCGACGCCGATACGGGCCAGCTGCTGGGAGACAGCCTGGACGCGGGCGATCTGCTCGCGGTCGCCGTACGACGCCGGCAGCAGGAACTGCCGGTGGTAGGGGTGGTACTGGAATCCGGCGCCGTACAGGACCGCGGTTGCCTCGCGCACTCCGGTGACGGCGCCGACGGCCCCGTCCGGGTGCCAGGCCATGCTCACCGCCCCGGTGATCAGCACCGGTTCGGGTCGGCGGGGCGCGGGGTGGGCGGTGTTGTGCCGGACCTGGCACAGCGCACTCTCGTAGCGGGGGAGCAGCCTGCGGGTGACCTGGGCGGCGGCGCGGGCCGGGTTGGCGGGGATGGTGATGCCATTGGGTTCGTCCACCTGGTGGAAGGCGTCGTGATGGGCGTCTGGTTCCAGTGCGCCGATCATGAACTGGTGCCGGTATCGGGGGCGGTCGAAGAGCAGCAGGCGTGCTCCGTCGGTTCGGGTGAGCACGGCCTGGTGGCCAAGGACGAAGTTGGAGGTGGCGTAGCCGACGGCTCCCATGTCCCACACCGTCGACGTGGTGGCGATTTGGCCGTGGTAGACGGCGTGGCGGGTGTAGGTGCTGGTCCAGGTATCGGGCAGGCGGGCGGCGAGGCCGTCTGCGAAGGCCGCAAGGTCGCTTCGATGGTGTCGTGGAGGCATGGTCGTTTCGGGGGTGGAGTGCGGCGGGTTCAGCGTCCCCGGGCGGGTGGCGACGCCGCTGGGCCTGGAGGTGCAGGTGGTTGCTGGGCGGCCGGTTTGGCGGCAGCGGCCTGATTGCGGATGTGCCGGATCTCGTCGCCGCCGCGCGAGAGCACGCTGGTGGTGTCCATCAGCCGCATCGCGAGGTCGTCCTTGGACAGTGCGCCCTCGGTGCGCTGGCTCCAGGTGGCCCAGGTCGTGATCAGGGTCTGCACCAAGTGGGACAGCAGGCCCTCGGTGGGCGCGGCCACTTCGGCGAGGATCTCGGCGACCTGCTTGTCGTCGGTGGCCTTGCTGGCCTGCTCGGTGAGCTGGTCCAGGTAGCGGTGGGCCGCTGCCCGGTCGCCGTCGGGGGTGGCGAGCGTGTTCAGGGAGGGATCCAGGTAGACGCTGAACCCTGAGAGCAGGAGGGCCTGGGCCGCGGCGGTCGCGTAGTGGCGCTGCTGTTCGACGGGCATGTCGTGCGGCTGGCGGAGGTAGTGGACGCTGCCGTCGCGGAAACGTCCGACGGTCTCCAGGATGCCCGCGGCTTCCGGTGTGCATCTGCTGGTCACCACCAGCTGGGTGCGAGGGTCGCGGGTGATGGTGACGTAGTCAAGGACGAGGAAGTCGGGCTCTCCGCCGTCCTTCACCGGGAGCGCACCGTGTTCGCCCCGGCCGGGCGCGGGGCGGGCAGCGGCCGCGTTGCCGGCGTGCCCCGGTGTGGCGCGTTGCGCAGGGTCACACCGATGTTCAGGGCCCCGAGAGCGGTGCCGGCCGCCCGCACGCACCGTGCCTGGTGAGCGGTGTCGTCGCCGGAGGCGACGTACGTTTGCTGGCCGGGGTCGTGGACGAACCCGTGGGCGGTCAGGACCTCGGCCACCTCTGCCTGGTCGGTGGTGGCGGTGAGGTCGCCGGATTCCGTCCAGTTCAGCACCAGGGTGTCGGGCTGGGCGGAGGAGCGGTTCAGTGCCAGGGCGTTGTCCTGGACCTGGGCCAGAGCGGTCTCGTAGCGGGGCAGGAGCTGGGTGGCGATGGCGTCGGCGGCCTGCTCGGGGTCGGCGGTGATCGTGATTCCGTCCGGCTCCGGCACCCCGCGAAACGCCTCCGCGTGGGTGTCGGCGGGGGCCATGGCGGCTACGAGGAACTCGTCCTCGTAGCGGGGGTGGTCCATGAGGAACAGGCGCCGGCCGTCCTCGCTGGTGAGGATGACGTCCTGCTTCAGGGGGTGCTGGGCGAGGGCGTCGGCGACACGGTTCATGTCCCAGACGTCGGCGGTGAGGAAGAACTGGTCGTCGTGGGCGGTGTGCTGGCGCAGTTCCCTGGTCCAGGTACCGGGCAGGAGCTGGGTGAGGATGGCGGCGAAGGAGTCGAGCTCTTCGGGATCGTGGTCGGGCATGGGTTCCTCGGGCGGGATCGGGCGTCAGCGGCGGCGGCTGGCCGGGGCGGGCGGAGCGGCGGCCGGTGCGCTGGGCGTGGTGGGGATACGGGCGGGCGCGGGACAGGGGCAGGAAGCCGACTTCTCGCGCTCGTCACCGGCGACTTCCTGCGGGCAGGGTGCTCGGTGGGGGTGTAATGCTTGCCGGTCGGCGAGATCGTTTCGGACGTGCCGCAGGTCGGAGGCGAGGACGTGGAGCCGCTCGTCGGCCAGGTGGCGCAGCCGGGCGGCCGTGTGCGGGTCCGCGGGGTGTCCGAGGTCCTGCAGGAAGTCGGCCGCGGTGTGCAGGACTTTGGTGAGGGCCGCCAGGATCCCGTCGTGGGTGGCGGTCAGCTCCGTGAGGGTGTCGGCAACCTCTTCGGTGCTCTCGGCTTCCCGGATCCGGACCGCGAGGTGTCGGACCTGGTCGCCGAGGGTGAGGTAATGCGGTTCGCGTCGCTCGGTGGCGAAGACGGGGTCGGTGTCGGTGTCGTAGCCGACGGTTTGAAGGCGGGCCACGGCTCGGGTGGCGAGGCGGATTTCCTCGTCCTGGTCGAGGCCGGTGGGCAGGCGGTGGTAGGTCTCGTGGCGGCGGACCACGGGGACGAACCCGGTGCGCTCAAGGAGGCTGTGGGCTTCCGGATCGCCTCCACGGGCGAGGACTTCACCGGAGTGCGGATCGCGCCGGATGGTCAGGACACGTTGGGCAAGGGCCAAGAAGAGAATGCTTTCTGCAAGGGAGAGGCGGGTCAGCGGCCCCGGGGGGGAACGGGGCGCCGGGAAGCCGGCGGGGAGACGCGGGGAAGGGCTTGCGAGCGGGGCGCCGAGATGCTGACCTGCCCTCTCCATGAGGCGGCGCGCGACGGCCAGATGCCGGTGCGCCTCGTCGGACAGGTGCGCCGCGATGCTGGGGTCGAGCCGCTCGGTGGTGGGCCGCGTAGCGGTCAGCATGTTGGCTTTGAAGGGGCTGACGTGGTGCTCTCGGGGGGAGAGCAGTCCGAGGTCTGCTTCGATACGCCGGCATTCCGCGGCCAGGACGTGATGTACTTGCCTGGGCACGACTGCCGGGTTGCCGTCCTCGCGGATCAGGTTGGCGAGCAGGTCGAGGCGGTGGGGCTCGTCTCGAACGGCGATCCACCGGCCGGATTCCCGGTCGCCGGGCGGCGCGATTCCGGCGACGCGCGCGAGCCGGTAGCCGACCTCGGACCATTCGGCGGGAGTGAGCTCCCGGTCCTTGGGGTGCAGGCGGACGCTCACATGGAAGATGACGCGGGGGTCGCCCTGGTAGGTGGCGGGGAACGGATGCTGCCTGTGCGGGTCGTCGATGTGCTGGGCCCACTCGGCCGAGGTCCAGATCCGGTCCTCGTCGGTGAAGTAGTCGAGGTAGTGCCAGTGGGCGACGATCGTGCCCTCGGTGGTCAGCCCCTCCTGGCCGCTGACGGGCCGGCCCAGCGCTTCGGCGAGCCCGTCCACGCAGGACGTGCTCGGCTCGTGCACCGTGGGGATCATCGGATGCCGGCCCGGCCGTCGGCGACGTGGACGAGCTGGTTCAGCTCGGTGATCGAGTACCAGCCCACGTCGACGGGCTCGCTGCCGGGGAACTTCGGCACCAGGTAGTCCTGCAGGGCCCGCTGGTAGATCAGGCAGTCGGGGCAGTGCGCGGAGAGGTGGACGAGGTAGCGGGGGTGTCCGGTGATGAAGCTGCGGGCGCCTCCCTCCGGGTTCCGCAGGCGCCACCCGTCCTCGTTCGTCGGGGTGTGCCAGGACGGGGTGACCACCGTCATCGCGTCGCCCCACAGAATGCCGTCGTCCACACCCTTGATGACCACGATCCGGTCGCCGGGGGCGAAGTGCTCGTGGGTGATGTCCCGCTCGGGGGTGATGGCATCGGCGGGTATAAACGCGGCGCGGCTGGTGTCGGGCACGGCAGAAGTCCTTCCACGAAGGTGCCGCAGGAGCGGCTGGTGAACTTCTTCAATGGTCTGGAGAATCCCCGGTTTGGCTGACCGGGGATCGTCGGCTATATATGGCCCCGCCCCGGCTACCGGAACGGGTTTTCCGTCCCCCGGTCATCGGCCGTGGCCGCGTCCAGCAGCTCTGGAAGGTCCGTTCCCTCGGCATCGCGCTGGTCGATCCACCAGCCGGCCCGGGTGACCGTACGGATCCTCTCCTCCAGAGCGGACCAGTCCGCCTCGTCCCAGGAGCCTTCGGCGACGAGGGCGGTGTATGCGGTGGTCACCAGCTGATAGCGGGAACGCTCGCCCCAGGCCAGAGCCCGCTCCGGGCCCTCCAGCGACGGCATGTCGAACTGCTCCGCCCAAGCGAGCGCAGCCTGCTGCTCCTCGGCGCGCTTGGCGGCGAGCCATTCCTCCTTGGCGGCGGTGTCGGAGTCGCGGGCGGCCTTCCAGCAGTCGGTGCAGTCCCGCTCGCCGAGCCAGCGGGCGAATCCGGCCCGTTTGTCGGCGGGACGGTCCGACAGGTTCCGGGTGATTTCGTGTCCACAGCTGTGGACGATCTTCCATTCGGTTCGTACGGCCATGCGTGAATCTCCTTCGAGGGCTGCTGAGTTGGGGTTGTGTGTCTGGCGGGGGCGCCGGTGGCGGCCGAGGCGACGGCCGGGGCCGAGCTTTCGGCGGGCGAGGGTGAGGATGGTCAGCGAGGTGGCGGCTCCGGCGGCGGGGAGCCCGGCCAGTACGTAGGGGTGCTCGGCGAGCACTCCGGCGAGAGCGGTCCCGGCGGCCTGGCCGGTGCCGACGGACAGGATCAGCCAGGCGTACGCCTCGGTGGTGCGGGAGGCGGGGGCAAGGGAGTCAACGGTGTGGAAGCCGTTGGTGATGATCAGGGTGAGGAACAGTCCCGGGACGACCGCCAGGGCGATGGCGGCCCGGGGTTCGGGCTGGGCCAGGAGCGGAACCCATCCGAAGAGGAACAGGGCGCTGGTGGTGATCAGTTGGGTGGTGGTCGTGCCGGGCCATGTCCTGCGGGCGTAAATCAGGCCGCCGAGGAAGCTGCCGGTGGAGAACGCGGCGGGCAGTACCCCGGAGAGCATGGCCAGTCCGTGGGCGGTGGCCATGCCGGCGGCCCAGACGGTCATCGCGCCGAGCGCGAAGCCCGTTCCCGCCAGGGTGGTGCACAGCAGGACCAGGCCGGCCCCGATCAAGCGGCCGCTTCCCGCCGCCCCGTCTGCGGTGACGGGACGCCAGGTCCGTGACGGGGCGGCGGTCAGGACGATCACCGTGCCCACGAGCCCGAGTGCGGCGGTCGCGGTCAAGGCGGTGTCGGGACCGTGCGTGGTGGAAAGCCAGGAGGCGAGCAACGGGCCCGCGATATAGAGGAGTCCCTGCGATCCGGTGTCCAGGGCCTGGACGACTCGACGCTGCCCGAGATCGGGCACGACGGTCGGCCACAGGGCCCTCAAGCCGGATTCCAGCGGCGCCGTGACCAGGCCCGCGAACCCCACCACCGCGGTCACCACCGCTGGATGCCCGCCTGCGCCGATCCAGGGGAGCGCGGCCAGGCAGCCGGAGTTCAGCAGCACCGCCGGGGCAGAGACGCGGGTCTGACCGTAGCGGTCCATCAGCCTGCCCTTGACCGGCTGGGACAGCCCGGACGCCAGCCCGTACAGCGCGGCGAGCAGGCCGGCGAAGGCCAGCGACCCACCACCTCCGGTGATCCACAAAACCAGCGAGACGGGGACCATGCCGTTGGGCAGGCGTCCGGTCAGGGTGCCGCCGAGCAGGCGGACAACGTGCCGGCTGCCTAGGACGGCGCCGTACGTGGCGGGCGGTGGGGTGGTGGTCGGGTGATCGGCCAGGGTCAACAGGGCAGGGCTTTCCGTCAGAAGGCGGGCGAGGAGTGGGCGCCGGGCTGGCCGTTAACGGCGGTGCGCGGAGGTAGTGCTCGCCGCAGGTGCTGTCGCCACGGGCGTGGTGGTGATGGCTGGTGGGCGGGGTGTGGGCAGATGCCGGGGAGCGGGGGTTCGGTGCGGTGGCAGGACGGCCACGGCTTCCTCCAGCTGCTCTCCGACGCGCGTGAGGTCCTGCAGCAGGTGGCCGGTCTGTGCCGAGAGCACCCGCAGGCGGACGGCGATCTCGTGACCGGCCCGGGTGTCCAGCGCGGCGGCCCAGGTGGCGCACGTGTCGAGGAACTCCGTGAGCTGGGCGATGTGCCCGGCAGGGGCGTGGGGCGGCCGGTCGGTGACGTAGGAGATCGCCTCGGCGACGGAGGCGCTGTGCTGCGCGTCGATGACGTCACGCGTCAGCTGGGCGAGAGGGAGCCCGGGGAGCGCGAGCGGCGCCGGCGCGTGCCCTTCGGGGAAGAGCACTCCAGGCGGGACCGCCGGGGGAAGGTCCCGGATGGCCGCGTCGTCGGTGTCGTAGCAGCCCAGTACCTGCATGTGCGGGCTGTCGATGTCCCCAGCGAGGATCAGGACGACCTCTTCATCCTCGTCCGGGTACGGGAGCAGGGCGAGGGTGAGTTGGCGGCCTGTGGCGTCATACCGCGATTCCTGGGGCTGGAGCAGATCACGGCTGCGGGCCGCACGGGCCCGGGCGGTCCACCACTCCTGTTCCTCTCCCGTGAGTCGCGGCCCGGGGCGCGGGGGATGGGCCGGCTGGAGGGCCAGGTCCCGCAGGAGTACGTCGTGCTCGCCCCAGGTCCGCAGGTAGGGCCACAGCCGTGCGTCGCGGGCTGCGGAGTCGTGGCCCGTGGGGTGGTCTTCCAGGATGCGTACGGCTACGTCCGCGGCGTGGGCGAGGTCGGAGATCAGAAGGTGCCAGCCGGCGTGGTGGCGAGCGGGAGGCATGGCCTCGATGCCGGAGCTTGCGTGGGCGAGCAACGTGGGCACGTGGGGCAGGAGGTTGCCGAAGAGTTCGGCGAGCTCCCGGTTGCGCTCCGCCTCGACGGCCTGGGCAGCCTGCTCGTCGAGCATGTCGCCGTGGCGGTTGTGGAGGCGCTCCAGGGCAAGCTCGCAGCTGAGCGTGGTGACCGAGAACCGGGTGCCCCAGCCGGTCAGAGCGTTGATCGCTTCTTGCAGTGGTGGGGTCGGGGAGTGAGGGATGAAGGCTCCAGGGTGGCGGCTACCTGCGGTTGAGTGAGGCGGCGATCTGCAGGGGCGGGGAGGGGAGAGCGGCTGCCGTGCGGACCGGGGCGAGAGCTGTCCGGGGCCAAGAGGCCCGGCTGACGGAGCGGGCGATGTCGACCAGGTCCTTGCCTTCGAGCAGCCACACCGCCAGCGGATCGGGATCCGAGGTCTTCTGCGGCGTTGTGGAGGCTTCCTGCGGCAGGGCTGGCTGGCCGAATACGGCATCCATGTCTTCCAGGAACGCCTTCTCCTGTGGGTTGAGTTGGGCGTTGCCGGCGCGCACGGTGCTGATGATGTGCGGCGCGGCGTCGGCGAAGCGGGCGAAGGCGTCGGCCAGGTCATGCTGGGGCGGATCTGTGACCGTGCCGGGCTCGTACGCCTCGTGGGCCCAATCCAGATCGTCCCTGAGGGTGATCAACTGCACCCGCCAGAAGGCATGGTGGTATTCGACGAGGAGGGAGGAGCTGACCTGGTGAGCGGCGTGCGCCTGCGCGTCCCCCACGGTGATGCTGGAGGGCCCGGCAACCTCCGGGGTCAGGTTCATGTCCGCCGGGATGAGCGCGCCGACGCGGTACTGATCGCGGCCGGGGACCGGTACGACGGCCAGCTCGACGCCGCTCTCGCCGCGAAGGATCGCCGCGGCCAGCAGACGGTCGGTCTTGACCTTGTGCGCGAGGGGGTCGGCGCGGGGTGTCCACAGGTCGTACAAGAGGTCCTCTTGCACTATCGGGACCGGGTAGTTCTCGACCCGCACGCTCCACTGGCCGGGCAGGTTCTCACCAAGCTCGCGGGCGAAGTCTCCGATGTAGCGGCTGCCGTTGGTGGCGACCAGGGTCTCGTGCGCCAGAGCGGTGTCGCCGAGGGCGGCGAGCGACTGGCGGGCGCGGGCTATGTCGGTCAGGGGCGTGACGTAGTTGCCGTCGCTGTTCTTCTCGAATCCTGCGAGTTGGAGCGCGGTCCGGGCCCAGCGCCAGTTGTCGCCGGACACGAGGCCGACGATGCCGTCGTGGCGGCTGGTGAACAGGGTGATCTCGGATGAGCTCAGAGGGGACCTCCCTCGGCGCCGGCGGTGAGTGCCGGAGTGGGCCCGGACCGGTCGCGCAGGGTGTCGTGCGCGGCGGCCAGCAGGTCGACGCCGAGCTGGAAGAGCGTGCGGTCGGCGATGTCGAGGAGGTCGCTCGTGCGGTCGTAACGGGCGGCGAGCTGGGCGTGGCCCTGTTCCCGGCAGCGGCTGCCGGCGGCGCGAAGCAGGTTCCGCAGTGCGATCAGTCCGGCGTCCTCGCCACCGGCGGCCAGTTCGGTCAGTGCATGGACCTCGGCGGGTGTCGTGGCCTGAGCCATGGCCTCGGTGCAGGCGCGCAGTGGGGCGGCGGGATCGCGCGAGACCGGCAGGCCGCGCAGGAAGGCGGCGGCCTCCTGGCCGGCCCGGCGGCGCAGTTCGCTGCTGCCGGGCCCGTCGTAGGTGGTGGTGAGCATGGGCGGGTTGGATCCTTCTCGCGTTAGCGGGTGCGGCTGGGCTGTGCGGATGCGGCTGGTGTGGAGGTGACAGGCGTGGTCTGCGGCGGCTTGGAGCCCCAGGCCCGTGCGGTGGCGTACTGGGGCGAGGGGGTGGCGGCGGCCTGCGGTACTCCGATGCGGTACCACTCGCGCGGGTCCCGGACCGGCCCGGTCTGTGCCGTCTTGGTGTTCGCGGGATCGAGGGAGTAGTCGGCGTGGACGTGGTATCCGCTGCTGCGCAGGCTCTCGACGGCCTGGCGGGTGCGGCGGGGCCCGTCGTGGGTGGGGGCCGTCAGCAGGTACACGCCGTGCAGGCCGTGAAGGGGTTGGAAGCCGAGGCGGGTCAGGTACCACTGGCTGATGTGGTGGGGGATTCCTTGGGCGGAGGCGACGTACCCGTACTTGGGGTGCGTGCCGACGACGAACTGTTCGGGCAGAAAGACTCCTTGTGGATCAGCGGCGCGTGGTGCGCGATGGGGAGGCGGGGGCGGAGACGCTCGTGGCGACCGGGGTGGTGGACAGCTTCGGCGCGGTTCGGGGCACCCGGCCCGGGCCAGGACCTGTCGGCGCCCACATCGCCGCGTTGTCGCTGAAGGGGTAGAGGGGGTCGGTCGCCCACCCGACAACAGGACCGCGGTGCTGTTCTCTCAGGCTGATGACCTCGATGCCGTGCGGGTGCAGCACGTACCCCCACTCCAGATCGTCTGTGGCCTCGGGGTTGACGGTCATCCGCTGCGGGGGCGAGCCGTCCAGGGTCCAGAGGTTCTCGGGCTGAGTGCTCGGCCAGGTCTCGCCGCCGGTGAGCGCGAGGAACAGCTCCGGGGGAGCGTGGTCGAGCAGGTCAGTACCCAGCTCGTCCCAGCCGATGGCCACGTCGTCGACCAGGTGCCGGGACATGGCTTCCAGGTCACGGTTGAACCTGTACTGGTAGGCGGTGAGTAGGAGGGGGAGACGGTGGCTGGGCAGCCCGTCGAGATGGACGTAGATGCCGTCGTACCCGCCGGCCTCGGTGGGTCGGGCGATGAAGGAGCGGGTGGTCATGCGGAAGCCGCAGGGTGGTGGAGATGGGCCACGGGAAGTCCGAGCGGCTGCAGTGCATGCACGGCCTGGTGCACGAGGTGCTCCTGCTGTTTGACGGGCAGGGCGGCCGGCGCGGTGTACGCATCCAGTCGGGAGCAATAGGTGAACCCCCGTGACCACAGAATGCGTTGCACCGGGTCGGTGAGGGGCAGCGTCATGGGTCCGGCGGCATGCAGTCCTATGTGGATGCTGACGGGGTGGTACACGGGGAACCTTCCTGAAAGACGGGGGCGTGGTGGTCAGCGGCTGCGGGTGCCGCGCCCGGTCGCCGGCGGGGCGGGGACTTCGGCCACGTGCACGCCGTGGGATGCCGGTGGTGACTGTGCGCGGGCGAGCCGTGCGAGGAGTGCGTCGACCGCGGAGAGCAGTGGCTCGACGTCGGCGAAGTCGTCGGGGCCAGGGGACACCGTGGTGTCGTAGAGGACCGACATCGAGGTCGGGCTCTCGGCCGGAGTTTGGTGTGTGGCCAGCCAGCCGTTCTGCCTTCCGACGAGGACGACGGAGTCGTGCCCGGGCAGCCAGGCGTAGACGATCCAGTCGTCCAGCCCGTACTGGACATCGCAGCTCAGGCCGCGTTCGCGCAGCGGCGTGGTCACGTGGCCGAACCGGTCCCATGCCCGCTGCCAGCTGGGGTCGAAGACGTTGCGGTGATCCGGCAGGGGCGCCAGTGCACGCTCCTTTGGCCGTCCTGCCGAAGGAGCGTGACGCGCGATCATCGGGTTCGGCCGGGCGGGAGCGCGGTGGTCGGGGGTGTCACGGTGTGTGTATTGGCCGCGAGGGCGCCGCGGGTGGTGATCATCCGGCTGATCTCGGTTGCCTTGCCGCGCAGTTGCTGGACGGCCATGCCCAGGTCGGTGCCGACGAGATCGAGGTACGCCTGGATGGCAACCCGGACGTCGTCGGGCGGTGGGGTCCGCTCAGTGGAGGAGTGCCGGATGCTCGCGTGGAGGAAGCCGAGACGGTCCACTACGTGGCTCAGGTGGGCCAGGGCCGTACCGATAGGAATCGCGCACTGGGCGAGGGACGCGGTGCCGAAACGCTCGTACTCGGTGTAGTGGGTGAGCTTCTGGGTCTCGTAGCGGCTACTGGTGGCAAGCTCCTCGCAGACTTCGGTCAGGATCACGCCGAGGTCGCCGACCATGGTGTGGATGTCCGGGGTGATGTCGGCGCCGCGGCGCAGCTCCTCAGCCTTCGGAAGGTCGTTGGAGATCTTGTCCACGGTTCGTGCGAGCTGGAGGAAGTAGTCGGGATTCGTGATGTCAGGAATGGACTGTTCACGGCCTTTCAATGCATTCGGGCGTCGGTATCGAACAAGGCCTGCTCGGCGGGGTGGAGCAGATGCTGGACGATGAAGGACCGGCCTGCGACCTTCCACAGGCCGCGCCCGCGGCTGAGGTGGGAGATCGCTTCGGTCTCCACGGAGGTCAGGCCGAGCAGGGTGGCGGCTGCGTGGACCTGGTCGGTTTCCTGCCGGTAGATGATGCGGGTGGAGCAGTCCGCGAGGAGGCCTTCGGCCAGGGCGCGGCCCTGGGATCCGACGTCACCGGCGGTCAGGAGGTCGGAGAGCCGGTGGATGACCATGAGGTTCGCGATGCCGAGTCCGCGGGAGAGCTTCCACTGGGACTGCATGCGCTGCAGCAGCGCGGGGTGGCGCATCAGGCGCCACGCCTCGTCGTAGACGATCCACCGTCGGCCGCCGCGCGGGTCGGTGAGGGCGGACTCCATCCACGCGGAGGCGCAGGTCATGGCGAGGACGAGTGCGGTGTCGTCTCCGGATCCGCCGAGGCGGGACAGGTCGATGGACAGCATCGGGGTGGCCGGGTCGAAGGCGACTGTGGAGGGGGCGTCGAACATGCCGGCCAGGTCACCGTGGACCAGGCGGCGCATGGCGTGGGCGAGGTCGCGGGCCGCGTCTCCGAGGTGGCCGGAGACGGTGCCGGCTGCTTGGTCGAGGAGGGCGGGCTGGGCCAGGGTGTGGGCGATGTCGCCCAGGAGCGGGGTGCGGCCAGCTGCGGCGGCGGCCTTGACGACGCCGTCGAGGGTGATGTCGAGGGCGGTGTGCTCCATCGGCATGAGGTCGCGGCCCAGGACGGTGCGTGCGAGGGAGCCGAGCAGGAGCAGGCGGCGCTTTCGGATTTCACCCGCCCAGTCGGCCTCTGTCACGGACGGGGGGCGGGGGGCGGCGTCCATGGGGTTGAGGCGGCCGGGCAGGCCGGGGCCGAGCGCGATCGAGGTGCCGCCGAGGGCCTGCGCGACGGGCGTCCACTCACCCTTGGGGTCGCAGGGGACGTACACGCGGTATCCGAAGGCGACCGACCGCAGCGCGAAGCTCTTCGCGAGGGCGCTCTTGCCCTGGCCGATCACCCCGGCGAGCAGGATGTTCGGGTTGGTGAACCCGTCGACCTTGCCGTACAGGGTGAACGGGTCGAAGACGAAGGCGGCTTCGGCGTGGACGTCGCGGCCGATGTAGATGCCGTCGGCGCCCAGGCCGCCTTCGGCGAGGAACGGGTAGGCGCCGGCGGCTACGGCGGTGGTCATGCGGTGGGCGGGCAGCCGGAGCTTGTTGCCGCGGGCTGAGGCGGCGCCGGGCCGTCCGGCGGTGGGGTAGAGGGGGAGGGACATCTCCGTCTCGGCGGGCTCGTGTTCGCCGGAGGGGGAGGTGGATTCGGCGCGGGCTTTGGCCTGGGCTTCGGCGAGCTGGCGGCGGGCGGCCTTGCGGGTGTTGCGGTCGGTGCCGTGGGGGGTGAACAGGGGGCTGGCGGAGGCGCGGCGGGCGCGGCGGCCGGGGCGGTGCTGGGACATGGGGGCGGATCGATTCTGCGGGGGCTGCCCTCAGGCGGTGCGTGCCGGGCGGGGGCCGTGGTCGGCGGGAGTGGTCTTGCGGCGGATGGCGTGGCCGGACGCGAGCTGGCGCTGGCAGATGGTGAGGACCGGCGGCCCCTCGGGCAGCCGGTCGGGGCGGCAGCCCGCATCGGCGCCGGTGGACTCGGAGGCCGGGAGGGTGTGGAAGGCCTCGTGGAGGCTGGTCGAGGCCTGCCACAGCCGCAGGTGGGCGGCGGCTATGTGCCTTCCGGCTGCCGGGTGCCGGGGCCGGGTGGTCTCGGCGAGCTGGTCCATCAGGAGGTGGAGGCCGGTCAGGTGGCTGTGCAGGACGTCCAGGTGCGCGCGGTCGGCCGGGGCAGGACTCCGGGCTGTCTGGCGGCTGTGGTGGCGGATGCCGGCGGTCGCGGCCCGCAGATAGGGGTGGGCGTCGCCGGACGGGGTGTGGGCGTTGGTCAAGTGGTAGGTCCTTGCTGCCGCGGCGGTGCGGCGGGTGGTCGGCTACAGGGCGGTGCGGGCCAGTGGGAGCGCTGCGAGGGTGAGGGCTTCGGGCTGCTGGTAGATCAGGCGGCGCAGATCAACCTGGGCGCTGACGGCGGCGGTCTCGATCTGCGCGCACGCGGCGTCGAGCTGGGCGTCGGTCTCGGCGGAGACGGTCAGGAGTCCGGTGAGGGCGACGTCGGCGTGCCCGGCGATCAGCTGGCGTTCACGTTCCTTGACGTCCCCGTACTCGACGGAGTCAGCCTCGGAGTCGACCTGTCCGCGGCGCTGGCGCTCGGCGGCGTCGGCGATGATCGTGGCCTTGGTGCGCTGGACGTCGCGCAGCGCGGACTCGAGTCCCTGGGGCACGTATATAAGGGAGAAGGAGCGGCGCACGCCGGCGGTGAACATCAGCCCGTGCAGGAACCCGGACGTGGTCTCGGTGCGCGGCCAGTTCTCCACCCAGTAGGTGGCGTGACGAGCGCTGTCGGTGATGACGCGGTCGTACTCCTCGACCTGGACGACGGGACCTGCGGCGGCCGGTTCGGCCTCGGCCCTGCCGTGCTCGGACCACTGCTGCAGACCGGCCAGGGCCTTGGGGTCGTACGCGGTGCGCACCACGGCGGCGATCTCGCGGGCGGTGAGCCAGCCGGTGACCATCAGTCCGGCGCCGCGCGCGGCCTGGGCGACGGATGCGGTGGTCTGCCCCAGCACGGTGAAGGCGCCGGGCAGTCCGCCGCCGGCCTGGGAGATGAGCCGCTTGGCGGCCTTCAGGTCCAGGGAGATTGCCAGGTAGCTCTCGTGCGGGGCGGCGGCGGGCCCGGCGGAGGAGACGAGTTCGGAGTACACCTGCCCGGCGACCGGGGCCTGGGGGTGGCCGTGGGTGGTCCAGTGCCGGGTCAGGGTGTCGCCGCTGTCGGGGACGGTGCGTTCCAGGACCTGGACGGTGGCGATGTGGCCGCTGCGGGCGATGCCGGCCAGGGCTCGGCCCCACGAGGTGACGTTGCTGTTCTGGGTGGCGGGGTCGAGGAGGGCGAAGGCCCTGCTGGAGACGCGGGCGATGGCGGTCAGGGTCTGGGCGTGGGGGTCGTGGACGGCGGCGGCCTGAGATCCTGAGGGGGTGACCACGCGCAGCGAGGCGGCGGTGCCGGGCAGGTGGAGCACACCGTCGGTGCGGGGCCTGGACACCGCGCGGGCCAGCCACAGGCTCTGGCCGGTGCGACGGCGCTGTGCGTAGCGCAGGACGATCGGCGCCCAGTCGATCAGGGAGCGGCCGTGGCGCCGGATGACGACGAGGGCTGCGACCGCGGCCCACAGGGGGGTCAGGGCGAGGGCGCCGACCAGGCCGGTGGACACCACGGTGGCCAGGAGAAGGGCGAGGGCCGTGGAGGTGAGGGTCAGCTGGGGCAGGGACAGGCCGAGCAGGATGCCGCGTCGCGACCTGTGGGGGAATTTGATCGTGAGGGGGAGGACAAGGTCAGACAAGGCGGAGTCCGCTTTCGGGGCACGGGGTTGGGACCCGGGCGGGACACGGCATCGTGGTGCGGCGTGTCCCGCCCGGGTGGCGTGGACGGGTCCGGTCAGGAGCCGGTGGGCGAGGGACCGCTCGCGAAGGGGCTGCTCGCGGCCGGGCCCTGCGCGGGCGCGCCCTGCGGCGGGCCTTCCTGGGTGCTGCGGGGAGCGGGACCCGTACCGCCCGAACCGGAGGGGTCTGACGGGGAGGATCCGGTGCTTCCGCCGAGCTGGCCGCTGGTGTCCTGGCTCACGCTGGTCGGCGGGGGCTGAACCGCCTTGGTCAGCGCGTCGGTCGCCGCACCACCGCCAGAGGACGGCATCGGGGCGCTGTTCTGCTCGCCTCCGGATCCGCCGCTGGGGTTGGCCGCGATGTCACCAGGGAAGCCCGCCGGGCCCTGCGGTGCTGCGCCGGCTCCGGCCGCTGCACCGGCTCCGCCTGTGGCGGCCATAGCGGCGGCCTTGCGGGCTGCCTGCTCGGTGTGCTGCTTGGCCATCTGCGCACCGGTGCCGCCGGCTCGGTGGATCGACTCGCCGTCGGTGCCCTCAGCCGCCCAGTGGACGAACTTGAACGTGGCGTACGGGCAGAGCAGGACCATCATCATGATCACGACTCCGGCGAGGCAGTCGGCGAGGGCGCCGAGGCCGTCCTTGGCCTGGGTCTGGCCGAGGGCGGAGATGCCCAGGAGGAACACGATCGTCATCAGCAACTTACTGACCACGAGCGTGGCGGTGGCTTCGATCCAGCCCCGGCGCCAGCGCCGCGCGGCCTCCCAGCCGCCTCCGGCCCCGGCGAATACCGCGAGGGTGACGAGGACGAGGATGCCGACCTTGCGGACCATCATCACGCACCAGTAGAGGATGGCCCCGATGCCGGCTCCGAGGCCGACGATGCCGGGGATCATCCAGCCCAGCGGCACCATCGAGGCGACGGAGCTGGCCTTGACCATGCGGCGTACCGCCTCTTCGATCGAGGTGCCCGCTGCCGCGAACAATCCGTCACTCAAGGCGTCGACGACTTCGATGGCGACGGTGGTGCCGGCGATGGCGACGAAGCAGAAGATCACGCCGCCGGCGGTGCCCGTGAAGGCCTGGGTCAGGGCCTGGCCGTCGCGCCGGATCGCGGCCCGGATGAGCTGGGCGCAGAAGGTGGCGACCAGGATGGTCAGGCCGATGGGCAGCAGCAGCTCGTAGTTGTCGACGAACCAGCCTGCTCGCAGGTCAACCTTGGTGGTGGCGTTGACGGCCTCGGCGGCGAGGTCGGCGGCTGCGGCGGCGAACTCGCCGCAGCTCTTGGCGATCCAGTTGCCGATGCCCTCGGTGATGGCCTTGCCCGGGTCGGAGACGAAGTCGATGGCGTCGGCGGCCGAGCACAGCTTGCTGGCGAGGGGGATGGAACAGAAGTCCACTGGAGGGATACCTCCTTGTCGTCAGTGGCGTATTACGGGGCGACGCTCGGGGCGAGGGAGACCAGGGCGCAGTCGGAGCTGGGTCGGCACTGGACAGCGAGGGTGACGGCGCGGTCCTCGGCGCCGCCCCCGCCGCCCTTCCAGGCGATGGTCTGCTTGCCGGTGACGGTGACCGCGTAGATGTACGCCTCGGTGATCGCGGACGGGTTCTCGGCGAGGGCCTGCTTGAACGCCGAGGGGAAGTGGGCCTCGCCCACGGCGGCGGTGGCGTACTGGGCGTTGTCGGCCATGCGCGACCACAGCACCGGGTCCGGGACCTGCCCGGAGATCGCCGTCCAGTCGGTGTACTTCGTCTCGCTGGTCATCCACGCGTTCATGCCGGCGAGGTGCTGGTCACGGCTGGTGGTGCGGGTGTCGTACGACCAGAGCATCACCGCCGCCGCCCTGGCGTAGGCGAGCGGGTCGGTGAGCTTGGGCGGCGCCGGGACCGAGCCCGTACCGGCGGAAGGCTTCGGGGCCGTGGCGGCGGGCGAGCTCGGCGCGGGGGTTGCGGGGGACACGCCGGTCTTGCTCTGGCCGCCGCGGGAGGTGAACCAGGCGGTCAGTCCGGCGGCCCCGAGGAGCGCGGTGATGACCACGGCGGCGACGAGGATCCGTCGCCCGGTCGTCCAGTGCGTGGTGGCCCGGTGCAAGGGGGAGAGGGAACGTTTCGGCACTACTTGACCTGCGTCCCGAGTGCGGAGAAGAACGCGACGATGCCGTTGGCGGCGCCCAGGCCCAGGGCGGCGCCCGCGGCTACGACGGCGCCCTTCTTGCCATTGGCCTCGGCCTGGTGGCCGCCGCTGTGGTGGCCCCAGGCCCACACGCCGAGAGAGACGGCGAGCGCGCCGACGACGGCGATGATGCCGAACATGTTGATCGAGTTGACGACCTTCTTCAGGACGTCGAGCCCGGGAAGGCCGCCATCCGTTGGAGTGATTCCGGGGTCGTAGGCGAGGTAGAGGACGCGGTCTGCGAGTGAAATGGGTATGGCGAAGCTCCTTGCGGGCGCAGGCCGGAGAGGCCCTGCGGCTGTGCGGGGAAGGGAGAGGGGCGCTCGGGGCGCGGAGAGGGGACCGGCGCGGGCCCGCATCGGCGGGCGGCGGTCTAGCTGTTGAGAGCGGGGATGCGGCGGACGGCGAGGATCTGCCAGTCGCCGACCTTCTCGATCCGCACCGGCTTCGTTGTGCGCGGTGCGTTGATCACCAGGCCAGCGCCGATGTACATGCCGACGTGCTCGGGGACGGCGGCGGTGCCGCGGGTGAAGAGCAGATCGCCGGGCTTCAGGGTGTTCGCCGGGACGGCGTCACCCTCCTTGACCTGCGTGTACGTGGTGCGGGTGAGCTGGACGCCGGCCTTGGCGTAGGCCTGCTGCATGAGGCTGGAGCAGTCGCAGCGGCCCATGGGGTCGGGGCCGTGCGGCGCGGTGCAGGTGCCGCCCCACTGGTAGAGGGTGCCGAGCTGGTGCATCGCCCAGTCGATGGCGATGCGGGCCTTCGGCGAGGCGTCGGCGGGGATCTTGTACCCGGCGGGGACGGTCCCCTCGGGGATGGAGCCCCAGCCGGGTCCGTCCTCGCCCGGCCTACAGCCGCCGGCGCCACCCGGAGCGGTACCGGGTTCCTGACCGGTCTGACCTGTGCCGCCGTTCGGCAGCGTCTTGACGATGGCTTGCTGCAGGGCCCGGGCCAGCGGCTCCCACTGCGCGTACGCGTTCGGGAAACCGGAGAGCTGCACGGCCTGGGCGGCCTGGGTGATGGTCATCTGCTGCCACCCCTTGACCTCCAGCAGCCCCTTGTAGAACTTGGTGGCGGCGTAGACGGGGTCGCGGATCTGCTCGGGGGTGCCCCAGCCCTGGCTGGGCCGCTGCTGGAACAGCCCGAGGCTGTCGCGGTCACCGGAGTTGAGGTTGCGCAGCCGGGATTCCTGGATGGCGGTGGCGAGCGCGACGACCTGTCCGCGCTCGGGGACCTTCAGGGCGATGCCGGTGGCGACGATGGTCTTGGCATGGGGGATCTGCTCGTCGGGCAGTTCCAGGCCCTCGACGCGGATCGAGCCGTCGCCGCCCTGGCCGCCGAGGATCGCCGCGACCTGCTTGGCGACCGCGGAGGCATCGACGCTGCTGCCGCCGGGCGCGCAGGCGGCGCCCTTGGAGGCTGCGCCGCTTCCGGCTGCGGCCATGGTGGCGGTGGTGGCGAGGACGAGGGGGGAGAGGCAGAGGACGCCGATGGCGGCGGCTACGGCCTTCAACCCGGGGTGCCTCCGCGCTCGCCGGTCAGGGCCGGCGGCCGGGTTTCAGGCAGGGGAGGGCGCAGGGATGTCATAGCGGTGTCCTTGAAGTGTGTGAAGCCCCGGCCGCGCGGTGCCGTGGAGATGTGAGAAGGAGCGCGGTAGGCCGGGTGATGGGTGAGCTGTGCCTCGTGACGTCGCTGCGAGTTGCCGCTCGCGACGACGTACGGGCGGATCAGATGTGCCGGGACAAGGAGGTGCCTCCGTGTGGGCATGACGGGGGAATGCAGCCATTGGCGCTGTGTGCACCGGGCAGTTCCAAAACAGTAAGTGCGGATCCCCGGTTGACCAAGAAAATGATGATCAAGGCTCTATTTCAAGGGTTTTGGCGGCGACCGTGGTCAACCGGGGATCGTGCCCTACAGTTTTGGAACTCCCCCCGCACAACCGCCCCATGGCCCTATGGCACACCTGTGTCCACATCCGGGCGGGCGGCTTCATTGCGGCGAGCCGGAGTTCCCCTCGCCTTTCCCGAACCGATATTGGGGTACCTCTTTGCCTTTCTCCCTGCACCAGGGCGACGCCCTCAGCGTCCTGTCCACCCTCCCGGACAACTGCGTCGACTCCGTCATCACCGACCCGCCGTACAACTCGGGCGGGCGGACAGCGAAGGAGCGCACGAGCCGCACGGCCCGGCAGAAGTACACCTCCGCGGACGCCGGCCACGCCCTGCCGGACTTCACTGGCGAGAACATGGACCAGAGGTCTTATGGCTTCTGGCTGACGCAGATCATGACCGAAGCCCAGCGGGCGACCCGCCCCGGCGGCACGGCGCTGCTGTTCACCGACTGGCGCCAGCTGCCCATCACCACCGACGCGATCCAGGCCGCCGGCTGGGTGTGGCGCGGGGTGCTGGCCTGGCACAAGCCTGCGGCGCGCCCGCAGAAGGGCCGGTTCACCCAGAACTGCGAGTTCATCGTCTGGGGGTCCAACGGCGACATGGACGGCTCCCGGAACGAGGTCTACCTCCCGGGTCTGTACTCCGGATCGCAGCCGACCGGCCGAAAGCGGCAGCACATCACGCAGAAGCCGGTCGAGGTGATGCGCGAGCTCGTCAAGATCAGCCCGCCGGGCGGCACCGTCCTGGACTTCTGCGCCGGATCCGGCTCCACCGGTGTCGCAGCCCTGCTGGAGGGCCGGGACTTCATCGGCGTCGAGAAGACCAGGCACTACGCCGAGATCGCCTCCGACCGGCTCACCGAAGCCGTCCAGCAGGCCTATTCCCAGGACGACTTCGTCCTTTCTGCCTGACCCTCACCCGCTCGCGGCGGGGGCTGGAGGCGGTATCTCGTCTTTCTGTCCCCGTCGTGCGGGGGCTTTGTAGCACGCGATCCCCGGTCAGCCAAACCGGGGATTGTGTGGATGGTTGAACTCCAGCCCCTCTTTCGAATTCCGACGTGCCGCATGCGGCTGCGAGGAGAGACCTTTCGTGCTCGAACCCATAGACGGCCCCGACGGCCAGCCGATGGATCCGATCCGCGTTCCCGAAGTCGACCTGGAGAGCATCGAGGCCAGCGTCCGCAAGCTCCTGGACCAGTCGGCCCAGCAGGCCAGGCAGCTCGACAGCCTGGCCGCCGCACCCGATCCGATGCCCTTCGCCGGCTTCTCCATGCCGGGCCTTCCCGGCATGCCCGCCCCCGTGCTGCCGCCCGAGCCGAAGCCGATCCTGGAGCTGGACGCTGAAGAGCGGGAGAACGAGATCGACTCCCTGACCGACTGGGTGGAGGACTTCCTCATGCCGGTCTACGGCACGGAGATCACCACATCCGCGCCGTGGTGCGAACAGTGGCAGGAACACCTCGACGTCGTCGCGTGGCTGCACGCCCTGTGGATGGCCTACCAGCAGCACAAGGACCCCGAAGCCGGACCGTCCGGGATGTTCGTGTGGCACCGGGACTTCCTCACCCACGCGATGGCCGCCATCCGCGCGGCAGGCGGACCGCTGTCGGCCTGCCAGACCGACCCCGACCGCCCCGCCCACCGTCTGCTCCGAGGCCCCGGCCGCTCCACCCGCCCGGCGGCCACCGCGGCCGACGAAACGGAACGCGCCGTCGAGGCGGCCTCGTGAGCGGCCACGAACAACCCGCCTTCGGTCTGACCTTCGACCCTCGCGCCCTGACCGACCTCCTCCAAGCGCCCAGCGACATCCGCGACCTCGCGCTCGCCAAACTCCAGGACGTCGTCAACGCCAACCTGTTCGGCGGGAAACTCACCCACGAACTCGACGGGCTCCGCAAGGTCTACGTCGACTCCCGCTCGGCCTGGCGCATCGTCTACGCCACGCGCCGGGCCCCCGAAGGATCCGCGTTCCGCACCGAGATCCACGTCGTCGCGGTACGGCCCCGGGAACAGAGCGACGTCTACAGGACCGCCGCCGCCCGCCTGGGCATCAAGCGCCGGCCTGTCGACGCCCTCACCCACGCCGCCCGAGGCCGCTCCCCGCAGCTCGACACCACCCGCACCTTCCCCAAGCCGGGACCGCCCCCCTACGCGCTCCCCGGACCTCCCCAGCCTGCCCTCCCGCTCGCCCCGAAAGGCCACATCCGTTGACGACATTCCCCAACAACTTCCTCGACAACTTCGCCACCAGCCTCCTGGGCGGCAAGCCGGCGTATGAAAACCCCCGCCACCGCCACATCCTGAACGTATTCGTCGAGGTCCAGGACCTCGAACAGCGCCTGGTAGCCGCACTGACCGCCCCGCCGCAGCCCGACATGGGGGGCGCCGAGGAGTGGGAGCTGTGCACCGATCTCCTCATCGCACGACTTGCCGCCGGACGCGAGCTGTCCCTGCTCCTGTCGGCGCCCTGCCTCAGCGAGGCCGACTTTGCCGCCGCAGAGGCCGCCGCGGAGGCCGTCAGGGCGACCTTCCGCATCGACACGGACGAGCAGTGCTGCAAGGAACCGGACGAGCCCGCGACCTGCCTGCTCGACGCGTGCAGCAACGTCTTCGCTGAGCTCGGCCACCCCCACGCCGTGGCCTCCGCCGACCTCGTCGACGCCCTTCGGCACCTGCCGGGCACCGCCGGAAACCACTGGCGCTACAGCGACCTCACCCAGGCCCGCCTCGCCCAGCTCCTGGCCCCGCACGGCATGCAGACCCGCGACATCACCCTGCCGGACGGCCGCCGCCGCAAGGCCTACAGCCGCGAAGCCCTCCTCACCGCCATAGGCGTGTGCACCAGCTGCTGAACTCCGTCGGCGCCGCCCACGTCCGGACCGCGACCTTGACGGACTGGCCTCTCATCGAGACATTCCACCGCAGCTGCTCCGAGCAGGCACTGCACTGCCGCTGGGGCAGAACGCGGATCACCCGCCGTGACATCGAGCGCCTGCTGGATCACTCCAGCTGCTGGATCGCTCTCCATGCCACCGAGGTTGTCGCCCTGGCTTCGGCCGGACCGGTCAGCAGAGAGCCGGGCGTCTTCGACCTCGGCCTGCAGGTCGCGTCCACCAGCGCCGAGGCATCGGCCTGGCCCTCGCCCGGCACGCCGCCGCCCACGCCCGTTCCGGCGGCGCGCACACCTTCTCCGTGTGCGCCGAGGCGTCGAATCTGCCGATGCTCGGCCTGGCCCGACGCCTCGGCCGCCCCACCGAGTCCCGTCAACAGGGCACCCACCTCGACGTCCGCGTACCGCTCCCGGCACCGCCGTGCCCGCCCCACTTCTAGGAGGTGCTCTCCCTGCCGTCCACCACGCAGCCGGCGAATGCCCCGACCGGCATCGACCACCGCGTCGCGACGGTAACCGGCCACGACATCGACAGCCTGTGGACTTACCACGACCGCGGCCTGCTCGATGAGTCGCTGCACCGTCTCGCCGAAGCCCACCGCGCCCTCTCCGACGCTGAACGCGGCGTGACCTTCAACCTGACCCGTCTCCAGCGCCTCGCCTCCGGGGATCTGCCCTTCGACCAGGCTCTGTTCACACGCATCGAGCGGACCGTCGCGCAGCTCAAGGACGCCACCGTCACACGGGACATCCGCCAAGACCATGCCCTCGCCGTGCTCGAGGCGCTGGAAGCCGTAGCCCCGGCACCCGCCACGAGGCAGCGCGCGGACCTCCTGGCCCATGAGTTCGCCGCGCTCCTGGCCATCAGCCAGGGCGCGAAGCTCCACCAGCACCTACAGACCGGACGGATGTCCATCGTCACGGCCTCCGGCGTACGCGTCGTCCATCCGCTCTACCAGCGGCTGGAGGACGCCCGACTGGTGGCCCGCGACACCTCCCACCCCCTCCACGCCGGACAGCCCATCTCGCTCACGGACACCGGCCGCACCACGCTGACCGGCGCCACCCGCCCGCCTGCGGCAACGGCCGCCCCGGCGCCCAGGGCGGGGTCCTGGCCGGCGACGCCCGCGCGGTCCCGCTGACCTGTCGGCCGCCACCAACCCCCGTACGAAAGGGGCTCCATGCCGCCAACCGATCGCCGTCCTGACTTCCGCCTCGACGGGTTCGAGCCCGCCAGCGAAGCCGTGGAAGAGGCGTTCTGGAATCACCTCGATGCGGAGAGCGAGTCGATGACCACGCTCGCCGCCCACCACAGCCCCGATGGCCGCAACAGCTTCTACGTGATCCACAACGGTGCCGTCACGTGGGGAATCCCCGGCGAACCCCAGCTCATCGCGGCGCACATCAAACGGGACAGCACCGCGATGACGTACGCCTTCGAGCACGCCGAGCTGCCGCTTCCGGCGATGGCCCAGTCCTGGCTCATCAAGCGCGGCTGCCCCGCCGCCGCCATCGCCTTGCCTCCGGGCATGGGGACCACGGCCGCCGACACAGCCACCGTGGCTCTGCAGCAGCGGCTCATGCGCGACGGCGACCACTTCGCCCTGCTCGACAGCTACACCGACGACACCTCGCCCCATCCGGAGACCGTGGTGCTCCTGCAAGCGCTCGGCGAGCGGGTTCAGAAGCCGTTCCGGGTCCTGCTGGAGCAGGCCGACCTCGACAGCCTCACCCACACCCTGCGCGAGGGCGCGTTCGAGACCTTGGAGGCCGCCGTCGACTGGATGGAGGACCGCTCCACTCCGCTGCCGGCACCCGCACCGTCCACGGTCCGTACGACGGGCCCAAACGCCCTCCCGAGCGCCCCGCCGAGGACGCCTGGCCGGACACGTTGATTCCGGCGGGCCCGGAACATAGCAGCACATCCCCGGTCAGCCAAACCGGGGATTCTCCGGACCCTAGTAAATGGCCCACCACGCAGAAACGGGCGGCCCCTTCACCCTTCCCACCCCATGCCTTCATGGAGAGGAGTTCGCCATGCCCGAAGAACTCGACGACGTGCTCGGCACCTTCGCCCAGCAGATCGAATCCCGCTTCCAAATGCCGCTGCACCACCTGCGTCATGCGGTGACCAAGGCACCCCAGGCGAATCCCGAGGCGACGACCGTGGCCCGCTGGTACGGACTCCTCGCAGAAGCCCAAGAGGCCCTCTCCACCGCAGAGGACGCCCTCCTCGCCGCTCTGGACCACGCCCCGGCCGGCGAGCTCGACGACCCCGTGATGGCCCTCGCCGACCGCGTGAACAACCTCGTGGCCGTACGCGACGGCCGAGCCATGGTCGTCCGCCACCTCCTCGACGACAACGCACCGGGCAACCGCACACCAGGGCCTTGGCGCGGCGCCGCCCGCACCGGGCCCGCCATCGCGACCACCCCCGTACCCCGGCCTGCCGTAGTGCCCGCCGTACCTGCCAGGCAAGGTGTGCGATGAGCACCTCCACGAAGCCGTCCAGCCAGGATGCGCACCTCGAAGAGGTCTTCGCTGCTCCGGTAGCGCAGCTCTACGCCGCTGCGGCTGCCGGTACTGCCACGCCCGCCGAGCAACGCGCCCTGGAGCTGCGCTCATTCTTGGCCTTGGCCGAAGAGCAGGTCGCCCGCGTCCGGGACCGCGTCCACCGGTACACCGCCCCGGACGGCGACATGGGCACGCTGTCCGCCTCCGAGCTCCGCTTCGATTCGCAGTGGATGGACGCAGCCCTCTCCGCTCGCACTCAGTACGTCACGGCCCTGCGTGAACTTCGTCGCGCCATGCCACCGCCGGGTACCGCGCGCCACGGACCGCCGAAGTTGGACCAGCTATGGGCCACCACCCGACCCGCCGCCGGAGTCTCGCCTGTCGGGGCTCGCGTGGCGGCGCAGAGCGCGAGAGGCCGCTGATTGACCCACACCACCTCCCGGCAGATCGCCGAGCACATCGAGTCCCTATACGGGCGCCCGCGCGCCGAACTTGAAGCGCACGCCGACTCCACGACCCACCCGAACATGCTGTCCGCGCTCTTGGCCGCCAACAGCGCCATCGAGTTCGCCGAAACCGACATCAACTTCCAGCTCCAGCGACTGCGCAAGCTGGTCGACCCCGAGCGCGAGGTCGGACGCCACGACGCCGGCCACATCTTCGACTGCGCCCGCCGCATCGGTGAAGCCGTCGCTGTCCGAGACACCCAGGCCAGGCACATCTCCGCAGTGCTGCAGAGCCTGCACCGCACCCCCGCGCTGGAGACCACACCCGCCGCCCCGGTCCCGCCACCAATCCCGGCCGCCGCCCCGCCCTCCCGCGCCCGCTGAACCTCGCACCCACATTCCAGGAGCACCCCTTTGGCTACCACCGGCCTGCCCGAATCCATATCGTCCGACCTGTCCCGTGTCACCCAGAGCCTGCAGATGCTGGCCCCGCGGTGGAACGTCTGGGTGCTCCTCACCCTGTCCCAGAAGCCGCTGCGCTACCGCGAGATCAAGAGCGCACTGCCCTGGCTCCCCGACGGCCAGCTCCACCCCAGGCTCGGCAAGCTCACCGAATCCGGACTCCTTGAACGAACCGAGTTCGAGCCCCAGGACGTGCTGTACGGGCTGTCCGTCCGAGGCCGCGAGCTGCTGCCGGTCCTCGGCATGATCGCGACCTGGGGCGGCAAGCACCTGGAGAAGGAAACGGTGCTGGATCCGGCGACCGGCCACCGCGTACCCAAGGCGGTGCCCCGCGCCCAGGACATCGAGGACACCATCGCTCTGATCGCCCCGCGACAGGCCACCCCGATCCTGTGGGCACTGCGCGTCCGCGGAACATCCAACGCCAAGGCCCTGGCCGCCACCGCCATGCCCGAGCGGCACCTAACCAACGTCTACCAGCCGCTGAACCGCCTGGCCGAGGACTTCCTCGTCACCAAGGACCGTGAGGGCCGCGTCGAACTGACGGCCGCCGGCCGGGACCTGGCCCCCGTCTACCAGGCACTGTCCGCCTGGGCCGCCGGCGCTCCCCTGAGCGAGGCCGCGAGCCACCCGGTTTGGGCACCAACACCCGTGCAGCCCCAGGACCGCCCGGCTGTGTGGGTCACCACCCAGCCGCGCATCCCAGCAGTGCCGACGCCCCAGGCCCGTCCGGCATGGAAGCCGGGCGATCTCTTCTTCTCCCACACCACCACCGTGGTCCGCCCTGCGGGTGCGCCGACGACTGGAGGCCGCACCCGATGAACACCGACACCCACGCGCAGGCGCTGGTACCGGCTACGGCCGCTCTCTCCCACCCGGGCCTCATCCGGATCGTCAGTGATATCGACGACAACGGGGCCCTGGAACGGCACCTCCTGAGCCGGACTCTCACCGGCCTCTCCCGCTGGCAGCTGCGCCAGGCCTCCGCGGTCGGGCGCGCGCTGGGCCTGCTGAAGGCCTCCACCGACGGAGGAATACCGAGCCTGGTCCTGACCCCGGCCGGAGAAGCGCTGGCCGAGGTCTACGACACGGCAGCCCGCTGGGCCCGAACCCACCATCACCCCAGCGACGTCAGCGACTTCGTCACTCGGGTCCAGGCCACCCTCGCCCTGCTCGGGTCCACCACGGCCGGTTCGAACGGGCACGCCCTCGAGTTGGACTACGAATCCCTCCACGGGCCCCGGACCGTGCTCGCGACATGGGTCCGCGACCACGGGGCGACCCTGGCCGCCCAGCTGACCGGCGTCTCCCAGGACGAGATGGAGCTTGCCGCGTGAGCGACGCACGGTACGAGGGCGCCGTGGTCGCGCTGGGGACCAGCGAGGTGGCCCGTGCGGTCGGCATGGACCCCAATGCCTGGGCCTTCACAGTGATGCGGGAAGCACCCGGCCACATGCGGGAGACGGTTGCGGCCGTGATGAACACGGCATTCGAAGTTGATGCCGTGCAGCGGCAGCTCCTCGACGAAGCGGCCCGTGCCATCAAGGAATTGTCCAAGACCCTGACCGGCAAGGACACCGTCGGCCACCGCTGGACCGAGGGCCTCCTCGGTGACCGCATCGACAACCTGACGATCAAGCGCGGCTACCTGCTCCGCCAGCTCGACACGCACCTGGCCATCTACCGCCAGGCCGCCGCCGAGCCGAGCCCCTCGGCCACGCCGTCGACGGCCATCGGCCCGACGCATCCGGCGTACACCCCGCCGAAGGCGCGCACGCCGCGCCGCTGACCTCTTCCTGTTCTGCTCGCCGCGGCGGGCGTCTCCTTGCGTGAAAGCGACGATGACCGATCTTGTGATCGCCGGCCCACGGCATGCCCTCCTCCCGCAGCTGTCCCTGCTGCGCCGCATCTACCTCCCTCGTACTGCCGATGCCGGCGCGTTCGCGATGACCACGTACGGCATCCCGCTGATCGTCCTCGCCACCACCCGCTCCGCCACCCTCACCGGGCTGGCGTTCGCACTCGAGTGGATCCCCCGCCTCGCTGCGTTCTCCTTGGCCGGGACGATGGTCGACCGGCACGGCACCAAGCGGGTCTTCCGTATCGCCTCCGTGCTGCGCGCCCTGGTGGTCCTGGCCGCGGCGGCCATCCTGCCCACCCAGGCAGGTGGCCCCGGAGCGACGATCACGGTGATGGCGCTCGCCGCCATCACCGGCGTGGCCACCGAGTTCTCCTACATCGCGGCCGAGACGGCCGGGGCGGCGGCCAGCAAGGACGCGGGGGACCGGGCCCACCGGGTGCAGTCGGCCCTCCTGGGCATCGACCAGACCGCCACCCTCGCCGGGCCCGCAGCCGCCGGATTCCTCCTGCACTGGGTCGGCGTCACCGGCACCCTGATCACCATCGCCGCCTGTTCCCTACTGGGAGCCGCCCTCGCCCCCTGGCACCGCGAGACCCGCCTGGTCCCCGCCGCCGCATCCAAGCTCACCGGACTGCACACCGGATGGACGACCCTCGCCTCCCTGCCGGCCCTCGCCTGGCTGATCGCCGGACTCACCGTCTCCAACCTCGCCACCGGCATGCTCCAGGCCGCCGCTCCGATCATCGTCGTGCAGCACCTGGGTCACTCCAGCGCCGCCGTCGGCGTGATCTGGTCGGCCGCCGCCGCAGCCTCCCTCGTCACGGTCGCCTGCTGCCGCTACGCCATCGACCGCGTCGGCCTGTGGCCCACCGGGGCCGCCAGCGCCGTAGTCGCAGCCCTGGCTGGCCTCGCCGTCTCCCAGGCCAGCACGTACAACCAGCTCCTCGTCCTCACCGCCGTACTAATGGCCGGTGAGGGCGGCATGACGGTCGTCCTGCGCACCCTGCGCTCCCACCTCATCCCCGAACGCGTCTTCGGCGCCACCCTCAGCATCACCATCCTGATCATGCTCGCCCCGTTTCCGCTCGCCGGAATGCTCGTCGCCCTCACCCCCGCAGCGGCACTCGGACACGTTCTGACCGGCTGCGCGGCCCTCCAGGCCATCGGCCTCTTCAGCACGTTCTGGCACCTGCGCCACGAACCCGCCATGCGCCACCACCACGCTGTCGCACCCGAGCGGACCTGACCTCCCCAGCCCCGCTCACCCGACCAGGGAGACCCATGCCCCCGAGCCCTTCGGTCATCTCCTCGCTCAGCGCCGACCAAGCCGCAGCAGCGGGAAGTCTCATACGGCTGCTCGCCGCCCGCTTCGACACCCTGCCCGTCGGCGAGACCAACGCCTTGGCACAGAACCTCCTCGCCGAAGACGGCCTCGTCGCCGACGTCCAGCACCTGCTCCGCGCCGTATCCCACTGGGCGGGAACCAGCGGTCCGTCCCTGTACGAGGGACCGCTCCCCTTCGAAGTCCAAGACGCCCTCAGCCAGGCAGCAGACCAACTGGCACCGCTGGCGGCCTTGGCCAAGGAGACGGTCTTCCCCCTGGCCCTGCCTCGCCGGCAACCACCACCCGCAGCGGTATCACCCGCGTCCCGCCTCGTGGCCACCACCCAAGGCCCCGGCCTGCGCCGCTGACCTTCCCGCGCCCCGATAGCTCCCGCTCCCTGTCTGTTTCGAAAGGCCCGCGACTCTTGACCCCGTCCAAGAACCTTCGTACTGCCACGTCCCGCCCTGTTGTTCTGGTCGTCGCGCCCAACGACGAGCTGTACCGCGGCTACTGCCTCGAATCCGTGGCCGCCGTCTACGACACGGTCGTCATCACCCCGGCCGCCCTCACCTGGGAGAAGGCCCTCGTCGCCGACCACGAGGTCGCGGACCCGTACGACATCGAAGCGCTGCTGGCAGCGGGGGAGGCGCTGGCCGCACGACAGCCCATCTCCGCCGTGCTCACCTGGAACGAGATGCTCCTGGTCAACACCGCGATCCTCGCCCAGCACCTACAGGTGGCCACCGACCGCCCCGACGTCATCCACGGATGCCGCGACAAGTCCCTCAGCCGCGAGCTCTTCGACTACCACCGAGTGCCGTCCGCCCGGTCACTGAAGGCCGTCAACCTCCTGGAGGCGGCCCTTGCCGCCGAGTTCATCGGCTATCCCGTCGTCGTCAAACCGTCCGGGCAGGCCGGGAGCGTCGGCGTCATCCGCGTCGACCGCGCCGAAGAACTCCCCGCCGGCTTCGAGTTCGCGACCGAAGGCGCGAGCCTGTGGGGCGGCAAGTCCACCGACGTTCTGGTCGAGGAGTACCTCGACGGCGAAGAGATCTCCGTCGAATGCGTCACCCACCACGGAGTCACCACCCCGGTTGCCGTCACCCGCAAGCAGCTCGCCTTCGCCCCCTACTTCGAAGAAGTCGGCCACACCGTGGACGCCACCGACCCCCTGCTCCGCCGCGTCGGACCGGTCGCCCAGGCAGCCGTCGCCGCACTCGGGCTCACCACCGGAATCCAGCACGTGGAGATGCGCCTCACCAGCACGGGCCCGCGGATCATCGAAGTGAACGGCCGGATCGGCGGCGACCTGATCGGCAAGCTCGTCCTGCTAGCCACCGGCATCGACCTGCCCCGCGCCGCAGCCGACCTTGCCCTCGGCCTCCAGCCCGACCTCACCCCCACCCGACAGCAGGCCGCTGCCGTCGCCCTCCTCTACCCGGAGGTCTCCGGCACCGTCATCGAGCGGGGCGTCGACCCGGAGTTCGCCGGGGCCGCCGACTGGCTGGAGCAGGCCAGCTGGATCCTCTCCCCGGGCGAGCAGGTCACCCTGCCGCCCGAGGGCGACGTCGATGTCGCCCGCGTCGGCCTCCTCGTCGTCACCGCCCCCGACGCCGACCAGGCCGAAGCCCGCCTCCGGGCCGCCCGCGACCACGTCACGATCACCGTCACGCCGACCGCGTAGCCGCCAACCACCCCTGCCTTCTGGACTGCTCTTTGACCGACACCGCACCTGAACCGATCGAGGGTGACGTCTACGTCACCCCCCGATACCTGGCCGGCAGCGCCTGGATCGCCGATGACGCCCTCCAGCCACTGTTCGAACTCGGCTGGGACCGCCACCACGACGAGGTCTCCAACCTGTACGTCGCCTCCCCGGACCGCAAGATCCGACTCGGCTTCCTCCCCGAAGGCGACGACGACGGCCTCTGGCGCATCACGGCCTACCGCGACGCCTTCGCCGCCCCCGCCTGGGGCGTGTGCTTCAACGACACGACTCCCACGGAACTGGTCACCGCCTTCACCACCGCCCTCGCCACCGCGTATGCCCAGGGCCCCGACGCCTACCTCGACAAGGAGCCACGCGACCGCTTCGACGCCGTTGCCCCGCTCCTGAAAAGCGGCTGGGAACTCCAGCACCCCCGCTGGGGCGTGTTGGAACTCCAGAGCGCCGACGGCCTGGCCGGCCTGGAGTACGTCACCGACCGGCTCGACGAGACCAAGGAGCTGACCACGCTGGAGGCTCGCTGGTACATGTGGGGCGGCCCGAAGGGACCCCGCTGGTACGCCACTGCCTCCACCGGCACCCCGGTCCACCTGGTCACCGCGATCACCACCGCCCTGGCCGACCCGGCCCCGGTCCCTCGATGGAAGGACTGGATGCCCTCCTCGCTACTCCCGCACATCCAGCTCACACCGATCGTCCCACCCCCACCGCCGGCGCCCACTCCGCTAGACGTGCACCGCCGCACGGCAGCCCGACCCCGGCCGACGCTCACCACGACCAGCGTGCCGCGATGGAGCACCAGCACCGGCCCGACCCCCGCTCGCCGCTGACCCAAGCACTGGAGCCCACCTGTCCCTGCATGCCACGGAGTTCTTCACCGAACTCCAGCCACCCTTCCCCGTCGGCGTCGTCGTCGGGAACACCTACTACGGCGCCCCATCAGCCGACTCCCCGGTGCGCATCCGTATCGACTTCCAGCGCACGATCCGGCACCGGGAGTACGACGGCCTGCGCCTGGCGCTGCTCCGTCCCTACCTGGGAACCCTGGACGCGGCTTCCCTCTCCTTCGCAGACCACCAGACCTTCGCCCGGCGTGACGCGGCAAAGGGCATCGGCCCCGGATGGGACGGCTACGCCCGCATCCGCGACTGGCACGAGGACGGCCCCCCGCCCTGGAACGGTGCCGACCTGACCGGTCTTCGCCGCGCTATCACGCACTACATCCAGATCTGGGCTCCCGCCCCGTCGCCCGAACACTCCCGCCCGAGCCTGCCCACCCTGCCGTCCGCACGCCCCGCCTCCGGCCGCTCCCGCTGACCTCCGGCCTCAGATGCCGCCCCGGCACACCGCCATCCACGATCAAGGACATCACTCCCTCATGCACTCCAGCGCCACCGACCGCTTCCCGACCGTAGTTGCTGCAACCGTGGCAGCCCTCACGGCAAGCACCCTGCTCAGCGCCCCAACCGCCTGGGCGGAAGCCCCCGAACCGCAGCCCGGCACCGTCGAGATCCTTAAGAAGGACCCCGAGGGAGCCCTCCTCGCGGGCGCCGAGTTCTCCCTGCTCGACACCCTGAACGGGACCAAGGCCCTGACCGGCAAGACCAACGCGGACGGCATCCTGCGCTTGGAAGGCGTCACCCCCGGCGTCTGGCGGCTCAAGGAGACCGCCACCGGCAGCCCGATCCACGACCTCGCATCGGACCAGGACGTCATCGTCACCCCCGGCCAGAGCGCGAAGCTCACGATCATCGACCACTTCAAGGACGCCGACCTCACGGTCACCAAGACCGACAAGTCCAGCGGCAAGCCGCTCGCCGGCGCCGTCATCAACATCACCCCGGCCAGCGGCGACGGCAAGCCCGTCACGCTGATCACCGGCAAGGACGGCACCGCCACCGCCAAGCTCCCCGTCGCAGCCCGCGCCGGCACCGTCTACACCGCCACCGAGACCAAGGCCCCCGACGGCTACCAGCTGGACTCCACCCCGGCGAAGATCACCGCCAAGCCCGGCGCATCGGCTACCGCCGCCTTCACCAACACCAAGAAGGAACAGCCGACCCAGCCGCCCACCACTCCGATGCCTACCCCGACGACCCCCACCACCCCGCCGGCCACACCGTCGGGCAAGCCGACCCCGAGCACGCCGGCCACCTCCCAGCCCCCCACCAGCTCCGCAGCCCCGACCCCGGAGCAGACCACCTCCAGCACCTCCTCGCCGGCTCCCACGGGCTCCCTCGCCCAGACCGGCGCGGACGCCACCGGATGGTTGCTGGCCGGAGCCGGAGTACTGCTCGCCGCGGGCGGCGGCGCACTGTTCGCCGTACGTCGGCGCCGAAACAAGTCCGAGGACGACCAGCCCACCGGCTAACCGGAGCCCCATAACCGAATACCACCGCCAGAAGGCCCCAGGAACCCAAGGAGCGCTTGCTTGGGTTCTGGGGCCTTCGTGCGGCTCGCAGGGTGGTGAGCGGTCTTGCGGCAGACACGAAGGTGTCCCTTCACTGGGTGGGTGTTCGGGAAGGTGGAGAGACGGGTGATGCGACGCCATCGGCACGCACGGCACCCACTGCCCGCCGCCGGTGGTGGAACGCCGTAGCAGGCTGAGAAGTGGAAAGGTGTCGCGGAGGCCACGGGGTGGACGTCGACCCGCTGCACATCGCACGCCGCGCGTGTAGCCGGCGCGGGGCGGTGAGGTCCGTCGAAGGGCTGCCCGGCCGACGGAGAGCGGGAAGACGAACCGCACAACGGTCCACGGCGCGTGGAGCCAGGCCCTACGGATGACGTCAGGCAGGCAGACAGATGGCGCTGGACGTCCGAACCAGGTCGATGTGCCGACGGGTGGTAAGAGGGGGCAGCAGACGGCGCGCATGATGCGGTGTTCGCACGGCCACCTCGCAACTCCCTAGTTTTCCGACCTGGTTGATAGGAATCTTGACAGACGGGAGTCACCCGCCCAAGAGGCGGCCCACATGATGGACGAGCACATGTCGCTGCGCGAAACACGCCGAGCCGACAGAGCCGACGCCGATCGCCTTCAGCCGCGGCCGACGGCGGCGCGGCGGGTCGATGAGCCCGGCGATGTGACCGCACCGGTGCCGACGCTGCAGACGAGAACGTCGAGGTGGTCCGGCTGGGCGGCGAGTTCGGCGGCCATCGGGGAGCTACCCGGCCGCGTTGTTGGGGTTGTTGTACTGGTCCGGCCAGTAGACACAGGACCTCGGACAGTCTGAGTGGCCACCGGTAGCCACCGCCTGCCAGATCGCATGCGCCACCGGCGGGTGGCAGATGTCGCTATGGGCTCCGGAGAAGCCTCCCCCGGATTTGATGACATCGTTCGCGTCCAAGTCGTATACGCCGTGAGGCTGGAAGTCGTACAACGTGTCGGCGGGACCGAGGTCCCCATCCGTCAAACCGATGCCGGGACCACGGAGGCCGAACGTGCCGATACCGCCGTAGGTCGGCAGCTCGCCGGCCTCGAAGTCGACCTGGTCCGCCGCCCCCGCACCCAATGGGTAGAAGACCCGGACCGCGCGGTCGTGAACTGAGGTCGTGGCAAGCACCGGTCCGCTGACCAGCCTGTCTGCCAGGATCCGGTGGAAGTATCCTGGCCTGCCGGGTCTCGACGGGATGCTCGAGCAGAGCGACCAAAGCGACATCGCTCCCTGCACGAGGACAAGGGTGTCCACCGGACGGGCGGCCTGGTCTTCTGCGGCTCGCCCTACAGCAGCGCAGACGACTATGCAGCCAAAGCTGTGTCCCATCAGATGGAAGCGCGCGTCGGGTGCCGCACGCCGAAGGTCGCTGAGCAGGGTTGCGGCCCCGTTTTCTCCGAAGGCCCGGGCTCGCCGCTTCATCTGCCAGAACGTCAGTGTACGCAGCGGTGCAAGGAGGCCTCCGAGAGACGGCCCGCCGAAGGCGGCGACCTCCTCCTCCAGCCGGCAGGCCTGGTAGGTGGCCTCGGCGTCAAACGGTTTCCGGTCCTCACCGGGCGCTGCCCCAGCCCCGTCGCTGCCCGCGCCCGTCTCTGCGTCGATCACCGCGTATGCCTGACGTACTGGCTCGGGCAGGATCTCCGGCGCGGCATCCATCAAGGCGCTCCGCAGGATCGTACGGAGCGCCTTTCGAGTCGGCGGCGTGTCGGCAAGCAGCGTCGCATAGTGATCGACGTACCACTCAGTCCCATCACTGGACTCCTCTCCCTCGATGCCGGAGCGTTCGGCGTCAACGGACACCGCGTAGGACCCGCCTGGCTGATCCAGGAGCTCTTCGTCGCTCCAAGCCTTGCTCGGCCAGTGCAGGCCGACCAGCAGGGGCCGGTAGCCGCCGGGGCGCGCAGCCAGCGCGGCCCGGTCTTGGGTACAGGACTCCATCGTCGCGATCCAGCGGCTGTACTGCTTGCGTGCTCCCGGGACGTCTGCGTTCCAGCCGTGGCTGAAGACGAACACGTCCGTGGGTTGGCGCGCAGCGGCGAGCTTCAGCACAGCCGGGCTGTACGCCCCGTCGGCCTCTGCCCGCTCGCAGCCTCGGGCGTCGAAGGCGATGAGGTGATACTGAATGTCGGTGTCTGGCACTGTCTCGGCAGGCATCGGGCCCTCCTCAGGTGTCCCAGGGCGCTCCGAACGTGCTTCACGGCTGGAGAACGCCGCGAACAGCGGGGTCCCCTATCACGATGTAGTTCCGCGCGTCGTTGTTCGCCGTCCAGAGACCGACCAAGTCCCGGTCCTCAACGCGCAATCCGGCGCGTTCGATCAGGCTGAGCTTGCTGGTGAGCTGTGCGGAGACCTCCGCATACCGCGCGTTCAGGTACTCCATTGCGTTTCCGATCCGCTTGCCGTCGAGGATGGCAAGCAGGGTGCTGGTCATCGCGGCGATCTGCGGGGTCATATCGCCCCAGAGGAAGGAACAGCCCCAAGCGCGTTCGACGTGGCCTATGAAGGCCAGGGCGCCACCGGCGGGGTTACCGAGCAGCCGTTGCGGGAGGCGGGCCACGAAGGGCGACTCGGTGGCAGGCGGGGGCTCGTGATCGGTGGTGGGGTTGGGGAAATCCTCCGTAGTGGGTGTCCCGGCCCCGTAGCAGCAGAAGGAGAACACGGCCCGGGGAATGACCGGGCTGTCCTTGAGTACGTCGGCACCAGCGAGGTAGTGGTCGCTAGAGATCTTGCCCGGCCGCGTCAAGGGCCCCGGCCAGTCCTGGCAGAGCAGCGCCCCCTGGATCTCCCGGCGACCCTCGACCGAACGGCCCAGACCATGGGTCGCCGTGAAGAGTGTTTCGGGGGCCGACTCGCCGAACAGCAGATCATGAAGGCGCACCTTGGTCGCCCCCTCACCAATGTCTTCTGTGAGCCGGACCCCGGCGGCAAGCGAGCCCAGCTCGGCCCCGAGAGGCGTGACCAGCCGTGACGCGCTGAGCGCCGTTGGTCTGTCACCGGGATTGCGCGTGGCGAAAAGGTGGACCCGCGGCCCCTCACGCGTAGGCGCGCCGATGTCCGAGCCGCTCTCGGCGGCGATCACCGAGGCCGCGTAGGACGCGTACTCCGTGGCGGTGTCGAAGTGCACCCGACCCACCGCATAGCTCACGTCGAGCTGGTACTGGAAGGAGAACGGGATCTGTTCCGGGCTCCCCACGAGCAGCAGGTAATACGGCATGGACCGCGGGTCCACCGGTCCCGGCGCAAGGTGGTGCCGGGACCGGAACTCCTCGTCGGTCTCGCCGGCCTTCACCGTGAGTTCCCGGTAGAGATCGCCGGCCTGTTGCTGCCGCAGACGCCGCAGGGGTTCGAGGGCGGCCAGGACCTCAGGGTCCGTTTCCTCCGCGGTGACCAGTGCCCAGCCCACGGACGCCAGATCCTCCGGCTCCCAGCCGTACATCACACCCAAGTGCGGCTCGTCCCGCTCGAGACGGTTCCTGAGTTCCCGCAGGTGGCCTCGTTCCGGCTGACCCGCGCCGCGGATCTGCCCGGCCAGGGAGGCCAGAGGCGCCGGGGCGAAGAGATACTCACCCGTGTCCGCGTCGACCCCGTTGAAGACGGCCTGCTGCTCGTCGGCTCCGGTCACGCCGAAAAGGTCGTGTGCGTCAGGCATGGCCACCTCCGACTAGTAGAGCAGCAGGCCAACCAGTACCAGGATCACCGCTATCAGCAGGACGACGAGCGCGCTGAGGATGCCCACCGCGCCACGGGCGGCCGACATCAGTCGGCCACGCTGCGCCTCCTCCATGGAGGCTGCACGGAATTCGCGTTCCGTCGAGGTGAGGTCCTCGTCCTTGCCCAGGGCAAGGCGGGGAAGCTCGCGCGCCTGGGCCAGGAGTGCCTTGGGACGACCGCTGCGCTGCCAGTCGTGCGCGGTGACCTGCCACGGGGAGAGGTGGGCCCAGCGCCACTCGTCGTTGCTCTTCCGTACAGCTGTGATGAGCCGGTCGTGTTCCAGCTCGTACCAGGTGTTCTGGGCGCGGGTGTCGGCCCGGATGAGGTGCGCGTCTTCCAGCAACTTCAGGAGTTGTACGCCCTCCTCCCCTGGAGCTGGTCTTGTCACGGTCTGGCTGCGGAAGCCTTGTGTGGTGATCAGATGGTTCTCGAACCAGTCGCGGATCGTCTGCTCGGGTACGCCCGTTGTCGACGCGGCCTCGGCTACGAAATCTCCGTAGAACCGGCTGAGCGCGTCGTCGATATCGGCCGCCTTCACGTCGTCGAGGCTGATGGTGTCGAAGGCGTCGTGACGCGCTGCCTTGGCCTCACGCCACAGCCGGTGGCAGACGACCTGCAGTTGGACAGGCTCTACGTAGGGAGTCGGCTGCCATTCGCTGCGGTGGTCAGGACTACTGACCTTGGTCTGGGCCAGCCGCCCGATCAGCGCTTGTGCGCCGGCGTCCGAGAACCGCACTCCCCGCTCCTCAGCCGGACGCTGGATCGCCAGGCGCGCCTCCTGATGGGTAAGGAAATCGAGACGGTACCGCGCGCGCAGTTGGCCAGGGAGGAACTTGCGGTAGCGCTCCAGACCTCCCATGTAGTCCTCGCGCATCGCGAGGAGCAGCCAGAGCCTGTGCGGCCGGGCGCGCTGAGCGGCCCCGTCCGGAGCTTGGCGCTCTGCCGCCTGATCGGGGGAATACGACTCGCAGGAATGGGCGAACTCGCTCAACTCGCTGCCCAATTCCTCGAAGAATTCCGTCTTTTGCTCCCAGTCTGTCGGGTCGAGGGTGAGGGCCTCCTCGAATTGGTCGATGAGCAGGACCGGCTCCTGTTGTGGTCCGAATGGAGGCTCGGCCTCAGCCATGGCGCGATCGAGGATCTGCCGCAGCGTGCAGGACTCGAACAATTGTGGATCGGTGGATCGCTGGCCGAGTAGGTACAGTGCGAGACTGTATACATAGCGGTTGCGGACCTTCAGCCCTGGCGGCGGCTGTTTGTCCACCCGGGCCGGCCCCAGGGGACGGAAGCCGTTCTCGGCGAGGATCCCTATGACCGCTGACTGGATGAGCGAGGTCTTCCCGGCCCCGGACGGCGCGTGGAGGAGCACCACGCGTTCCGCGATGACGAGATTCGCGATTTCATTGGCTTCGAGCTCGCGGTTCGGCAGGTGCTCGCCCAGCTGGAAGGCTCGCGGCCCGATATACGGATTGTTGCTCGAACCGGTCATCCAGGTGGCCAGCATGGTCTCATCTCTCATCGGACGACCTCCAGCCGCCGGCTCAGCTCGGTCAGGAAGGTCTGAGGGGTGCCCCAGAAGATCTTTACGTTGTCCGGTCGGAAGTACGACTGCAGATACTTCTGCGCGGCTTCCGGCTCGATCACTTCGTTTCCGGGCCGGAGCTGGACCGCAACGTTGTCCGAACCGCTCACGCCGGGGTAGCCGAGGAAGTTCTTGATGCTCTGGAAGACCACGCGGAAATCCCAGTCGTCCAGCTGGTATCCCAGGAACATCAGCGAGGCACCGGTCATGTGGCCCTTAACGAGCGCGGGCAGTTCGGGGCGCTTGTCTACCCATGCGGTGAGCCAAGCGAAATAGTCATCCTCGGTCAGGACGAGTGACGCCGGGTTGTCGAGGCGTCCGAAGAGGTGATAGACCCACGGCTTCTCCACCGACGGCAGATCGGAGATGTCGACTCTGTCCCATTGCGCGCGGGGGGTCCACGGGAAGCACATGGTCACCGGAGACTTACCAGGTTCCCCTTCTAGCAGTGCGGCTTGGAGGAGATCGGTCCACCCCGTGGTCACATACAACTTGACCGGCAGCGAAGCAAGAACACGGTAAGGATCGTCGCAGTTCCTGCCGCGGAGCTGGCGTCCCACCTCGACAATCGTACCCGCAGGATCCTCTTCGATTGTCGACGGCGATATAGAGGCAAATGGGTCGTCGCCCTCGGCGTTCGCCTTCCTCTCCCGAAACTCCGTCTTCAAGTAGTCCTCTAGGTAGGCGCTCACCATGTTTTCCGAGTAGGAAACGCGGAGGTACTGGGCGACTTGGGCGAGATTCCCCCGACCGTGCGGGGCGATCGGCATCTGCCAACGTCGCACCCACCTGCGGGCAATCTCCTGCCGTGACCCCAGGATTCCGTCAGCCAGCCCGGGTCCGAGGACGGGAGTGAATCGGCCACTGCGAGCCATTGTCTCCAAAGCGTTCCACGTCTTCGTCAGACCACCAGTAGGCGTCAGCCGGTGATATGTCTGGCCGGAGCGTAGCCGGGAGAACAGTACGGGAACCCACCAGTCGGGTCGGTCCTGGATCGCGTTCCGCGCGGTTGCCATCGCCCGGTCCACGCTCAGATCCTCCGCGAACCGTTTGAAGAACGTGGGGGTGAAGATGTTGGCGGAGGCCTTGGTGATGTTGCCCTGCATGGCCACAACGGCGCCGACACCCGCACCCGCCAGCCTCGGGCCGAGCGCCGCGAGCGCGCCGTCGTCGTCACTGCGCAGCTCGCCGTCGTCGTCCTGGAACCCGTTGTCGGACCCCGCGGACTGACAGGAGATCAAAACAGCCAGCGTAGGCTTTCGTTCGAGCCCGCGGATCCGGTCGGCGAGTTGGAGCGCGTCTACCGGATCGGCGGTACCGTCCGGCGACTCCAGGAACAATACGGGGCGATCGTGGACCATCGCCCCGTGACAGACGAGGTACAGGATGTCGAAAGCCCCTTGGAAGTCGTCTATGCGCCGCATGATCTCGTCCAGGGTCGGCCGTCGGCCCGACCCGGCGAGCGTCTGGCACCGATAGGGCTGGAGTGCGATCCAGGCGTGTTCCATTTCTTCCTCGACCTTGATCGGGGCGAGTGGTTTTCCCTGGGGTCCGGGAGCGTATTTGTGCAAATCGTTCGGGGAGGCAATCACGATGAGGGCCCGCGTATCATGCTCGGTCCGCGGGGGCAGCGGATTCCAGTCGGCGTCGGTAAGGTATCTCGACAGAAGAATGTTGCCGCTCTTGGCGATGGGGATGTCGTCGGGTGTGCGCAGCAGCTCCCACCGTACGGAATGATATTTCGCGGGCCCGTCGAGATGGATTCGGAAATGCACCGTGCTGTCGCGCGCGGCGGAAACCGCATTTTCGAAGAAATTCGCTGTCTCGGCAGATTGCCCGAACACCATTCCGGTCAGAGCCTGACCGTAAGCATCGGCGTCGCCCAGGTGCCGGCCCAGTTCGGCCAGATCTATCGTGAGCGGCGTACTCGAATGTCGTGGCCAGTCGGCGGACGTGGCGTCCATGTAGCGAAGGTTGACATCGAAGGCATCCTGGCGCTTCGTCCAAGCCAAGCCGAACTCAAATTCGACGTCAGACATTGCTCCTCCGCATCACCATGCGGTCGGGGACGCCAGACACGCATGCCGCCTGGCATCTGCGTGGGGTCTTGGCTCTGCTCCGATGCTTTCAGTCTGATCCGGTGGAGATCAGGGGGCAACACCTGCGGCCATCCGCCAGCCAGGCCCTGGTCTCGCCCGTCAGGCGGGCGTCGGAAACCAGCGCAGCACAGCGGCCTTGGCGTCGGCGACCACAAATCCGTGGTGGCGCGGGTCGTAGACAAGAGCTGTGAGTTCCCGGGCCTCGGGTAGCGGCCAGACTGTGATCACGCCCGCCGTGGTGATCCGGCCCACGCCCGTGGAGGTGGGGAAACCAGAGTGCATGGTCAGGTCCGGCGATGATGATCCGTCTGCCAATCGCCTCCAGAGCGACGGCACTGTGCGGCGTGAAGTCCCCGCCGCACAGGGATGCGAGGATTGCTCCAGTCCACCCACTCCGCCGCCTCCCTGCCGAGCCGGGCCGACGCGGGTGGCGCTCGAACAGGCCGCCCGCGACTACCGCGAGGGCCAGGAGCCGAGGCTCCGAAGCGAGCCCTCAAGCGCAGAGCGAAGAAGACGCTGGGGGTTGTGCCGGACGTTACGTACCGGACCGCAGTGATCGCCCGGAAGCCGAACAGTCCGATCACCGACAAGCCGGCATGGAGGCCCTGCTCGAGGCTACGCGGCCGGTGGCGGTGCGTCGGTGGGACTCGCGCAGTCAGGATCGCAACACGGTGTACACCTTCGGCAGGCCATATGTCCGTGAGCTGCCTTCGCTCGTGCGACAGTGCCGCAGGAGGCAGACGCTGCCCCTGCGGACGATCTTCCGGCGGCTGCGGCCGGGCCCGGTAGAGTTCTGCGATGACGACTGCTCCAAACGGGCGAAACAAGACGAGGAAGCCCGCTGATGCCGCCTTTTGGCTGGCGTATGAGATGCGGGTGGCCGCGCTCGTTCGGGCCCTGGACGCCAATGCTTCCATCACACACAACGAGTTGCGGACCGGCGAGCTGAGCGGCGTTGCCCGCCAGATCGACGCGCTGGCAGTGGGCTCGATCGCCGGCCAGACACTCCACGTGGTCTTCGAAGCCAAGTGCTACGGACGTCGCGTCTCGATCGGAACGGTCGATGAGTTCATCGGCAAGTTGCTTGATCTGGGCGCAGAGCGAGGCATCCTCTACGCGGCCGGCGGCTTCACCGAAGGAGCGGTGAGGCGGGCGGAACGTGCTCTGAACCCGCGGGTCGGGTTGGAGCACCTTGCCGTGCCGGTTCCTGACGGCGCTGAGCCCGAGGTGCCCCTCGGCGGCATCGACCCCCGCTTCGACCGTCGCCCTCCGACCGTCCACGAGTACGCGCGACTTGAGTCACGCTGGTACGAGGACTCGCTGGACCGACTGGGCAGGGTTGAATCCACAGCGATCAGGCGGGAAGAGCCGTACGAGCCGTCGGCGCCCACCACCACGAGCTACCGGACGTTTCTCCTCGGTCAGGCCTTCCTCTACAAGCCGTAGCCAAGAGCCGTACACACGACCGCCCCCTCCTCCCGTCCTGGGAGAAGGGGGCGGCGTGCCGTCCGACTTCGGTAGGGTGCTGCCCCTCACGGAGGTACGACCATGACCGAAGAACCCCTCGAACGCTGGGCCGCCCGCCGGCAAGGGCGTCTGCGCAAGCCAGGCGAACTGAAGGCCATCACCCTGGGCACCGGCCCGCAGGGCGCCGCCCACGTCGACCCCGATGCTCCGCGCATGATCTTGGAGTGGGACGGTTTCGCCTGGCAGCCGGTCATGCCCGTGGAAAACTACGCAGCGGCCCGCCGCGTGCTCAACCCGCCGCCTGAAAACAGGCCCGCCGACCAGGCTGAGGCGACCGGCCCCGTCATGGGACGTAACCCCCTGGCCCCGGGTACTGGACGCCACCGCAAGCCCAGGTCCTGAAGCTGATTCAGCCGCCCCTACAGAGCACGCCGCCGGCAATGGTCAGTTCGTGTCCTGTGACAGCGGACTTGAACTGATTGTCATCGAAGTTGGATTGGCCGTTAACGACGGGTGACGGCTGTAGGGTCCGGTGATCGGGACGGCTATTGTGCCGACCGCCCTGGCGGCCCTCTGCTCCCGAACGTGTAGCAGGCCCGTGTCCTCTGCCTGGCAGGACTCTTGGGGCGATAGCGTGGTCGCCAGGAGCAGTTGTGGTTCCGAGCCGCTGCCCGGCCGTGTTCGCGGTTACGGGCTTCTCGCTGTTGGGGGACTGCGCCCGGGTGAGGCTGGCCGGACGCGGCGGTCGCGTAGTGCGGGCGCCAGCACTGCGCACGTCGAGGAGAACAGCATGGCTACTGGCATCGTGAAGTGGTTCAACGCCGAGAAGGGCTTCGGTTTCATCGAGCAGGACGGTGGCGGCGCTGACGTCTTCGCCCACTACTCGAACATCGCCGCCCAGGGCTTCCGCGAGCTGCAGGAGGGCCAGAAGGTCGAGTTCGATGTTACGCAGGGCCAGAAGGGCCCGCAGGCGGAGAACATCCGCCCGATCTGAGCCGTCCGCTTTCGACGCCCCGCAGGCAGCAGCCCTCAGCTGCCTGCGGGGCGTTGGCGTGATCGTCTGTCCCTGCCGTTCCCTACAGCTGCCACTGGCAAAGGTCCAACTTCGGTGGCAAGCGGTCCAACATCGCTGCCATAGGACAGTTCGCCCGGGGCAGACAGGAAAGAATCCCAAAGGACTGGTGCAACGCCGCAACGGATGTCAACGTAGACACCTTCCCCAAGAAACCCCAGGTCAGAGAGGTGTCTGCCCTTGACCGTGGACACAGCGCAACCCGGATTCTCCACGACCATCGAGGCCTTGCGACTACATACCTGGCGACTCGGCCCCGGACAGCCGGCCATGGTGATCGACCAGTTCACCGACGAGGACTTCAAGCTCGTCGTGGACGACCGAGCCGATATGCACATTAACTCCTGTGACGGGCGCTTCTACCTCGGCTGGTTCCCCACCGGACGTCCCGGCACCGACGGCGACGGCTGGGTGCTCGCCGTCACAGGCACGGCCACCGCCCCCGGCTATCGCGTCACCTTCGACACCGAGACCCCCGCCCAGGTCGTAGCCGCAGTGGTGGCGGAGGTCATCGCCACCTCCGCACCCGTACGCTCCCGCTGAACTTCCCCGTGTGCCGTGGCACGAACCCCGCGCACGCGACCTGATGACGATTAAGGAGACCACCTTGGACCCGGAATACACCATCGGCGAGATCATCGACCGACTCTCCGCCTTCGACCGCGATGCCATCTTCCGGCTGGCCATCAACCCACTCTTCCCGATGGAGCACACGGCGGGCTCCATTGTCAGTACCGTGGACGCACAGGGGCGGACCGTCGTCTATCTCGCCGAACGCGGCGAGCAGCTCGGCCCTCTGCCCAAGTCTGTAGCCGTTGACCTGGCCTGGCACGAGCCGGTCGAAGCCCCGCCCCGCCGACGCCGAAGCGCCACCGGCAACCTGTAACGCGTTCCCCCGTTCCGTACTGCCTTTGGAGGCGCCCCTGAACCCCCGCTCTTCCCGCTACCCGTCCACCCCTGACCCCGGCCCGTCCTACTGGGTCACTCCCCGCCACCTCGCCGGCGATGACGGTGTCCTCGCTGACCGGATCTGCGACACGCTTGCCGAGGCGGGCTGGGCGAGCTGGACGACCGCGCGGAGCACGCTGCTCTTCCTGAGCCCGAGCGGCTTGTGCGGCGCTGAGTGGATCCGTACCGACAACGCCTTCCTGCTGGGCGGGCTGCCCGTGGCCTGGCAGATCTCCGCCCGCCCCGACCGCGACAGCGCTCTGGCCGAGTGGAACGCGTACTTCACCCCCGGTACCCCGCACGAGGCTGTCGCGGACTTTCTCCTTGCCGTCGAGGCCCGTACGGATCCCGCCGTCAACTACTGCGGCCCCGAGGCCGTCATGTCGGCGTTGACGGTACTGGGCTGGCCCCGCGACTTCGACCACCCGGAGACCACCGCCTGGGACGTGGGGATGTCCGCGGGCTTCACCTGGGGCCCGCTGCCGGCGGGGATCCAGGACGGGGACCCGCGCCCGGACCTTACGGGCTGGCAGGCGTGGGCCGAGCCGGTCCTCGGCGCCCCCTACCTGTGGTGTGCGACCTTCAGCGCCAGCACCCCTCACGACCTGGTCGCGAGCTTTGCCGCCTCGATCGCCTCACCTGACCCGGTGCGGCGCCGGGTCCTGCCGGAACTTGCCGCAGGACGTCTTACCTTCAGCCTCCCCGGCTGACCAACCGCCGGCCTGTACCGAACTGGGCTGCCGTACGTCCTTCTCCAGACTGGCGGCAGCCCTTCGGCATGTCCACTCCTCTGGCCGCCAGGAGGTTCTTTGCCCTACCCCTTGATCCGACTCTCCATCGGTCGCACCAACGGCGTCGCCCACTACGGCGTGATGCTCGGGAACGACGAGCCCTTGACGGCGTGCGCCACGCACTCGCGCGACCTCGCTCCGATCGACGACCGCACAGCCCACCAGACCTGCCAGACCTGTACGCGGGCTCTCCTGGTGCTGATGACCCCGCCCCACTCCGGCGAGCTTGAGGCGCTGCCCGCAGCCGGCGCGGGAAGGAGCGCAGCCGCCCACGGCCCGATCCCCGGCCACCTCCTCGGCTACTGCGGCAAGACCCTCGACTATCGCCGCGCCACCAGCAAGCGGCCCTGTGCCAACTGCGCCCACCTCACCCAGACCCTGGAAGCACTGCGCCGACGAGCGGGCGAACTTGCCCTGCCCGCGGCCGAGGCGTGCCACAGCGACGACAGCATGCTGTGGACGCCTCACGGTGCCGGACACCTCACCTTCGGACCAGGCCATGGCGCCCCAAGGCACCGCCCTCTTCGCCCGCCCACGAAGCTCTCGCGTCCGATGACCCGCTGGCGGCCACTTTTTAGACGTCCAGTCCATCTTGGCAGCACGAGGAGCCAAGCCGGTTAAGTGAAAGGGTGTTGCCTATCCGGCCGGAGCGGGGAGAGACTGCTTGCGAGCCGAGAGTAGGTGCGCCCGTGGCAGCAGCCGAACCGGAGCACGTCGCCTGGTTGTCCGAGAGGCAGCTGGCCCGAGCCTGGCCGACCATCCGGGCGCACTGTCTGGACGCCAGCGCGAATGCCAACGGAGTCCGCAGCGAACTCCATGTAGGGTATTCCACTTATGGCCCGAAAAGGTGGTGCACGTACCACCCCGCGGACGTCGCCCGGGTGGCCAGGGCGATCGCCGACGGCACCGCGGAGCTCCAGCCGGACTGGCGGAACGACACCCCTGAGGCCAAGCTGCTCGATCAGCGCGAGCGCAGGGAGAACCTGCCCGGTGCCATCGGGTGCGCCCTGCTCGTCGCCGTTCCGTTGGCAATCATCGTCGTTCTCCTGATCATCTTGTGGAACGGCTCCGGATCGTCTTCGCCCTCCTAGTGGCACTGACCCGCAAGAGCCCGTTCAGTCGAGATCCGCTTCACCGCCCTCCGCCGCAACCGTGCTGCGGTGAAGCCCGTCACCGATGCCCGCGTCCACCGCGACCGGCTCCTCGGCATCCAGCGCCCCTTCGCCGACGGCAATGCGACCGCACTGCCCGCCCCGCAACGCGAGGCGTAACGTGCCGCGGCGCCTGGGGAGATCGACAGAGCAGGTCTGGGCCACCCTGAGTACGGGGTAGTCCACTTCCAGGAGGCGTCGTCAGCCCGCCAGGCCCGGTTCCCACTCCGTCAGGAGAAGGGAACCGGGCCTGGCGCGTACCCCCGCGCACTGCCCCTCCCAGCGCTGGCCGCTCGCGGCCTTCGTGGCCCCCAGCAGGTCAGGCGATGTGGGCTTGCGGCCGTGGTGTTCACCCGTTTTGAGGGATCTCGTATGTCCCTCCCGTATCCGTACAGTCGAGCAGGGGCCGGGATGGGGACGGGAGCTTCGGGATGCAACGCGAGCGAGCCCGCAGCTGTTCAGCAGATGTGGCGACGCGTGACCGCTTCTCATGAGCTCGCAGCGGTCCGGGACCCGCGGGCCGGCAGCGATGACGCCCCCTGATGCCGGTCGCGGTACCGCGCCGCATGCCAAAGGCGCCCAGACTGGAGCCGGCCCAGCCGACGCGCTGGTGCCCGTTGCCTGTGTCGTCAGAGTGGTGACTCGGCCCAGGTCTCTGGTCCGCCGCCGCGCCATTCGACGAGTTCGGGGTCCGTCAGGTCGAGGTCCTCGGCGTCCAGCATCCCGGCAGCGGTGAGGAATACCGTGATGTCGGAAACCCGGTGGGCGACGCCGATGGGGGCGCCCTTCCAGCGCACGCGTCGAAGGTTGTTCTCGTCCGGAGGCTCTACGACCAGGCGCGGGAGCATGTCTCCCACCCTCGTACGAATGCCGAGAGCCGGCGCGCGGCAGCGGGCCGTGCGGGTGGCCGCTCTGCGGGGGCACCAGCCGTGCCCGCATCTCGCGGTTCTCACACCGGCTGGCCTGCGACTTACCCCCTGGTGGCTCCTGCGGTACGCGCTGATGCGCGGGTGCGGGCTGGCGATTGCCGGGGCTTTCCTTGGTTTCGCCCTGCGTGCCCGCGGCTGCTGGGACTATTCGATGGGTAAGTGTGCGCGTTGAACCGTGGTGAGAGATTGCCCGTGCCGGCACCGCAGGAGCAGACGATGGAACCGACGACACGATGCCGCCCTTCGGCGGACCTGTTCCCGTTGAAGGTCGTCTTCTGCGGTTCTTGCCGGGCCACTGCGGCCACTGGTGGAGCGCGGACTCTCAGTGCTGACGGGGCGTTCCTCTCGGTGACCTGGCACACCTCTGCCTGCCCGCACCACGCAGCTGATCTCATCCTTGCCGAGGACAACTGACGGCACGTCGAGTGCTGCTTCTTCTCGTGACCGTCGTGGTCGTCCCTGTCCCACCGCGCTGCTGAGGTTGGGTGTCAGGCGTGGTGGAACAGGACGCCGGTGTCCATCCGGTGCAGGCCACCGGGCGGCAGGCTCGGACGGCGGGGCACTTCACGGCCTTCGGCGAGCCACTGCCGCTCCAGTGCGTCGTAGACCGGCGTATCGGAGACCTTCCGGGGCGCCCACTCCAGCGGGGGGAAACCGGTCCAGTCTGGGGGTGAAACGGTTTTCTGCTCCATGTCTGCTTCCAACGAGGCTGCTCGGCCGATGTGGCGGCGCGTGACCATTCCGTCATGAGCTCGCAGCGGTGCAGAACCCGCGGTCGGCAGGCAGCGATGATGCCCCCGGCGCCGGGCGCGGTACTGCGCCGTTCGTTAGAGGGGGCGCAGGTCTGGGATTGCCGGATTCGCGGACCTTCACTCACCTGGTGCGGTGGAGACGATCGGCGTTTCGATATCGAAGTCCGCGAAGTGCCGAGCGCGCTGTGCGCGTTGCTCCATAAGCTGGCGGAAGCCCGGCAGCGCGTACCGCTCCACGGTGGCAGAACCCGGCCCTCGGATGCCGGCGACGTCTGCCATGAGCTGCTGGGGCTGGGGCTGCCAGCCGACGGCCAGGACGCGCAGGCCCAGGCACTCCGCGCGCCGGTGCATGTCCAGGAGATGGAGCAGGCCGGCGGAGTCCATGGATACCACGCCGTGCAGATCGACCATGAGGTCCCGCGTGTCGACGCCGACGCCGTCCAGCGCCTGCTGGAGCACCGCCCCCGCGTCCTCGTCGAGCTGCCCGCTGGCACTGACCAGGACGGAGCTGCCGCAGTGCTGGACGTCCGTGGTGATCATCCGTCCTCCTTCCCCCGGGGGCACCGAGGCCTGCGGGGCCACCATCCTGCCCCGGTGCTCACCGGCGTCAGTGTGAGGCGCGCTGACGTCCGGCCTCGCGCGTGGTGGAGGCCGGATCGGAGTTGGACCGAGAGGGGCTGAACCGTTGGGCGGGAGGGATGATATGCAGGGGCTCCGCCGCTCCTGGTGGAGTGGCGGGGCCGGGCACGCGGTGCGGTCAGCTTGCGGGGTGGGCCTTGGCGAGGGCCTTCTCCACGTGGGAGTCGACCAGGGCCGGTGATCCCGAGACGATCAGCAGGACGGCTCCGGTGCGGACGGCGGTCTGCTTGACGATGCTGTCCTGTCCGCCGGCGGTGAAGGTCAGCAGCTGGCTCCATGCCTGGTCGCCCAGGGCTGGGGCGGCGAGCTTCTGGGTGGTGATCTTGATGGGCTTGCTGCCGACTACCACCTGGTAGACGGCGCAGCCGGTCATCGCGTTGAAGATCCGCTTCGTACCGTCGGTCAGCTTCGGTGCGGTATCGCTGTAGAGCTCCTCGGAGATTTCGGAGCCGGTGTCGCCGCTGTAGAGGAAGGTGGCCTTCGCGTTGTTCGGGAAGTCCAGGCTCCCGCCGGCGGCGGCGTCACCGCCGAGCTGTTCCAGCGCCGGGCAGCCGATCACCGTCACGTCGTCGTGACGGGCGGCCTTCTCGGGCTTGCGGGTGTAGTCCTGGCCGAGATCGGCCTCGGCGAGGAGCCGTCCGGCGAGCACGGAAGAGGACAGGGGAGTGCTGGACGCCGAGGGGCCGGCCTTGGGCTGCCCCGACAGCTCCCCGAAGGGCGAGGTGGAACCTGCGGCGGTGGTGCCGGAGCACCCGGATATGGCGAAGGAAGCGGCGACGGTCAAGCCGGTGGCGATGGTGCGCATGCGCATGTGAACCCCTGGGGTGGTCGATCGGGTCTGACGGCCGGGCCCCCACGGGGCTCTCCTCCGGCGTTGTGGGTGGCAGGGGTTGTGGTTAGTGGCCGAGGAAGCGCAGGCATTCCTCGTACGAGGCGTGCTGTGCGGTGATGGGCCCGCTGATCGTGTTGAACCAGGCCGCATCCAGCCGAGGCTCGACCTGCTGGTGGCCGGCCGGGCAGCGCAGCCACACCCCGTCGTTGGTGCTCGCGACGATCCACTTCCGGTACGCGCCGCACTCGCTGCAGGCGCGGACCTCGCCGTCGAGGACGAGCGGACTGTCATGGGCCATCAGCATCCCGGCCAGCTCCTCGCGCGTCGGCAGGCGCAGGTCGGGCGGCAGGAAGTCGTCCACGACCGGCACGGATCCCGGCGCCTGGTGGTCCGGTTCCAGCGGTGGTTCGACGTGTGCCGCACTCCACGCTTCCCACCGCTGCTGGGCTTCGAGCCGTTCTCGTCGTTCGCGATTGCGTCCGAACATGAGGTCCCCCCTCGTCCTTGTCCTGCCGGGCACCATAGATCGTGCACCATGCCCCTGTCGTCGTTCCACTCTGAAATCTCTCAATGTCCACGGGCCCGGTTACGGCTGTCCTGGCGGGTGTCTGCGGGGCCATTCGTGTGCGAACGCGACGGCCGTTCGGTGGTATTGCCGTGGAGGGGCATCGCGGACGCGTCGGCGGGGAGCCCGGCCAGACGGCGCAGCCGCCACACGAGGACATCGCTGACCGAAGAGGCGGTGTCCAACTCCCTTCGCCCAGTGGCCTGCACGAGGAGGTCGGCCGGATCGTGGCCGGCCGCTTCGGCGTCGGCGAGCGTGGCAGCGAGCGCAGGCCACCCGGCCTCGGCCAGGACCTGTTCGGCAAGCTCCGGCACCGCTTCGCGCAGGACGGTGGCATGCCGCCGCTGGAGCGCGGGGGGCAGGAGGCGGCCCCGCTGGTGCAGTACGGCCATGGGGTGGCCGGATGCGGCCTGGTAGGCGGCGCGCAGGTGTTCGGCGGCCTGGAGGGCAGCAGCGGCCTGCTGGGCGTGTTCCTTCCTGCCGTGCCATGCCGCGGCGGCGGTGACGAGGAAGAACGCCATGTCGATCAGCATCGCGGTGCTCGCCCCGTCCTCCCCACGGCCGAGTGCCGGCCCGCCGTGGACGAGGTCACGGGCGGCCTGGCGCAGGGCGCGGTCGTGCCCCCGTGCGGCCCGGACGTGGGAGCGTGACGCCCGCTCGAACGCGGAGGCCGCCTCGCCCAGTTGCTTGCGGGTGTGCGCGGCGGAGGTCTTGGCGAGCGCGTCCAGGACCTCGCCCGCCGCCGCGATGTGGGCGGAGATCACGCCGTCGTCGCCGTCGTCGAGAACCAGCACCGCCTGCCACGCGGCGGTCGTTGCGGCCCGCCGCGCGGAAGCAGGCCCGGGCACCGAGCGCAGCGGAGCATCCGCGGTGACGCCCTCGCCGTCCTGCCCGGCCGCCACGGTGGCCGCCCAGCGCTCGCGGATGCGGGGCAGAGACAGGTCCGGGGCGAGCCGCGCACCGGGATAGAACACCGGATCACCGTCCTTGTTGCGGTCATCGGGCAGCGCGACCTTGTACCCGAGGAGATCACCGGATGGTGCGATTCGCTTGTGGACGAGCAGGCCGGCGGCGGCCAGGCGGTCGAAGAACTCCCCCTCGCCCTGGGTGCCGGCGACCGCACGGCGCACGGTCTCGCGCAGTTCTTCCCGGGCGGTGCGCTCGCGGCCCTGGCGCTCGGCCTTGTGGCGTTCGGCGCTGGTGGGGCGCTGGGCGGCGGTGCCGTCCCCGGGCGCGACCTGGTGCAGGCCGAGTTCCTTCTCGATGAGGCGGCACTCGGCCTGGGCCCGCTTGCCGGAGCGGAAGTCGTCGGGGCGGCTGCCGTCCTCGCATACGAGGGTGGCGATGATGTGGATGTGGTCGTCCGCGTGCCGTACGGCGGCCCAGCGGCAGGCGGGCTCGCCGCCGCCGGGGTCGATGCCGGTGGCGGCCACGACCCGTCGGGCGATCTCGCCCCACTCCTCGTCGGACAGGATCCGGTCGCCCGCAGTGGCGCGCACGGAGGTGTGCCACACGTGCTTGGCGGGTCGGGCGTGCTCCGGGAGGGCATCGACGGGCTGGTCGAGGAGCTGCTGGAGGTCCTTCAAGGTGGTCTTCGGATCCCGGCCGGGGTCGGGGGACATGCCGTCGAAGGACGCGACGAGGTGCGGGTCGGCGTGCTCCTCGTGCTTGCCCGGCCCGTACAGGTAGGCGAGGAGGCCCATGGTTCGCGATCCGGGGTCGTTGACGCTGGGGATCACGACGTGCGCTGCGCGATCAGGTGGGTGGCGGCTTCGTGCACGGTCTCGGCGGCCCGCTGGACGGCGGAGAGCGCCGTGTCGAGCTGCGGGACGTCAGCACCGGAGTTCAAGGCCTTGGAGACCTGGTTCAGGTTGCTGCCGGCCCAGCCGAGCCTGCGCCGGCTCTCGAATAGGGCGGTGATCACTTCGCGCTCGTCGGCTATCTCGGCGCTGGTTCGGTCGAGGTCACGGGCGGCGGCAAGAGCGGCGCGGGCGAGGAAACCGGCGACGGACAGGCGACACTGTGCGGCGGCGGACTTGATGAGCGCGAACTCTTCTTCGTTGAAGCGGGTATTGGGCTGGTGCAGGCGCTTCTTCTCACGCGGCTGTCGCGGGCGCTGTCGGGCTCGGTCGGCGCGGTCGCGGCGGCTACGACGCTCGGACGGCTTCTCCTCCTGCCCTGGCTTCGATCCGCCCCCGGTCGAAGCCCGACGGACCTGCGCCCCCTGGTGCAGGTCCGCTCCCGCCCCCTCGGGGGCGGGTTTGACGGAAGCTACGCTTCCGTCCCAACTTGCTCGCCACGAGAGCGAGTTGTGGTCCGGCTGATCTGTGTCAGTGGTTGCGCTGTTCGACGGGTTTGTCATCGGGTCCGGGTCCTCGTGGAGCTGGTTCGGTCGGGGGTGCGGCAGGGGCGTTCGGGAGTTTGCTGCCCGGACGGCAGGGTGGCCCGGCAGAAGTCCAGGCCACCCTGTGGAGCGCCTCAGACGGCGATCCGTCTACCGTTATGGGTTGGTTATCCGCATTCGGGGCAGTGCGCGTAGTGCCGTGTGAGGGCTTCGGCCATGCGCTGCTTGGTGCCGAGGGCGGTTCGGGCGCTGGTCTTCGCCGGAGCGGTGCCCGGGTGGCGGGCAGCGTGGTTGCCGAGGTAGTGGATGTCCCGCTCGAAGTCGGCACGGATGCGGGTGAAGCGGGGGCACGTCTTCATCGGGGGCTCCTCGTCTTGGTGTTGTCGTCGCGCAGTCGGGCGAGGACTGGGGTGAGGCGGTCGTTGCGGATGGGGATCTGCTGGGCCCGCATGATCGCCCGCAGCTGCACGCGGGTGACCGACTCGTTGCCGTCCCGTTCGAGTGCGCTCCGCACGTGGGGACGCAGCCGGTCGACGATCTCGTCCTCGGTGAGGCGGGACCGGGATCGCGGTCCCGGTCCCTTGCGGGACCGCTCGGTTACGCGGTTCCCCGTCCCCCGCTTCGCTTTGGGGACCGGTCCCCGGCGCGGCTTCGCCGGCGGGTCCTCAGGGTCGGCGTTACCCCGGTCCCCATCACGGTCCCCGGCGTCTTCCTGGTCCCCATCCGGCGTGAGGTGGGGACGGGGACCGTCCGTCTCGGTCCCGGGGACCGTCCCCTGGCGGTCCCCGGTCCCCGGGACCGAGGACGTGCGGTCGTGTCGGGGACGGTCCCTGCTGACGCCGTTGTTCCGCACCGTTGCGGGCGTGTGGCCCATCCGGTCCCCGCTGGTGGCCTTGATGTTGGGGACCGCGCGGGGCTCGTTGCCGGTCCCCGCCGGGGCGCCGGTCCCGCCACGGTCCCCATGCTGGGGACCGCCGGTCCCGCCGGGACCGTCCCCATGTCCGGGACCGTCGGTCCCCTTGGGACGGTCCCCTTGTGGGACGGGGACCGCGTGGGGACCGGCGTTCTGCGAGGGGACCGTGTGTGGCCGGTCCCCGTTGTGGCGGTCCCCGGTCCCCAGGCTGGAGACGGTCCCCGATGCCTCCGCCGTATCGAGGCCGGTGGGGACCGGCGGGTCGGGGACCGTGTGGGGACCGTTCCTCTGCTCGGGGACCGTGCCCGTCCGGTCCCCACCAGAACGTTCCTCCGCACGATGGTGCCCACCGGCGGGGACCGCCGTCCCGTTGCCATCCCCTGACTGCGCGGAAGGCTGGTCCCCAATGGTCGTCCGGAAGGTCATGGCGCCTTCGGGGACGGTCTCCGTGGGGAGTGGAGCCCGGTCGTCGGCTGTGGCGACGTGCTGGTGAATCTGGCGCATCAGCACCCCGAAGGCCAACAAGGCTGCGGTGGGCGGGACGGCGGCGACGACGTAGTCCAGCACGGGGACCGGGTCGGGGCCGGTCCCGCTGACGCCGGCGACGTTGAGTGCGATGGAGCCGATCGATCCGATGGCGGTGAGGGACACGGCCCACCAGTCGGTGACCTTCCGCAGTCCCGCTCGCAGCATCAGCAGTTCTCCGATGACGATGAAGGCGTCCAAGGTGCCTGGCCAGGCCCACTGCCGCTCGGGCGACTTGGCCAGGCCGTGCTGCCCGGCGACCTCGGCCAGGTGTGCGTAGGACAGCCAGAACGCGGCGGCGGTCAGGGCCGCGATGACGGCGCCGGCGGCGGCGAGGGTGAACCGCTCCGCGGACTCGGTGCTCCTCGTGGGCCTGGGGCCCGTGCCGGGGGTGGTCATACGGCTTCCCGGAGGTTGTTGATCAGAGCCTGTGTCTGCACGTGACGAGCCACCGGCCTCGACTTTCGCGCTACGACCTTGCCCCGCCTGTCCTTACGGGGAACGCTCCGGTCGCGCTCGGGACCGTCACCGTCGTGGGCCTGGCCGGAGGGCGGGGGCTGCTGTCCGGCCAGGGCGGCCTGCCGGGCGGTCTCGACCGGATTCGGGTCCGAGGCGAGGTTGTGGTTGTCGCGGTTCTCGATGGCGCGGGCCTCCACCCGGAGCAGGTCACGGGCCCACTCGACCCCGATCTGGAGGGTGTGAGCCAGGCGGTTCGGGCTCCAGCCCTGGGCGCTCGCGTAGCGGGTGAGGGTCTTGCGTTCGAGTCGGCTCAGCTGGACGTCCCGACCTTCGATTACCGCCTTCACCCGGCTGTAGTCCAGTCGGTTCTCCACCTGGTCATGCCAGGTCCCCCGCTCAGCCTCGGTCAGGCCACCCCAGACGCCCTCCTTGATCTCGTTGTCCAGGGCGTAGTTGAAGCATTCGCGGCGGACCGGGCACCAGCTGCAGATCTCCTTCGCCTCCGCGATGGCGTAGTCGTCGTTGGGTGTGTGGAAGAACAACTCGTCCGCGGTGGCGGGGTCGACTCCGTTGCAGGCGGCTCGGGCGTGCCAGCTGATATCGGCGACCCCGTGGAGGTCGGTGGGAGGGGTGTTGGTGGTGATGTAGCGCATGGGGATGTTCTCCGGGTACGCCTCATGGGCCGGCGGGCGGGCAGCGCGGCACACCAGCGGCGAAGCGGTGTGGGTGCGGCTCGGCGGCGAGGCAGGGCAGGGGGAGCGGCTACGGGGCCGCACCGAAGGGGAGAGGGAGGAGAAGGGGCCGGTCAGGCGCGCTGGAAGCGGCGGTCCGGGCCGTCGAACTCGACCGGGGTGCACATCCCGGACAGTCGGGAGAGGATCCGGTCGCCCACCTTGTCGCGCAGCACCGGCTGGCGTGAGTCCATGTGCTCGGTGCGGATCGGTGCCAGATTGGTGGTGACCAGCGTCGGGAGGTGGTGCTCACCGCGCCAGGCGAGCAGCCGGAAGGTGATCTCCTCGTTCCACTCGCTGGACTTGCCGGCGCCGAGGTCGTCCAGGAGCAGCAGCGGCACCCGGGCGATATCGCGCAGCAGCCACTCGACGTCTACCCCGGTGCGCTGGCGCATCTGTCCGAAGAGGTCGACGGCCTTGATGGCGTGCCAGCGGACCGCGCACCCGGCGGCGGTGAGCGAGCGGATCGCCCCGTACGCCTGGCGGGTCTTGCCTGCTCCGGTGTTGCCCCACAGCAGGAGCGAGGGTCCGCGGGCGATCACCCGGCGCCCGCCACTGCCCCAGTGGGGGTTGTGGTCATCGGTGTGCGGCGCGGTAGCCGCGTCGGCGATGGTCCGCACCCAGGTCATGACCGCCGGGTGGTCGGCGAACGCGTCCCGGTAGTCGTACGGGATGCGCCGCTGGGCTGCCTCCAGGGCCGGGATTGGCTCCGGAGTGTCCGCGAGGACCGGGGCGGCCGGGTTGATGCCGCGGGCGGCGAGGCGGGCGGCGAGGCGGGCTTGCAGGCGGTCGGAGACGGCGGGCTGCGGGTCGGCGAGACGGGCGCGGGTCACAGGCTTCCTCCGAACGTGGTGGGCGCGGGCGCCGGGTTGAAGTAGGGCGTGTAGGCGGATCCAGTGCTGGCCCATGGCCCCGCGCCGGAGGCGGAGGACGGCGTCGAGCCCGCGTGCTGAGGTGAGGCGTTGACGACCTGGTTCACCAGGCTGGGCAGGACGCTCGGATGCAGGCCCTTGTTCCGCAGCAGGTCCATGGCGGCGCGGATGTCGCTGGGCGCGAAGTCCTCGTCGAGGAGCATCTTGATCTTCCGGCCCAGCAGCCCGCGCGTGTCGCTCGGCGGCTTCTGCCTGCAGCCCTTCACGTACTCGGCCACCAGGTCCTTCGCGGACACCTTCTCCGAGACGCCGCCAGACGCTGGCGCCTGGCGCCCCGTAGGTACTGATCCAGGATCCAAGATCCTAGATCCAGACGACGAGCCCTCGCGTATTCGTGTCGAGCCCTCATCGAGTGCCTTCTGACCTGCGGTTTCTCCCGGCAGGTCGGAAAGTGGTTCCTGGGGGGCCTTCGGAGCGGATCGCGGGGCGGTACCGAAGCCGACGGGTGCGGGGTCCGGCTGCGCCGCAGGCGCAGAATCGGGCGAAACCGGCTGATCGAGTACTCGACGAGTATTCGTCGAATCCTGCGAGGCGCTGCCGGCAAGCCCGGCTGCCGTGGTCGGCGCCGACGCCTTGGCGGGGGAGGCGGGGCAGGCCGCGCTACCGCACTCGCTGCACGGGCGCTCGGCCTGGTGCGCGGGGCACCGAGGCATGCGCGACGCGGAGGGTCGGTCGATCTTCTGGTGCTTGTCCCACTTCACGACGTGCAAGTAGTCCTTGTCGTCGCACCCGGTGTATCGGCAGATGATGCCGACGGCGGCCAGCTGGTCGAGGTCCCTGGCCACATGGGCGGGGGTGTGCTCGATACGCAGCGGCCACACCTGTCCGGCGATGATCGCCGGGTGTGCAAGGAACCGCCCGCTGTCATCGGCCTGCGTGAGCAGTCCCTGGAAGGTCACCATCGCGGTGACGTCGCACGCAGCGAGGTCCTCCGACCAGAACATCTCCGGCTTGATCGTGCGGATGCGGGCCATCAGGCGACACCCCCCTGATCGCGGGTTGCGGGGTCGGCCGTATGCTCCGGTCTTTTGCGCGGGGCGGTCGCCATGCGACACTCTCCTCTGGTGTGACCCGCCGTACCGGTGTGCCCGTGAGAAGGTCCGGTTCGGCGATGTTGGGTGGCTGTCCGCTCATTCGTGGGCGGTTGTGCTGCCAGAAGCGTCCGGCGTCTGAGAGTTCCCGCTCTCGGGCGCCGTCGCTGTTTCCTGGCTCAGCCAGTCCGTAAGGTCCATCCGCTGCGCACCCAGCCCCCCTCCGAGTCCTCCGCCGGGCCTGGTGACCGGCGGGCGACGACGAACATACGTAGAACCTGCCGGAATACCTAGACTTCGCTCTAGAACTCCTCACAGGTCACGACATGCATCCTGATCAGCGCCGATCCCTCGGGTGACAAGACAGTCACGAGGGCTAGGCGGCCTGGTCGGCGGCCGGTACCGTTCGTCGAGTCGAAGTTATCTGCGTTCGGCGAACCGCACAAGTGGCTAAAACTAGGTTTCCTGAATACAGTGAACCTAGGACGGGACGGAAGGGAGGAGGGGCATGCCGGCACGTATCTTTGATGGACAGCGTGTACGCGCGCTCCGTCGCTCCGCCGAGCTGACGCAGGAGGCCGTGGCTACCGCCGTGGGAGTCCACGCGACCAGCGTGACCGCGTGGGAGAAGGGCACGAGCCACCCGGATCCGGAGAGGCTTCCAGCTCTCGCCCGGGCGCTGGGGCAGCCGCTCGATGCCATGTTCCCGCGTGATGGTCTGCCCACTCTGGCAGACCTGCGGGCCGATGCCGGGTTCTTCCAGAACGAGGTCCCGGGGCTCCTGGGTACCAAGTCTGCCGGGCCGGTGGCTAACGCGGAGCGGGCCAAGCGGCGGCTCTCGGGCGTCTACGTCGAGCCGTTGGCCAAGGCGTATGACGTGAGCGTCGAGCAGCTGATGGCAGCACAGGAACGGTCCTTCGGAGTGGAGGTTCCCGAGCCCCACCCCGAGATGCCCACGAGCCTCGCCGACAAGATGCGGTATCTCCTGGAGAACCCGGACGACGACAGCGTGCCACCCTCGGATGCGGAGATCGCCCGTGCGGTGAACGCCTACGTCGGTGCCCAGGTGATCTCCGCTGCCGGTGTCGCGGACCTGCGGAACGGCGAGGTGACCGAGGCGTCCCCACCGGTGCTGGAGGGGCTGTCGGCTGCCTTCGGCGTCAGCGCCCTCTTCTTCCGAAGCCGCGACGTGGTCAAAAGGCAGGTCGCCGAGGGACTGACTCTGCTCGCGAACGTGCAGGCCGGCAAGATCCGCGGGCTGAAGGGCAGGCAGATGGGACCCGAGGGCCTGCCGACCGAGGTCATGGCCCTGATCAACAACATCGTCGCGGAAATCGAAGAGCGGGGCCTGCCCAGCGCCTAACGGCGCCGGGCGAAGCCCCGCTTGGTCGTTGCGATGTCTACGCGGCTTGGTGCTGGCGGCCGTTGGTGAAGACGGCGCGCACCGCGCTCAGAGCGGACAGGTCTTCGAGCGGGTTGCCGTCGACCAGGAGCAGGTCGGCGCTGTAGCCGGGAGCGATACGGCCGGTCTGGTCACCTACACCGAGGGCTGCCGCCGCTTCGGTGGTGGCCATGGCCAGGATCCGGTCTCGGGAGACCCCCAGGTGCTCGTAGAAGCCGAGGGCGCCGACGATCCCGTCGAACCCGGCGCGCTGGACACCGGCGTCGGTGCCCGCGATCAGGCGGGCTCCGGACTCGGCCATCCGCTGCACGAGCGCGAACATGGCGGCGGCCTTCTCCTCGCCGAAGAAGCGGGGGAGCATCCGCCAGTGCGGGCTGACGGCCGGGCAGACGTAGATGCCCTTCTCGACGATCTGCGCCAGGACGTCCTCGCGGAGGTCGAAGCCGTCCTCGGTCATCCACGTGCAGTGCTCGATGGTGTCGACCCCGGCGGCCACCGCGTCGGTGATGGCGTCGGTGCCGTGCGCGTGCGCGGCCACCATCAGGCCGGCCAGGTGCGCCTCCTCGACGACGACGGCGAGCTCCTCCGCGCCGAACTGGCTCTTCCAGCTGGGCGCTCCGCCCTTGGTGAGACCGCCGCCGCCGGCCATCACCTTGACGACCTTGGCACCTTCGGCCACATTGCGGCGCACGAGGGCACGGGCCTCGTCGGCGTTGGAGACCTCGCCCCCGAGGAACCAGCAGTGTCCGCCCGGCGGAGTGACGGGTGCCCCGGCTCCGATGATGCGGGGGCCCGTCGCGGTGCCGGCGGCGATTTCCTGGGCGAGGCGCAGCGCGAGGCCTCCTCGGTCGCCGAGGTCGCGGGCCGTGGTGACACCGGTAGCCAGCAGCTGGTCGGCCCGCTTGCGCATCCCCTCCAGCAGATCCTCGTCACTGGCTTCCTGCATGGTGGCCACAGGGTCGGCGCCGGCATCGAAGACGAGGTGGACGTGGGCGTCGATCAGGCCGGGCAGCAGGGTGGAATCCGGGAAGTCCTGGCGCGGTTCGCCACTGCCTGCCTGGGCTTCGATGTCGGCGCGCGGGCCGACGGCCGTGACGATGCCGTCCCGTACTAGTACGGCGCCGTCGGCTACGTCGGCGTCTCCGGTGAGGATGCGGCCAGCTGTGATCAGCATCAGGGTTCTCTTTCCGTGAAAGTTGGTCAGGCGGCGCGGAGGGCGTCGGAAAGGGCAAACAGGTGGGCGGCGTCAGCGCCCGCGCTATCGATCTGGGGTACAGCCAGGGGAATGACCGGCTGGGCCTCCTCGGACGCGTGGACGTCTGCGGCGGCTGCTGAGCGCAGGCGGTTGGCCAGGACGGCCGTGTCCATAGACAGCAGTTCCTCCGTGGTCAGGTCGCCCATGAGCGGGCTGATGCGGACCAGCCCGTCCCGACACTCGACCACGCGGCGGTGGTAGAGACGGTGCACGCCACGCACACCCCATGCTTCGAGCACCGTCGGCCGAGAGGCCAGAACGGTCTCGGGGAACCGGTCGGACAGCAGACCCCAGAGCGGTTCGAGGCGGCGGTATCCGCGGCGGTGCTGCCGCCACACCCGCATCGCCGACAGGCGGCTGCGGGCGCCGGAGTAGGAGACGCCGACGACGAAGAGGAGGATGGAGAGGACCAGCAGCATCGCGACGGAGGCCATCAGGCCCTTCGGAACGGTGCCGCCCTGCCAACGCGTGGCCACGAAGACTGCCCGGACCGCACAGGCAGCGGCCATGGCCAGCAGCCCGACCGCCGTGATCCAAAGACCGGTCGAGTGCGGGCGCGGCGAAAGCCGGGCGTAGCGGACCGTCCAGATGCCAGCGGCACCCAGGGTGTAGGTCAGATACAGGCCGGCGACGCCGTAGAACGCGGCGAGCTGCGTGATCGTCATGTCCGCCGACGAGAAGGATCCGGCGAACACCTCGTGCGGCACCGTCGTGGCCGAGACGACGAGAACGGCTGCTACGACGAGAACGAGGATGGCCTCGCGACGTGCTCGCCGCCTACTCGTTGCCCGGTCGGCAGATGAATAGAGGTAGAAGCACATCAGGAAGTACACCGTGCCGAGCAGCAGGATGTTCTGTATGAGCTTGGCCGCGCCGTGGCCGGCAACGGTGTCCACGCCGCTGGCGCCGCCCGGCATGGCTACCGGATAGGACAGGGCCGCACACACGAGGCACAGGGTGACGGAGCGCAGGGCGCCGTCCCTGGGCGCCTTCGTGAGCTGGTAGACCTTCCACGCTACGGCGGCAGCCAGGATGAGGAGGAACAGGATCGTCATCACAGCCACCCCTGCCGGTCACCCAGGGCCAGATTCACACTGCGAACGGCCGGATCGGAGGCCGGCGGAGGGCCGACCTGCTCCAGGACGGACGCCCACTCCATGATGATCGTGGCGGCCTTCTCCACCTGACACTCCTCCTTGTCGAGGTACGAGCACCGCTGCCCGCCCTCCGTTCCAACTCCCGACGCGAGGTCTTCCCAGCGGTGGCCCTGCGGCCCGTCGGCCTTCAGATGGCATAGCTCGTGCAGGATGATGTGGTCCTGATGGAGCTGGGTCGTGCGCTCCTGGACGACGATGACGTCGGCGTCCGGGAGGTCGAGCCAGAGCCCCACCGGTCCCGGCATGGGTAGCGGCGCCCGTCGAATCAGAATGGGCCGACCGCGCTGGGCCGCCAACGCGAGCCGAAGCTCGTCGATGCGCAGCGGCGGCTGGACGCCCAGCTCTTGGAGCTCCAGGCGTATACGCCTACGTAGCTGCCGGTCCGCCACCCGGTCCGCCCGCCCTGCAGGGGTGAAGGCTCCCGGTCGGCGGAGAGGCCAGGGACGTACCCGGCGCTCGGTGTTGCTGTGGGGACGCGTGTCCCCGGTTCGCCACCACATAGGTCCCTCGTCAGCCTGTAGTCCTCCGTCACACCCTGCGGGAGACGACGAAAGACACTGGCGCCATCGTTCGTATGTTCGAAATCCGAGGCGGATGCCACAACAGTGGGGATGCGGCTCGGCTTTGCTCCTACTGCTTGACGGGTGGGGTTCGCGGTCGGTCAACCGCGCCCCTGCACCGTGCGAGCGCTTTCCGCCCGGCGGCTCCGCAGGGCTAACGCTCAGGGCCCTGCGAGGGACACATCCCCCACGTGGCCTGGCGGCGGAAGGTTCGCGAAGGCGAGCCCTGCGGAACCAGCGATTCCGCCCGCTTGATCGAACCGTACGTCATTCCCGGAGCGGGTTGATCAGCAGTCTCGGGCGGGCCAATAGGGCTCGAAAGCCATTCAAGATCGAAAGTGTCTACTTGATCAACCGCGTCCATGGCATGCATTGCCATGAACGCCATCTGACCTGCCGTTATTCACTTGCGAGTTTGACAGGTTCGCGGAAAGTACCCGCCGGTAGATTTGTTATGGATCCGAAATGAAGCACCCGTGGGGCGTCCTGTCAGGGTGGCGCGATTCGGGCAAATCGGAACCCTTCTCGATGATCTTGATTTGCGTGACATAGGTCGCACCCGCGTGAATGCAGAAGTGAATTAACCTGGCGCCATGGCTACCGCGATCACCGAAACTGAAGCCTTTGCGAGCTTCTGGTCTGAATACCACTTGGCCACGCTGACCACGTTGCGTTCCGATGGAACTCCGCATGTGGTGCCTGTTGGGGTGACCTACGACCACGAGGCGGGCGTCGCGCGTGTCATCACGCGAAAGAGCAGCGTGAAAGTTGCCAACATCCTTGCTGCCCTCCCAGGTGAGGCGCGAGTCGCGGTATCGCAGGTAGCGGGCCCTAGGTGGCTGACCATCGAGGGCGTGGCAGAGGTTCGAACCGCAGACGATGAAGTCTCGAACGCTGTCGACCGATATGCGGATCGCTATGGCCGCCGCCCCGCCCCAGACTCTGAGCGCGTGCTGGTGGAGATAACCCCTGTGCGCGCCATGGGTATGTTGGAGATCCCATCACGTCCGTGAAGTGAAGTTGCCCGGACTCTCGCTTTAGGTGACAGCGGCATGCCCCTATTCCCTAGCGGGATTTCGGAGTTTCTTCCGTCGCGTGACGGCGCTCCAGGCCCTGTGGCGGGGGGTGATCCGTGAGGGTAATCTGTGGAACCCCGTGTTTCTAGGGATACTTGGACAGGCAGTCGGCTTCATCGCTGATGTGGTCCACGAAACCGCGGCGCCCCAGACGATCTCGTCATCGCCTTAGGCGGTGCGTAATCCCAGCAAGGACATACCCGCGGCTTCTCCCAGTTCTCGCGTCAGCGACAGTGCCGGATCGCGCGAGCAATAGCGCCCCCGGCGCCGGCCAGCGCGCCGAGGACAGCCGCACCCACTCCCAGCGGCCCGACCATCGAGGGGTGGACCAGGGAGAGGTAGACGGCGGCTCCGGTGGCCAGCAGCCCCATCCCCATAGCCAGCAGGAGAACGACCAGGCGCAGCTCCCGGTGGTCGCGGTCCTGGCCGGGAACGTTCGGATTCGTGGTCATGAGGTGTTGGTTCCTTCACGCATCGGGACGGGGTGGGCAGCGGCCGGGCGTGGCTGCACGGTGCTGGACTTCAAATCTGGCCCACCCGCAACGGCGTTGGTACGCCACGGGGTTGCCACCCGACTGCCATTTGAAGGGGTCGACAGCTCAGCGACCCGACGGAGCTGGGGGGTCTCTAATCGCCCTTCGATGCGACCGGAAGGCATGGGTACGCCATGGGCATGCCGTTGGCCAGCGATTCGAAGAGGGGCCACCGGATGAGGCGACGGTCTTTCTCGGCCCGCCCGCCGGCTCGAACGCCCCCGGTACCGTCGCGTCATGTCTTCCACTTCCGCCACCAGCGCGGCCGATCAGCAGCTGCTTGACCACGCACACCGGCACGGACTCACCGTCACCCAGAAGAACCTGGACGTGTGGAGGCATGCTCGGCTGCTGCCCGGCAACATCCCCGGCGGAGGCCTTGGGCGCGGCAAGGGCAGCACCTCCAGCCCGGCGCCCGAGAGCTTCGACCTGGTCCTTGGCCTTGCTCGTCATGCCGGTCGTGGCAAACGCCCTAAGGACCTTGCACTACTGCTGTTCGCGGAAGGACTCCCGGTTCCCGAAACCACCGTGCGGGCCGCCTTCAGTGCCGCGGTGGAAACCCTCTTCATCCACGGCGATGACGACGAGCAGGCCGCTGACCCCGAGGAGAGGCTGGACGATCTCGCCGACCACATCGACGAGGAAGACCTGACGGTGACCCTTGTCCCTGCCCGGGCCCGGCGGATCGACGAGCGGATCGACCGTCTCGCCCGCGCCGGCGCCGCAGCGTGGCCTGTGGCCGAGCTTCTCGCCATGGATGAGAATCCCGGCCGCTCTTCCTCCACCCCGAAGGACGCCGCGCTGGCCGCCGCCACGGCTGTGATCTCGGGGTCGATGTCCATGGACGACGTTGGCGACATGCTGCGGGCGATGAACCCCAAGGCCGCGGCCAACCCCGTCGCTTCTCTTGTCGAGACCACCCAGCGAGACGCCCCGGATGTCGCTGGCAAGGTCTTGACCGAGGACGGCACCCTGACTCTCGGCCCTGCGGGAGATGCCCGCGACCACCTGCGCGACCTGGCAGGCCGGGCGCCCCTGGAGGACCTCGCGACGACCTGGGTGACCGTCGGGCGCGTACGGGAGTGGGCCCTGGGCTTGTGCTCGCGCGTCGAAGGGGAGCTGGATGCTGGACACCTCGGCGAGGCGGCAGAGGAGTGGCAGAACTGCCGTTTCCTCGCGGCGCGCCTGGTGATCCTCAGCACGCTGAAGGACCGCCTCTGGCCCCCGGCGCAACGCGCGCTCGACACCCTGCTCTTGCTGTGCCAGTTCGAGGAGTACCGGCGGCTCGATGCCCGGATGCCCGGATGCCAGTGGCACCTCCTGGGCGCGGAGGGAATGATGCCGCCGCCAACACGCGAGCTGCTGCAGGACCTCATTGGCCGGGACACCGCCACGGCGCGGGCAGCGACGGACTGAGGGCCCGGGATTCCGGGGCTGTCAGACCACAGTCTCAGCTTGTGCTGGCCACCAGGCCGAGGGGATACGCCGAGGAGGGTGTGGTACTCGGTTGAGATGATCGACGACCGTACGTCTGCGGGGAGGCGGGCGAGGATCCCGGGCAGGGGCCGCTCGCGGGCGGCCTCGCTGCGGTGGGAGGGAATTGCCTCCCACGCGGGGGACTGGCAGGGACAGGGAGTATCCGGCTAGGCAGTCCCGGGACCGGCGGGGTGGAAGGCCGCCGCGGCTGGATGGTCGAGCGGGAGGCTCGGATCCCACGTGCTCAGGCACTGAGCGCTCGGTACGAACAGCGGCTGGGGCAGCGCGTCCCGGGGCCAGAACCTCCAGGCCCCGATGGTCTCTTCGCGCTGCAGCGGTACACCGGACCACCGGGTCACCAGGACGGGAACCGTCACCCGCACGATGTCACCCACCCGGGCCAGGAGGGTGCCCAGCACGACGGTGTCGGCGACGTCGGCCACGAGGCCGGCCTCCTCGTGGAGCTCGCGTACTGCGGCCTCGGCGAATGTCTCGCCGGGCTCAACCGATCCACCCGGCAATTCGAAAGTTCCACGACGGTGCTGGCCCAGAAGGACACCATCCGGTCCCTGGACGATCACGCCGACCCCCACGAACGCGTTCGGAGGCGGTGGAGTGCTGGTGCGCTGGCGGCTCGGCACCCTCTGCGGACGCCGGGCTTCGTACAGCCGGTAGGAGGCCTGGTTGTCCGGCTTCGGCTCGTCGATCGCCGTGGCCTGCTCCAGGGTGAGGCCGTGCTCGACCAGGAGGTCCTCCCACAGCTGGGTGGTCAGGACCCACATGTGGACGGGGTGGGTCTGGTCGGTGCCGGGCAGTCGCAGGACCTCCAGGCGTGGGGTGGCGGCCGTGGAGGGTCCGGCGCCGGCGGAGGTGGTGTGCAGTGCCGAGTACAGGAGGCGTCCGCCGGGCTTGAGGCCGTTGGCCAGCGCGGGCAGGAGCCGGTTGGGGTCCAGGAATGGCAGCCCGTTGACGGAGTAGATGAGGTCGTAGGGGGCTGAGTCCTGCAGGTGGGCGACGGCGTCGGCGCACACGAAGCGGAGCCCGGGAGTGTTCGGGTATCGGGTGACGGCGCGCTCGTGCTGGGTGGGGGAGGCGTCCACGCCGGTGACGTCGGCGCCCAGGGAGGCCAGGCGGGCGGCGTGCCGGCCCACTCCGCTGCCGAGGTCAAGGATGCGGAGCCCTGCCAGGTCCCCGAGGCTCTCGATGCCGGGTCCGGTGTCGGCGACGCCCCAGTCCCACCGCTCGATCTCCGGCAGGTCCGGGCGGACGGTGAGCTGGTGCGCCCCGTAGATCGTCCAGGTTTTGGCGGTCTGCTTCTCGATGTCCGTCAACGTGTCCTCCTTGTCGGGCCGGCCGCGCCGGCGGTGGGTTGGGCGGCGTGGAGCCGGTCAGCGGTCCTGGGAAAGTGCGAGGAGCTCGGCGAAGGTCCCGCCACCGTGGACAAGATCGTCGTAGCGGCCCTGCTCGGAGATCCGGCCGTCTTCCAGCGCGATGATGTGGTCCGCGATCCGTGTGTTCTCCAGGCGGTGGGTGACCATGATGGTGATCCGCTCGGCGGCGATGGCCTTGATCCGCTCGAAGATCAGGTGCTCACCGCGTGGGTCCATCTGAGAAGTCGGCTCGTCCAAGATCAACAGGTCGGGCTTGCGGTACAGGGCCCGGGCGCACGCCTCGCGCTGCCACTCCCCGCCGGAGAAAGTGATGCCTCCCCAGATGTCGCGGGCCTGGAGGCTGTTCAGCCCGTTGGGGAGGTCTTCGACGGCTTTGCGCAGGCCGACCGCATCGATGGCCTCCCATACGGGTCCGTCGTCGTGGGTGTGCGGCTGGCCGAGGGTGATGTTCTCGCGAACCGGCCACGGCCACTTGGCGAACTCCTGCGGCACCAGGCCGGAACGGGCCCAGACGCTGGCCGGGTCGGTGTCGGCGAGGTCGTTTCCGTTCCAGGTGACCCGGCCTTTGTCGCAGAGGTAGATACCGGTGATCAGGCGCGTCAGGGTCGACTTCCCGGAGCCGTTCGCTCCCACGATTGCGAGGATCTGGCCGCGCTCCAGGGTGAGGGAGACGCCGTCGACCGCGGGCTTGTCCTTCCCCGGGTACTGGTAGGAGACCTCGTCGAGCCGGATCTGCTGGACCGGGCCGGTGATCTCGCCCGGTCCGCGCTGGGGAGTAAGGGCGGCGGCCTCGTCGAGGAAGGACTGCATGTCGGTGAGATAGAGGCTGGTGTGGAAGATGGCGGCGCCGTTGATGACGACCTGGGAGAGGGCGGCGAGCGCGGTCTGGACGGCGATGACGGCCGTGGCGGCGATGGCGGGTTCGATCCGGCCGGTCACGGCTAGCCAGGCGAGTGCTCCCCAGGTAGCGAGCAGGAAGACGCCGCCGGCCAGCGCGGAGAGCAGGGAGATCCGCAAGGTCCGCGGTGCGGCGGCCAGGTTCCGCCGGTCACACCGGTCGGACAGGGCCCGGTACCAGTAGACGAGGTAGTCGGTCATGGAGTTGGCACGGACCTCGTCCCCATACTGGGACGCGGTGGCCCACCAGCGCATCATCCCCCGCACATTCCTGTCGGAGATGTTCGAGTAGTGGATCTCGTAGTCGACACGGGCAGTCAGCACAGCTCCGATGCCGGCGGGGAGTACGGCGAGGAGCAGCAGGGGCAACATCATGACGTTGAGCAGGGACAGGACGCTGCCGGCGGTGACCAGGCGGATCAGCGAGGACATGAAGCGTTGGGCGTCGGTGACCATCACGTGGGTGCGGACCACCCCCATCTCGGCTGCCTCCTGCCGGTCGGAGAAGCCGTCTCCGGCGTAGGCCGAGGCCTCGACCCGGCAGACCGCCTCGACCAGGGCGCTGTCGGTCTCCGAGGTCAGCAGCGGGGTGATCCGCCGCCCGGCGTACGTGGCCACGGCCCCCGCGACGCGGTTCATCGTGGCGGCGAGCGCGACCACGAGCAGCGCGGGCAACGCTCCGTGAAGACGGTCACCGGCACTTCCTGCACCGAGTACGGGCCCTATCGCGCGGGCCGTGGCGGCCAGCAGCACTGCGGCCGATACGCCCGTGATGACCTGGCACCCGATCAGGAGCCGGACGGCCTGCCGGTCGGTCTGCCACGACAGGCGGCCGATCCGGGCCAGGACCGACGGAAGCGTGGCGCACATCTTCCGGAAGGACACCTCGGCGAGCGGATTGACGGAGTACTGCCCGCTGTAGGTGATCTCCGCCGGAGGCGGCGGAGGCGGAGCGCTGGCCGGTTTGCTGTGTGCTTGGGATGTGGTCATCGAATCCCCCTGGATCACCGTTCGGATGCTGTCGGAAGCTCAACGACAGCCCTCATTTTTCGAACACACGTTTTTCGGTCGGCCCCGAAATCCCGGAATAGAGCGCCGGGCGGACCGTGGGAACTACACCGACCCGCCCCCCGTAACGCCCGTGCCACCAAAGGTGGTTGGCCGAATCGCCGAGGTTCCCAAGCGCCGCAAGGCCACGGGCGAGTTGGAGCGGATCGGGCGGAGCCTGCTTGTAGCGTGCGGGGCTCCTCGTACGCCACGGACCGCGCTCGGTAGCCCTCCGCATGGGCTGCCGGTCCACTGCCGGCCGGGGCGGAGGCTGGCTCACGTCTGGGGCGAGGTCAGAAGAGCTCGGCCTGGACGGGGGCGGATGCCTTGGCGGGGCGACCGGCGGTCGTCTTCAGGTTGCGCAGGCTCCGGATGGTTCCGGTGGAGTCGGCTTCGGCGATCAGCCGGCCGAAGACCTCGGCGGTGACTCGGACATCGGCCATGGCCCGGTGGCGGTCCCTGGGCCGGGGGATCTTGTAGTGGTCGAGGAGGGTGTCGAGCCGGTAGTTCTCAAGGCGGGGCAGGAGGCGTTTGGCGAGAAGGACCGTGTCGATCAGATCGATCGCGGCCAGATGGGGGCAGTCCTCACGGCGGCGGTAGATCATGCCGCCCTCGACGGGGGCGTGGTGGGCGACCAGGAGGTAAGGCCCCGCCGTGAGGCAAGAGTCCAATGCGGCCAGTGCCTCGCCCGCGGTGGGCGCGTCGGCGAGCATGGCCGCGGTGATGCCGGTCTGCGCGGCTCCGGCGGGGGTGAGCGGGGCGAACTCCGGCGGCCGCATCAGCGATTCGTAGGCACCGACCTGCACCCACCCCCGGTGGGGCTGGTGGGTGAGGGCGAGGGCGGCGACCTCGATCGGCTGGGGCGGATGTCCGGCGGGGGTGGTCCCCTCAAAGTCGATGACGACGAAGGTGGTGTTGTGGAACAGCGGATCGCCCTCGAGCTGGCCACTCGGGGGCCGGCGGATATCCGCATTCATGAGATGCCCCTTGGATGCCCGGTTTCGGCGGCGAGCGCGTCCTCGAGATCCACCAAGTTCTCGACCAGACGCCGGATGCCTCTCTGCCGTTCCGACCAGTACCGTTGCAGGTCGGCCTCGGCTTCGTCCGGGAGGTCGTACTCGGCGGTGGTGGCGCCGTAGAAGCTGAACAGCATGTACAGCAGCGCGATCCGCGCGCAATGCCGAACCTCGGCAATGGGCAGGGTCGGGTTCTCGGACCGGTAGGCGGCCGCCATCGCCAGAACGCAGTCGGCCCAGTGGTCGGAGTTGGCGAGGGTGCGCGGGTCGCACGCAGCCCGCCCGAGCTCCCAGGCAGGCAGCGCTCTGGCAGCTCGAAAGTCGATGACACCGGTGACGACACCGGCCTGGACGAGCAGGTTGGTGCGGCTGAGATCGGCGTGCAGGGCCTGCTCGACCAGGTCCTCGGGCAGATGGGCCCTCAGTCGGCCGACTTGGGTTTGCAGGTCCTCGCGTCGCTGGGCGATCTGGCCCCGCAGCTGGTCGAGGCTGTCAGCCTGCTGACGGCAGGCGGTGTCCAGAACCGTGTCGCACTTGGCCAGGGCCTCTTCGACAGACCCCGTACGCCATCGCACGTGCTGGCGGCGCCGGGGGAGAGGATAGGCAGCCAGGACCCGGTGCATCCGGCCCAGGATCATGCCGGTGTGCTCCGCGAGCGCCACCGTCATCGCGGAGGTCGCGACGGTTCCAGGTGCCTCCTCGACCACCGCCCAGGGGCTGCAGTCGGCCAGGCTGAGCAGATTGCCGTCCCGGTCAGGCCATACCCGCGGTACCGGCAGCCGCGCGGCCCGACAGAACTCCGACATGTCCCATGCCGCCCGGGCCGCTTCCAGATCGGCCGACGCCGGGTACTCCTTGACGTACAACCGCTGCCCGCTGGAGGTCACCACGCGCCAGTTGACGGTGTCGGTGCCCATCGGCACTTGCTCGACGGACTCCGCTTCGATGCCGTACCGGTCGGCCAGCACGTCGGCTGTCATTTCGCCCTCCCAGTTCATCTCCTCCATGACGGTCACCGCCTCCTGGACGGGGAGCGCATGATGCCGTGGTTGTAGTGGACCCGGAGGTTCTCGAGCATGGTGTGGGCCGCGTCGACGGTCTCCACGTCCCGGTGTTCCAGACCCCACTGCAGGGCGCTCACGGCGTCCTGGGCGCCGTAGGCCAAACATGCGTGCTGTTCGGCCTGAGTGAGGTCGCGCCCGAAGCCGTCGTAGAAGGCAGCGCGGACATTGGGGCGGGAGGCGAGGATGCGCAGTTCGAGGCGGGGGAGATCGCGCTTCACGGCGGGCTCGACGCAGGTCCGCTCGAAGTCGATCAGCCGCAGGGTTCGGGTGGTGCCGTCCCACAACCAGTTCCTGGGCTGGTAGTCGGCGTGGGACACGTGCATCGGCAGCTCGCCGGGGCGCTCCCGGGTAAGGTCGCGCAGCATCACGCCGACATCGGCCGGCAGGTACAGCGCGGCATCGTTGAGCATCTTCTCCACGGCTGCCGCCCACTCGGCCTCGCCCTCGGCCGAGTACGAGGCCGTGGAGGTCGGAGCGGAGTGGAGCAGCGCCAGCAGGTAGCCGGCCTGCTGGTATGCCTCCAGCTCCTCCTTACCTTCCAGAGCGTGGCTGCGGACGCTGCGTCCGGCGACCGGCGTGATCACGATGGCTAGCGCTTCGGTGTCGGCCGCGACCAGCGTGGGAGCGCGCCCCGCACCTAGGCAGTGGGTCCACCGCTGGTAGGCCTCAACCTCGCGGCGGTGCCCCTTCGGACAGGCATGCCGCTTCACGAACCGCCGCTGGCCGTCACTGCCTCGTACTTCCCAGACTCGGGGGCGGTCGGGGCCCGGCCACGAATGCTCGGCGACGACCTCGAAGGTGCCGGCCACCGTGGTGATCAGGTCTTCGATCGTCGCGGGGATGTCGGTCATGCCGATGCGCCCTTCCAATCGGCCGCCCACCCAGAATGATCACGTGAAGTAACTGTGCGGGTGCGCAGTGTCGTCTTGTTGTGTGGGGGAGTAGCTTGCCAAGGGCCACTGACAACGTGGTCCTCTGCAGCTACGTGACCTGGTGGCCGCCGGTTCCGTGGGAGGCGTCGAGTACGCCGAACATCCAGCCCAGGGTGATCAGGTGCGGGTCGTGCTCGGCGCTCCAGCGCGCCCGCAGCGCTCGGATCCGCTTCTTCATGGCGTCGTGGGAGAGGCCGCAGTGCTGTGCGATCTCGGCGTATGTGCCGTCCAGGGCGAGCGACCAGAGAATCTTGGTCTCGACGTCATCGACGCCGCCGGGCGGTGGCGTTGTCGGCTCCGGCCGGGGCAGCTGCTCGGTGACGTAGCACGCGTGGACCAGGGCATGACGGTGGCGCACTCCGGCACGCCGGTTCCCGTGCGACATCTGGATCGCGACGGTGCCCTCGGCGAGGCCCAGTTCGGCTGCCGCCTTGGCGGTGCTCATGCCCCGGGCGAGGGTTCCGGCGATCTTCACCTGTGCCGGGGTCGGATGTGAGGCGGCCGTGGCGGTCCGTGCGGGCATGAGCGGGTCCTTTCATTTCGTCGGCGGCGTGGCGGTGCAGGTTGGGCAGACCCCGGCCGAGGGGGGAACGCTCCCGGCCGGAGTCTGGTCTTGGTGCGGCGGGAGATCAGGCGCGGGTGAACCAGCGGGCCTGATCCGCGTCGGTGACGATGCCGCGGTGGTGGTCGAGTTCGAGCTGCGCGAGGTGGGCGTAGTGCTCGACCACGCTCTTTCCGAACGCCTCTTGGGCGACGGGACTGTGCCGGAACGCAGAGCGGGCCTGATCGAGGGTGAGGGGCAGGAGAGCCGCGTCGGTGGCCTCGTAGGCGTTGGCGGTGCAGGGCGCCGGCGGGGTGAGCTGCCGCTCGATGCCATGGGTCATCGAAGCGAGCGCTGCGGAGAGAGCGAGGTACGGGTTCGCGTCTGCCCCCGGAACGCGGATCTCCAGGTGCACGCCCGCCCTGTGCCCGGTGACCCGCACGGCGCAGGTGCGGTTGTCCCACCCCCACGTCATGCGAGTGGGGGCGAAGGAGCCGGGCACATACCGCTTATAGGAGTTGACGTTCGGCGCGTACAGCGGGGCGAGCCCCGGTAGCGCCATCAGTAGCCCGGCGATTGCCTGCTCGCCGATCCCGGACAGCCGTCCGGTCGGATCGGTGATCAGCGGGTTGCCGCTGCGGGTGAGGGAGATGTGCAGGTGGAGTCCGCTGGCGATGCCGGTCTGGGGGGAGGCCATGAACGTGGCTGTCATGCCGGACCGGCCCGCCAGGGTGCGCACGGCGTGCTTGAAGACGAGGTGGTTGTCGCACGCGGGCAGCGCGGCGCCGTAGGGGAAGGTGACCTCCACCTGGCCCGGCGCGCCTTCGGTCTTGATCGCCTCGACGGGCATGCCCGCCTTGGACAGCGAGCCCTGGAGGCGGCGGAAGAGTCGGTCGGTGTCCGGCGTGTGGTCGAGGGCGTAGTCCAGGTTCTCCTCGGCCACCGGCATGAGTCCGCCCGGGCCGATGCCCGTGGCCGGGGTGTAGGTGCCGCGGTAGAGCATGAACTCGGTCTCCAGGCCGGCCTGGGCGTGCAGCCCGTGGGCGGCTAACCGGGTCAGCTGGTGCCGCAGAATCTCGCGTGGCGCAACCTCGATGGGCTCCTCGCCCAGGCCGATCGCGTTGCCGAGAATGAGCGCGGTGCGCGGCATCCACGGCAGGGTGCGCAGCGTCGAGGGGTCCGGCACGACCGTCATGTCCTCGTACCCGCTCGCCCAGGACGTGAGGGCGAACCCGTCGGCGGGCGTCATGTCGACGTCGGTGGCCAGCAGGTAGGCGCACATCTCAGCACCGCCGTCGAGGACGCGGTTGAGGAAGTGCCGCGCCCCGTACCGTTTGCCCTTGAGGCGGCCCTGCAGGTCCGGAACGGCGAGGAGGACGGTGTCGATTACGCCGGCTGCGACGGCCTTGCGTAGCTCGTCGACGCTGAACGCCCGGGCCGGCCGCCGCTGGCCAGTGGACGTGGTCTCGATGTCGGGCTGCGCCGGGCTGCTCGGGCAGGACGTCGCGCTGGCCGGGGTAGGGAGGGCGGTCATCAGATGACCTCTTCCTGGATCCTGGCCATGCCCGAACCCGCATCGGCTGCCGCGGTCGGCACCTTGTAGTCCCGTCCCGCGATGCGCCACCACAGGGTGGCCAGGGCGAGGACGACCAGCAGGGCGATGGGCGCGTAGTTGAACGTGGTCACGGAGAAGAGCCCGGAGTCGGGCCGGGTCTGGGGGAGGCAGAACAGCACGGTCACGAAGACCACCCAGGCCACGGCGACGGTGCCGACGGGCACGCCCCAGCGGCCCAGGTTCCAGGGGCCGGGCTGGAAGCGGTGGCGGTTGCGGATCCGCAGATAGATCGGGATGGCGTAGGCGGGCGTGATCCCGATGACGTTGATCGCGGTGACGGCGGCGTAGGCGGTCGGGCTGTACAGCGAGGGCAGCGCTAGGACTGCGGCCACGCCGACCGCCAGCCATACCGCGCGGGTCGGGGTGCCAGTACGGGCATCGACGTGACGCCACAGCTTAGACCCGGGCAGGGCGCCGTCCCGGGAGAAGGCGAACACCATCCGGCTAGCGGCGGCCGTCTCGGCGTTGCCGCAGAACAGCTGCGCGACGATCACTACCAGCAGCAGGGCCTTCGCGCCGGCAGTGCCGAGGGCGTCGAGGAAGATATGTGCCGGTGGCACGCCGGTGGCGGTGGCCTGGGTGGCGGCGTAGTCCTGGATCGCGAAGGTCAGCCCGGCCAGCAGCACGAACCCGGCCAGCCACGACCAGCCGATCGCCCGCATGATCCCGCGAGAGGCGGAGACCTGGGCGTTGGTGGTCTCCTCCGACAGGTGCGCGGAGGCGTCGTAACCGCTGAAGGTGTACTGGGCGAGCAGCAGCCCGATCAGCACGACGTACAGCGAGCCGGACCAGCCGGTGTTGTTGACGAACTCCCCGAAGACGAAGGACGGCGACTGGTGGCGTGACGGCACGATCGCGAGCGCCCCGACGATCACGGCGACCCCGCCCAGGTGCCACCACACGCTGATGGAGTTCAGGATGCTCACCAGCCGGACCCCGAAAAGGTTGAGGGTGGCGTGCAGCGCGAGGATGCAGAAGTAGATCGCCATGATCTTGCCCGGTGTCGGGGCGAAGCCGAACTGCAGGTTCAAGAAGGCGCCGGTGAACAGCGCGGCCCCGTAGTCGATGCCGGCGATCGCACCGAGCAGACCGAGCAGGTTGAGCCAGCCGGTGTACCAGCCCCACTTGCGCCCGCCGAGCTGTTCGGCCTGGTAGTAGAGGGCGCCGGAGGTGGGGTAAGCGGAGGTGACCTCAGCGAGGCCGGCTCCGACGAGCATCACCATGGCGCCGACGGCGATCCAGCCCCACATCATCACGGCGGGGCCGCCGGTCGCGAGGCCGAAGCCGTACAGGGTCATGCAGCCGCTGAGCACGGAGATCACCGAGAAGCTGATGGCGAAGTTGCCGAACGGCCCCATGCGGCGGGCCAGCACCGGCTCGTAGCCCAGTTCCCGAAGGAACGCGTCATCTGACTGGGCCCCCGCCGCGCGGCGAGTCGGGCGTGTTCGTAACACTGGACATCCTCCATGGAATGGGTGGAACGAGGTCAAAAGTCAGGTACATGCCAAGTCGCGTTTTGCTGTACGCGACGGTCAGCGCACCGGTCCGGCGCGAGGTGCGTGGGTGCGTGCGAAGGACAGGGACTCCCGGCGGGCCCGCAGCAGCAGAACCTCGCCGCCGTCGGGATGGTTCGGGTCCTCATGGACGGACGCCCACGGCTCCCGCGAGGCGTAGGTGCCCGCGGCTGTGAACACCTCGGCGGCCTCCACGAATCGGTGACCGGCCCACAAGGCGTACGCGAGGTGGTGCAGGTCCGTCACCGAGCGCGGCGCGGTGTCCGGCTGCTTGAACCAGTGGTGGAACGCCTTGACTGTGTATGTGATCGTCGGCTCCTGCGCCCACTGCCGTCGCCACAGCGGATCGGCACGGCGCTGGAGGGACTGCTGCCGGCACTGCTCGACGAGCGCGTACAGCGGCAACAGCAGCAACGGGGAACCCGCCGGCGACCACGAAGCCACCCATCGGCCGAAGTCGAAGACAGCGGCGAGTGAGGCCGCCGGTGGGACGGGGCGGGCCAGTATGAACTGCAGGATCCGGTGGTACGCCTCCCGGTTGTACGGGTCGCGCTGGTTGATCCCGTGCAGAAGCCCCCACGGCCCGCTCGGCAGCATCGGCTCTGCCGATTCCTCACGGTGCTCCCGCCGCACCTGGCGTCCATCGATCTGTGCGAGGGTGAGCAAGCAGATCCAGGGCACCGGATCCCGCGGCTCCCGGTGCGCCATCATCAGCGAGGCATGTCGTGCAGCCTCCTCCAATGCCGCAGCGCCTGCATGCTGCTGGTGATGGGCGCGCAGGGCTCGCTCCACCGAGACGCGGGCACGCATCACCTGTGCGTCGTAACTGTTCGGCTCCTCCTCCAGCCACACGCCCATCACGTCGGAGTGGGCAGCGGTGACCGCCAGCACCTGCGTACGCGACGTCCGCAGCCCCCACTGCCCACCAGTTGCCGCCAGCAAGTCACGCGCCGGTCTCCACCGGCCGGCCTGCAACTCGACCATGGCCATACCGAGGGCTTCATCGGTGCCAGCCGGGTGGTACACGGGGCGCATCAGTGCGCCTCGTGACCGGGGTCGTCGACGGTCGCAGTCGAGGGCGGCCGGGAAAGCTGAAACCTCGTGCTCTCGATCGCGGCACAAGGGTGCGTCATGCTTTTCGCGGTCATCGAATGCTTCCTCGGCAGAGAGAGGGACGTTGGTGCCGGACAGGATCGCTGCGCGGCCGGAGAGAGCCACCGGACTGCCAGCGCCCGGTCTAGAACTTGATCCCGCTGATCAGGCGCGCGACGTTCGTCGCGACCTCGGAGATCGCGGGGGCCATCGAAGAGCTGGCCAGGTAGAACCCCAGGAGGACGCACACGACGGCGTGCCCGGCTTTCAGTCCGCCCTTCTTGACGAAGAGGATGACGAGGACCGCGAGCAGCACGACAGCGGAGATGCTGACCGCCATGGATGTGTCCCCCTTCCGAACCGTCGGTGACGTGGCTCGTTCCCGGCCCCAAGTCCCCCGCACCGGAGCCCAAGCCCATTCCCAACGACATTGCTGAGGAACCGGTGCGAGAGGTACACAGGACCAGACGAACTCGTGCTGCGAGTGGCAATCGGCCCTGAACAGAGGCTGATTGAGGCACAAGGCTGACTGGGAAACGCCCGGTGTGCACATTGCGCTGGTGATATCACTGGGGTGATCTCGGTTTTCGGCGGGCTACGCCGGCGGCTGGTGCACTTTCGTTTGGGGAGGTACGGGTGGCCCAGCAGGCGCTGCGACAGTGCGACGACTGCGGCTGCAGGCTCAGCCAGTACAACCCGGACGGCCTCTGCTCCGCTTGCGCGCGATCTCGCATCCCTTCCGCCCCCGCGTTACCCGCCGTACCGGAGCGGGTGTGGCAAGACGTCGATGTCCGGCAGGCCCTTGCAGCCTTGGACTTCGGCAAGGCCAGCCGTTTGATCAGACAGCGAGGCTCGCTGCGCCAGGAGGACATCGCCCAGCTCACAGGATTGAGCCAGGCGTTCTTGTCCATGCTGGAGTCGGGCAGCCGACGCCTCACCAACATCGACAAGATCATCGAATTTGTCGCAGGCGTCGGCGCCCCTGCCGAGCTCGTCCAGCTCCCGCTCCCACGGTCAGCAGGGAGACCGCTTCAGCAGCCCGCGGATCAGTCAGCCGGAGATCTCGACCCAACCCTGCCCTGGACCGCGGCCCGTATGGTGGCGGCACTGGACCATGCGGTTGGAGGCGACGTGATTGACCGCCGGCAGTTCCTTACGGTGAGCGGCATCGCGCTCACCGCCTTCGTCCACCACTGGAGCACCGCCGAGGCCGAGCCCCTTCAACGCGCCACGGAAGGAAGCCAGCTCGCCCCGGAACTGCTGGACAACCTGCAGGCGACCACCGACCGCCTGCGCATCATGGATGCCAGCGCCGGTAGCGGCACCCTCACCGAGCTCGGCGACGCGCACCTCGAACTCCTCAAACGCCTTCTGCAAAAGGCGTCATACACCGAAGACACCGGGCGACGCTTGGCCGCCATCGTCGCCGACACCGCCACACAGACCGGCTGGTTCGCCTTCGACTCCGGACGCCACGACCACGCGCAGAGCTATCTGCTCGCCGCACTCCGCGCGGCCAAGGTCTCCGGCGACGACCGCCTGGGGGCCGGCGCCCTGTCCTACCTGGCCATCCACGGCTACTCCACCGGACAGCCGCGCAACGCGGTCACAGCGGCGCGAGCCGCCCGAGAGAAGATCAGGACCTTGGGCACCCCCGCCCTGGAGGCGATGCTGCTGACCCGGCAGGCACGCGGGCACGCCAAGCTCGGCGAACGGCAGGCAGCCATCATCGCACTTGGCGAGGCAGCCGAACTCTGCGCCCGGGGGCGTTCCGAGTTCGACCCCCACTGGCTGTACTGGATCAACGAAGGCGAGATCCACGGCCAGTCCGGGAGCGCCTATCTCGACCTGGACGATGCGCCCCATGCCGCCGTCAGCTTCACCGAGGCGCGAAAGGCCCTGAACCCGGCAGACCAGCGCACCAACGCTCTGTTTCTTTCCCGCGCGGCGTCCGCCTACCTCCGGAAGGGCGAGCTCGAAGCAGGCTGCGCCACGGCACACCATGCGCTCGACCTTGCCGAACAGCTCCAATCGGCCCGTCTCAATGAGCACATCGAGGGAATGATCGGTGACCTCGCCCCGGTCCGCCGGAACCCGTACGCTCGGGAGCTGATCGACCGTGCCGCTCTCGTGACGGGTGCAAGGAGCTGAACGTGACCCAGGCCCAGCAGGTCCTCGTGCTGTGGGACATCGACCGTACGCTGCTGTACGTCGGCGACATCGACCGGCAGGTCTACCGCGAGACCTTCGCCGAGGTCGTCGGCCGTCCCGCCGAACACCTGCCGGCCCGCGGCACCGGCGTCACCATGCCGCTGGCGATCCGATCGCTCCTGATCGACAACGGAGTCCCGGAAGCTGAAGTCGTCGCTCTGCTGCCGCGCATGGTGGATCTCCTTCCGGTCCACCTCGCCACACGTGCAGAGGACCTGCGTACACAGGGCGTCCTCATGCCAGGAGCCGCCGCCGCGCTGCGCGCGGTGCACGATCATCCCGGCTTGATTCCGACCGCCGTCACAGGGAACCTCAAGCCGAACGCCGTGCTCAAGCTCGCGGCCTTCGACCTCAACGGCCTCCTCGACACCGAGATCGGCGGATTCGCCTCCGACGACCACCACCGGCCGGCGCTCGTCGCCATCGCTCAGAAGCGCGCCCAGGCCAAGTACGGCACGGTCTTCACCCGCTCGAACACTGTGATCATCGGGGACTCGCTGGAGGATGTTCGAACAGGCCTTGAGGGCGGCGCCCCCGTCATCGGCATCGCATCGGGCAAGACCACGGCCGCCGAACTTACCGAGGCCGGTGCTGACCTCGTACTCGACTCCCTCGCAGACGTGGCACGGGTTCTGGAGGGCATCGCCGCGCTGACGACGACGAGCGGGCAGCCTGAAGGTTCTGTCCGGCCGTTCACGAAGAAGTTGTCGTCGGGAGGTTCTTCATGAGGACGATGCTGTCGTAATTGGTGACGTCCCACCGCCAAGTGCCGATCGGCGCGTAGCCGCGCCGGCGGTACCAGTCGACGAGGTCTGTTGCCTGTGAAGAGGTATCGATGACGACCTGTGTCGATCCGAGAGCAGCGATACGTGACTCTGCCAGGACCAGCAGTCGCTGTCCGAGGCCAGTGCCTCTTTGCGATGGCTCGACAGCCAGTTGCCAGAACGAGCCCCCTCCTGCCGGCGCCGGGTATCCGGCCGGAGTGGTGTGAGGGGCTGACACGGTGACGGTGCCGACCAGTGCGTTCCCGTTCATCGCGACCCAGCACTCGCCTTTGCTCAGGCGGTGCAGTGTGTCCTGCGGATTTTGGTAGGAGGCGAAGAAGACCCGCCCGGCAGCGGCGTGGTCTGCGTAGGCGCGATGGAGCAGGAGGGTCAGCTGCTCTACCGAATCATCGTTGCGGAAACGCCTGACCTGCACGGTTGCAGACGGACTCACTTCCGTCGAGTTGATGTTCATTCGCGCAGTCAAGCGCACTTCTGGGATCTGTCCAGCTCAGTCATCTGACTTTCCTTTGGATCGGGGCGTGCTCTGGTTTTGGGGCGGGGTGATCTGACGGATGCCGAGCTGGATCAGCGACGGCCATTTCTCCCGGTCAGCAACGGGCGTTGAGGCAGGTGGCGGGATCACCGCCAGGTGATCGACGGGATTCTTCACCGGGTCCGGACCGGCGTGCAGTGGCGTGACCTGATCGAACGGTTCGGTCCGTGGAAGGCCGTCTACGAACGTACCGACTTGGTCAGCAGACGGGACATGGGAGCGGCTGCTCCAGCAGGTCCAGGCAGCGGCCGACGCGGCGGGTGAGATCGACTGGGACATTTCCGTGGAGTCCACCATCGTGCGGGCGCATCAGCACGCGGCCGGGGCCCGCACCGGCCCTGATGAACATGGCGGCGGTCAGGACGCGCGGATCTGGGTGTCGAGCACGGCCTTGATGGCCTCGACGTTGGCGGCCGTGAAGTTGGCCAGCTCCGGCGGCATCAGGTTGAGCTGTCGGACCGCCTCTGCCGTGAACGGCACGCGGACGACCTCGTAGCCGCCCCGCTCGGGCTTGTCGAACTCGGTGCCCGCGCGTACCGCGAGGTCCATCTGCTCCAGGCGCGCGGCGAAGATGTGCTGGACACCCAGGCCGCCATCCAGCGAGTCGGTGATCAGGTGCACGAGCTCTGCCTTGCTCAGCTTGCCCCCGAGCTCCTCGAATACCTCGCGGTGCAGCGTGTCCTCGATGCTCGCGTCCTCGGCCTCGACACCGCCGCCCACCGTCACCCAGTACGGGTCACGGCCCGGCTTGGTCCGCTTGATCAGCACGAGGTCGTCGCCGTCCAACAGGATGGCCCTCGCATTCCGTTTGGTGATCGTCATCTCCGTGCCTCTCTGGGATTCGTTCGTGGCGTCGCTGGCATATCGGCTGATTCGCCTGTGAATTGTCGTAATCGGCGGCCCGCTACCGACTGGACTTCGGGGATCATCCGAGTCTGAACGCCGCAGGCTGTTCGCGCATATCGCGGTGGTGATCCCACCTCTGCGCAGGGTGAGTTGATGACCCGGGTCTTAGCTGGGCCCGCGAGGGACACCTCGGGCTATCTGTCGTCCGCGGGCGAACTGAGACGGCCTCACGCCAGAGGTCCGCATCCTGGCCACGCGCCTGACCGGCTGGACCTGATGCCACTAACGCCTCGGTGCCACGCCGAAGTGTGTTGCTGGAGAAGGTACTTGTGTACTCTGGTTGTGTCGTGCACTGCGGGGATCGTACGTGTGCCCTGGCCGAGGCGAGAGCTGCTGACAGCTCAACGATTAGCCGCTGCGGTGGTGACGCCCACGACCTCTGGCGGCAAATCTGCGCTGGCGGGTGAAGACCACGGTCAGATGTCCAAGCTCCGCAAGTGAGCGAGGACGTCTGCGACCGGCAGGTCGTACCGGTCTTTGTCACCCTTCCAGTGCGACATCACCGCGACTGCGGCTTCGGCCATGTCCGACGGCAGATCGGCCGCACGGAGGGTGTCGGCGATGTCCTGCATCTCCGGTGCCCAGCGCCAGGCTCGTGCCGCCACGCTGGGCAGGTATCCGGGGTCGGAGAGGATGTTGGAAGCCATGACCTGGGCTTCGGCGGTGAGCTCGTCGCCTACTCCGTGGGCGTCGGCGAGGGCGTGGGCGACGCCGGCGAGGGTGCGGGCGGCCTTCTGGTAACTGGCGAACGCCATCTTCAGGGCGGAGGCCGAGCCGATGGCGCCGCTTGCTCGCCGGGGATGCAGGGCGGTGTCCTTGAACAGGGTCTCCACGAGGTCGATGGCCGAGCGGTCCCCGGCGAGGTATAGCCGGGCGGTCCGCTGGCCACCGGGCGGTGGACCGAAGATGGCGCCGTCCAGCACCGCTACCCCAGGGCTCATCGCCTCGGCGATGTGCTGCATGCGCTGGGGGTTGATGGCGTTGGCGTCGACGTACACCCCGGTGAAGCTGTGGTCGGCGACCGCTGCTGCGACCTCCTCGGCTGCCTGCGGGGGACACACGGAGAGCACCACTGCGCTGCGCTCCAGGGCTTCTGCCAGGGTGTCGACCGCCACTGCTCCCGCCTTCCGGGCCCGCTCACGGGTGGCCGCGCTTCGGCCTTCCGGCACCCAGAGCACCTCATGGCCAGCGGCCGCAACCTGGGCGACGACACCGGCGCCCATGGCGCCGGGGTGCAAGACGGTCACGGTGGTCACGGGCGGCCTCCTGGCGGAAGTTCGGCGATGGTGCGTTCCTGCTGAGCAATGATCGACTCTCGAAGGCCGATCGCGATAGGGGCACCCGCGCCGGGGTGGGCGGCGAGTTGGCGACTGAAGTGGCCGATGCGGCGGTCCACGCTCTCCGTGGGGCGGCGGGCGTTGGTCGCGAGTACGGTGTGGATTTGGGCCGCGGCGCCGTCGAGGTCGCCCCGGCCGAGACGGGCCATGGCCAGGTCCATGCGGGCCAGGGACATTTCGCCGAGCCGTTGCCGCTCTGGCGGCGCGGCCTGGAACATCTCCACGGCTTCCTCCGCCCGGGCCTCGGCATCGCCCAGGTGCTGAGGTCCGGCCAGCCAGAGGTGGGTGCTGCTGGCGTAGAAGAGTTGCTTCTCGACGGGGAAGGCCATCATGCCGCCGGGCAGCTCGTCGCCATCCGTGAGCCGATCGCGCAGGTGATCGGCGGCGGTCAGCGCGGCAAGGGCATCGCCGGGGCGGCCCAGCTGCCCGTACGCGCGTGCCTTGATGCTCTCCAGCCGGATGTGCGCCGTTCCGGACTCGGGCGTGAACGCCGAGCCGGACTCCGCGAGACGTACGGCATCTCCCGGACGTCCGTCCCAGTAGGAGATCAGCGCCTGGAGTCCGCGTACCCATGTCCGGAGGCCGTTGTGGCCGGCCAGCTCGCCGAAGAGGAAGGCGGTGCGGGCCTGGGTCTCGGCGGCGTCGTAGCGCCCGAGGTCGAAGCTTGCGTTCGCCAGGACTCCGCACAGGATGCCCGCGCCGAGATAGAGGTCGCGGGTGTACTGGGGTGGCTGGCGGCCCTCCAGGAGTTCGAAGGCGTGATCGCGCAGGGCGCGGACCTCGCGGAACAAGGGCCCGACCGGCCGATTGGGATACGAGTCGACTATCCGACGGATGTCGGCTTCCAACTGCTCCAGCGTGTGCGGTCCCACGTTGCTGCTCTCCGCCCGGGCCGCGAACCGCGCCGACTCGTTGGCCGCCGCGGTGACCACGTCCTCCAGGCCGTACTCGAAGGATTCCCCTGGGCTGCGCCGTTCCGTCTCGGGGACAGACGGTGACGCTTCCTGCGCGGTCTGCGCGGGTGCGAGGAGGCAGGCGGCTGGGATGCCGGGGAACATGAACTCCAGGACGCGGCGAGCAACGGTCTGCGGGGTGCGGACCTCGCCGTGGGCGTACCGGAAGAACTGTCGCTTCTCGATGGTCGCCGTCGCGATCGAGTGAGGCCCCTCCAGCTCGGCCAGCTGCTTGGCGGCCTGTTCGTAGCGCCGCTTGAAGACCTGGTAGTCCTGCCAGCCCCGCTGGTTGATCAGGGTCTGGAAGAGGGTCGGTCCTAACTGATCCACGGCCGCTCCTTGGCGTCGGCGTATTCCTCCGCCACCACGCTAGACACCAACCGCAGCTGACTGCAGACGTGTTGCACAGAAATAGCGGGCGCCGGGCCAATAGACATCCGTTGGACGCGAAAAGGCCCCGTTAGACATCGTCTGGGCCCTCGTTCAGACCGGCCGCGCAGTGAACACTGCGTCTTCGCCCGGTAATCCGGCCACCGGCGAGGTTGCCTCTCGGCTCCACGCGAGCAGGTGACGGGACCGCCGGATCCCCGCAGTGAGGACCATTCCCAACCATCGACTTGCCGAGGCCGACCATGCAGACGAGCCAGAGCAGCACCCCCGGAAGCCAGACCGCCCCCGCGCACACCAGATCGGACAACAGCGCGCCTGCCTGCGAGTTCGTCCACGCACACGGAACCAGTGATAACTGGAGCGCCACAACCCTCGCGCTGTACGTCGAGCTGTACAGCACGCCGCCGGTGGTCACGCGGCGGCCGGTGTGACGGCCCCGGCCAGCAGCATGGTTGTCGCCGCCGGGCAGGGCCCCGAGCGCTACCACGACACCTACGCCGCAAAGGACACAGCTCCTGCCAAGGCACGGCAGGACGTGGCGCTCTACCTCAGCACCTGGAACCTCGGTCACCTGGCGGAAGCGGCGCGCACCATCGTCTCGGAGCTGGTGACCAACGCCGTCACACACACGGACACCCGCAGGATCGGGGTCTCGGTCACCCGGACGGGAACCACCGCGGTGCACATCGTCGTCACCGACTGCTCTCGCCAGCCACCACTGCCCGACGCCGGATCCCGCTCGGACCCGGTGAACCTCACCGAGCACGGTCGCGGCCTGCTCCTGGTGGAGGCCCTCTCGACCCGGTGGGGCACCGAGCAGCTGGCCACCGGCAAGCGGATCTGGGCGGACCTCGACACCACGAAGGACACCGACCTGTGAGAACGCATGCCACGGACGGCCGTCAGGCCGTCCAGCTGGCCTTACCGCCGCGCCCGCACGGCGGCCCCCACCCTGACCTGCGGGTGCCGGCAATGCATCGGAAGCGCCACTCCCGCCTCAGGCACCACAAGGTACGGACCGGCGAAGGCCCGCTCGCCGCAGTTCTGCTGACCGCGGCCAACTTCATCGGCATCGTCCTGGTCGCCGGCTCCGCCGGTTCCGCCGTGTCCGCCGCGGCCCGGGCCAATCCCACGACGCCGCCGGCGCCGCCGATCTGCCTCCCGTCGAAGTGCAGCCCTTGCCCAGGGCCAATGCCACGGCGGGCCCGCTCACCTCACCCCCACGCGCCCAGCACGACGATCAAGGAGGCGTCCCATGTTCCATTCCGAGGAAAGTCCCACCACGGTCGACCACTTCCTCTTCTCACCGGCCTCGTCCTACCCGAAGCCCTTCGCCAGGCTCATCGACCGGGACGGCCGCACCATCCACACGTGGAGCAACGAGGCAGCGCAGCCACCCATGGACGCCGAACCGCCGAGCTTTCTCCGGGGGTGGAACCACGTCGAGGTCGACGCGGTCGGCAACCTCTACGCCATGGTCCCGCTGCGGGCCCTGCTGAAGATCGCCCCGGACTCGTCGCTGCTGTGGCAGGCGGACATCGCCGTCCACCACGACCTCGCCTTCGGCCCAGACGGGAAGGTCCACGTCCTGACCGAGGAGCCTCGGCAGGTGCGGCTGGGCAGCCAGTTCCTGGTGATCCTGGACAACGCCGTCACCACCCTCGCCACCGACGGCACGCTGCGCGGGTCCGTATCGCTCTTCGACGTCCTGTGCACGGATCCGGTGATCGCGGCCGACCTCCGCGACCGGATCGTCGACAAGCACACCGCGTTCACGCTCGGGGGGCATCGGATCAACGCCGAGGCCCGCGGTCTGCTGGCCTCGGTCACGTACGGCGGCTCGCCAACCGAGGCCTTGCGGATCCTGCGGGGACTGCCGGGCTCACCGTGCGACGCCCTGCACACCAACACCATCGAGATCCTTCCCGCCCACCCGAAGGGCCTGTGGGAGGCCGGGCACGTTCTGCTGTCGTTCCGGAACCTAGACCTGGTGGCCGTCGTGGACCTCGACACCCCGCAGGTGCTGTGGTCGTGGGGGCCCGGCGAGCTCTCGGGACAGCACCAGCCCTCGGTGCTACCGAACGGGAACCTGCTGATCTTCGACAACGGCAGAGCCTCGGGGCGCTCCCGTGTGGTGGAAGTCGACCCTGCCGCCCACCGCACCGTCTGGGAGTACGTGGGCGAGCCTGCGGACCCGTTCTTCACTGAGCTGGCCGGCGGCTGCGAGCGCCTACCGAACGGCAACGTGCTGGTCACCGAGGCCGAGAAGGGCCGGGCCTTCGAGGTGACCCGCGACGAACAGGTCGTGTGGGAGTGGTCCACCGCCAAGGAGCACACCGGGCAGCCGACCAGCCGCGTGACCCTCTACCGCCTCGCCGGTGTCCCCGCGTCCACGGCCGCCCTGCTCAGCAGAGCGGAGGCGTCGTGATCAGCGTCATCATCCCGACCCACAAACGCTCTGACCTTCTCGACCTGGCCCTGGAGAGCCTGCGGCAGCAGACGTTCACCGACTTCGAGGCCGTCGTCATCAACGATGGCGGCCGCACCCTCGCCACGAGTGTCAGCCCGTGGCGGCGGCACTTCGACGTGACCTTGGTGGAGCTGCCCACGCACAGTGGGGTCTCCAAGGCCAGGAACGCCGGCATCGCCTGCGCCGAGGGCGACCTGCTGGCCTTCCTCGACGATGACGACGTCTTCCTTCCCTGGCACCTGGAAACAGCCCACAAGGCGGTGACCTCAAAGGCCGCGGACTTCGTCTACCTGGGCGCCCTGGTCGCCGACCAACGCCTCACCGCCCTCCCCGCCGACACCACGGGCATGCACACCAAGGCGTACGACTTCGACCCGCGCTTCTTACTCGTGGCCAACTACATCCACACCGGCTCCGTCGTCACCCGCAACTTCTACAAGGACGGCGCACGGTTCAACGAGGCGCTGACCCACTGCGAGGACTGGGACGCCTGGCTCGCCCTGACCCACGGACTGGGCTACCGCGCCGCGTTCGTGGACGAGCTGACGGCCATCTACCACCAGGTGCCCCGCTCCGGTGGCCTGGTGGCCTCCGCCCAGCTGACCGTACCGAGCCCGTTCACCATCGCCCGGGAACGGATCCAGGCCCGGTGGCCCTCGGCCGACGAACAGGTTGTCGCCTTCCGGGGCTGGATGACCGCCTTCGAGGACCACCGCAACCAGCGCATCCGTGGCCGGCTCCCGATCCCGCACCAGATGTTCGACGCCGTCCTACGCGACCTGCACCAGTGGTTCACCACCGGACGCGAGCCCGACCACCGGCTGATCCCCGGCTACTTCGAGGCGGCACTATGACCGCCGCCTGCCTCTACTGCCGCCACATCGCCGCAGCGTCTCCCGGATACACCGTTCGCCCCGCGCTGCGGGACCTCGGCTCGCCGGCCCCGCGGTGCGGCCTCCACTGGCGCCACACCTGCCAGGTCTGCCAACAGCCCCGCCACTTCATGGCCATCGCGTACTGCCCGAAGGCCGACGCCTACTTCTGCGACAGCTGCGCCACGGGCATCGAGACCGTCCCGGCATCGTTCCACGGCTGGGGCTATTACTTCCGCTACCGCTCGCCGTGGTCCGGTGAGCCGGAGCCGTCGCTGGACTGGCTGGAGTACGAACGCCGCCACCCGGCGCTGCTTCGCGGGCCCAGCCCGGCCGCAGTCTCGGCCGAACGCTGGCTGCCGCGTCCCACCGGCGCGGAGGCCCAGCAGCCAGCCGACCTCGCCGACGTCGATGTCCACGCGCTGTGGGACAAGAACGCCCGGCCGTGGGACGCCGCCTTCGACGACCACGGCGACAAGCACCGCAAGTACGTCACCGATGAGCCCATGCTCGCCCTGCTCGGACCTGCCCACGGCCGCCGGATCCTGGACCTCGGGTGCGGCAACGGCTACCTGTGCCGGAGCCTGGCCCGAGCCGGCGCTCACGTCACTGGTGTCGACGTGAGCGAGGAGATGATCCGGACAGCGGCCGCGTACGAAGAGGCCGCCCCGCTCGGCATCCGCTACCTCGTTGCGTCGGCCACCGCCCTTCAGGGCCTCACTGATGCCTCCTTCGACGCGATCGTCTGTAACCACGTCCTGACTAGCGTCGACGACTACGAGACCGCTCTGGCCGAGGCCCACCGGGTCCTGCACCCCAGCGGTCGGATGACCGCGGTGATCAGCCACCCCTGCTTCTCCTGCGGCCCGCGCCGCTGGCAGCCACCGGCCGTCGACTCCCCCAGACCGGAGGAGGCCACCGGCTACCTCGTCGACTACTACCTCGATCCGGGTGCCCACCTGCTGGACGACTGGCCCGGCTTTTCGCCTGTGCCGTACTTCCACCGGCCGCTCACCGCATATTGGCGGGCATTCCGCGCTGCCGGCTTCGACATCGAGGACTTCACCGAACCCGGCCCCACCAGTGAAGCCCGCGCCCAGCTCGCGCCCTGGGAGTACGACCAGGCAGAGCGCATCCCGCTGTCCTGCATCTTCCAACTCGCCCCGACCTGACCCATCGGAGGACACCGTGCTGCCCAACAGGCTGCAGACCGACCCGTACCTGACCTGCGTCCGCCCCGGCGACCGGCCGTCGGTCATCTACATGACCGATACCAAGGGCCCCACTTGGCCCGTGATCACCGACTCCGGCACCGCCGCCTTTGGCGTGATCGGTCTCGACCGCCGCGTCGACTGGCACCACGACCGCGCGGCCCTTGCAGCCCTGGAGAAAGCGGCCACGGCGCCCATCGACACCAGCGTCCTCGTCGCCGAGTTCGGGCAGGCGACGGTGGGGCAACTGGTGGCCAAGGGCTGGCTCCAGGCCCCCGACGACCTGTGTCGCGAGTACCGGCTGCTGACCGGGCAGGTCGAGATCAGCGCCCACTGCAACTGGGGCTGCCGCTCCTGCCCGGTCTCCACAGACCCCAAGCCCCGCGCCACGATGCCGATGGACCTCTTCACGGAGATCATCGGCAAGCTCGCCCCGTACGAGACCGTCAAGTTCGTCACGTTCCACTTCTTCAACGAGCCCACCCTCGACCGGCACTTCACCGACCGCGTCGAGGTCCTGCGCGAGCACGGCATGAAGCTGTCCCTGTTCAGTAACGTCAGTGCCCTTACCCCGGCCAAGATCAAGGCGATCGGGGACGCCGACGTCCTGTACGACCTGATCGTCAACCTGCCCAGCCTCGACCCGGCCGAGTTCCGCACCCTGACCGGAGCCCGCACTTTCCACACCAGCCTCGCCAACCTCGACGCGGCCATCGACGCCGGCTGGCCGGTGAAGATCGCAGTGAACGGCGTCGGTGACGACGTGTACCGCAACGTCGAGGCGATCAAGAAGCGCTACGAGCACCGCGGCGTGACCGTGTACGCCACTCAAGCCAGCGACCGTGCCGGCGAACTCGCCAACGAGTTTGCCCAGAACCTCCACATCACCGGGCCCCTGACCGGCTGCAGCTGGCCGGTCAACCACGCCTACTTCTCCGTGACCGGCGACCTGTTCATCTGCTGCAACGACTACCACCAGCGGGAGGTCTTCGGAAACATCCGCGACAGCTCCCTGCACGACATCATGACCAGCCCCGCCGCCGTCCAGGTCCGGCGCAGGGTTTTCGGCGTCCAGGAGGCCCCCGACGACTACATCTGCCGCGGCTGTCACGACCAGAAGCCCGACTTCCCGCACCGGCAGTTCCGGCCCCTGCACGCCTTCCCGCTCCTCAACACCAACACGGCCAGCCGGGCCTGCCCGAAGGCCGGGTGACCGAGATGACCGAGCCCCTGGTGAAGATCTGGTACGTCAGCCCCCAACGCCTGTGCAACCTGGCCTGTGACTACTGCGTCTCGACCGGCGACTACGCCAAGAGCAACCTCGTCCACTGGAAGAACGACAACGACCGCGAGAACTTCGCCACCACCGTCCAGTGGATCGCCGCCCAGCCGTTCCCCGTCGGAGTCCGCCTGGCCACCCTCGGCGAGCCGTTCGCTTCCCTCGAGTTCCTCGAACAGGCCGCGTGGCTAACCCGACAGCCCAACGTTCGCTTCGTCGAGCTGCTCACCAACGGCACCCTGCTCAAGAACCGCCTGCCCCGCATCGCTGCCGACGCCGACTTCACCAAGCTGTCGCTGTGGGCCACCCACCACCACACCCAGGTCCCCGTCGCCCGGTTCATCGACAACCTCGCCTTCGCCCAGAAGGAGTGCGGCCTGTTCGTCGTCGCCAACGGCCTGCTGTTCCCGGACAACGCCGACAGCATCCGCGAACTGCGCACCGCCGCGGAGAACGCCGGCCTGCGCTTCAACCTCGACCCGGGCTACGACCCCGGGACAGCCCGCGGCCAATACGACGACCTCCCCGACATGTCGCCCATCCTCGCCACGCCTACCGGGATCACCCGAGCCGTCGAGCTCGGCGCAGACCAGGACCTCCTGAACATCAACCTGCTCGCCCTCGCCGACCCCGGCGGACGCCCCTGCGCTGCCGGCCACGACTACCTGTTCATCGGCATCGATGGCGAGGTCTACCCCTGCTCGCGCTACTACGTCCAGCGCCACGGCCGCCTGGGCAGCACCCTCGACCCCGGCTTCCGGCTGCCCCTACGTCCCGAGCCCTACCAGCCGTGCGCGGCCCGTTCCGGCTGCTGCAACAAGGAGGACTTCCTCAACCTCCAGCCCGCCCGTGACCAGGCACGCCCCTACGCCCCCAGCCTCGGCTGGACCGGCCCCTGACCCGCTCGCCACGACGGAAGGCACCCCGCATGCGCGTTCACAGCCTCACCTGGCCCGAATACGCCGAACGCATCCACGACCACCTCGTGGTCCTGCCGATCGGCGCCATCGAAGCCCACGGCCCGCACCTGCCGCTCGGCACCGACACCATCCTGGCCGGGCACCTTGCCGATCAGCTGGCCACACGCGTCCCCGCGCTCGTGTTGCCCCCGCTCGCCTACGGCTTCAAGACCGACCCTCTCCGGGCCGGCGGCGAGTTCCCCGGCATGACCAACCTCCGCGCCACCACCATGACCGGCGTCGTCCAGGACATCCTCACGGCTTCATACCGCCATGGTGCCCGCTGCTTCCTCATCCTGCACGGCCACATCGCGAACACCGCCGCCGTCTTCGACGCCGCCGACACCTTCCTCACCCAGGCCCCCGACGCCAGAATCATGGCCGCGGCCTGGTGGGACTTCGCCCCGGAGGACACTCGCAACGAGATTGCCGCAGAGACCGGAGTCCCGCGCACCGAAGACCACCACGCGGCCCTCGTCGAAACCAGCCTCACCATGCACGTCGCACCCGAGGACGTTCGTGCCCACCTGCTGGCCGACGACGACGTCCCCCGCCGCCCGAGCTACCTGATCCTCCCCGCCCCCGAAGACACGAAGACCAAGACCGGCGTCATCTACCGCGCCAGCAAGGCCACACCCGAAATCGGGGCACGCCTCATGCCGGCCATCATCGACAACCTCACCGAGGCCGTGAAGACCGAACTGGCGTCGTAACACCCCGCCGAGGCGGCTGGAGCTCAGCCCTTGCAGTTGGCCGCCGGCCGCCCAGCGAACGCCACAATCTCCCCGAGTCCCGGCCCGTAGCCGTCACTCGTGTCCACTAGCAGCGTCGGCACGTCCATCGCGATCGGGACCCACGACTCCAGAGGCCGCTCGCCGTTGCGGATCGCCTTCAACAGCTCCTGGTCGGCGTGGGCTGCCCGCTGGGCGCTCTCCTCGGCTCGCCGCACGATACGCTCGTGCGCCACCGCACTGTCCACGGTGCACCGAACCACCCGGATATCCGCGATCTCCGCCAATGGCTCCAGGTTTGGCCGCCACAACTTGTCTTGGAACGCCGCCTCTGCCACCACGGTGACGCCTGCCTCCAGCATGGTCCGCAGCACGTCGAAGAACACGGTCAGCGTCCGCTTGGTCAGCGGATCGCCCGTACTCGCCTCGAAGCCCGGCGTGGAGTGGACCATCCCCTCCTTGATCTCATCCCGGCACACCGCCGGACAGCCCAGCGACCGGGCGATCTCATGTGCCAGCGTGGTCTTGCCGGTACCTGCAGGACCACTTACCACAACCAGGGTCGGAGACGTCATGGGCGCATTGTTCCACCATGAGTCGCCCAACGGCCTTGAAATCCGTGTGACGGTCTCTGCAAACCGACGCCATGAGGTCGGACGCCTGGGACGCGCCCGCCAGGCCGTGGTCGACATGCGGCGCCTGCTCTCCCCGTACCTACGCCGAGGCATTCCGGCCGTTGCCAGCCTGGACGCCCAGGCAGCCGCATACCCCGTCCAGGTACTTTGACCAGGTCACGACGAGGCACGAGGGGAAGCGCATGGCACAGTCGCTGGAAATCGAACCGATCGGCATTGTCGTCGGAGGCCGGACCGAGCCCACGGACGATCACTGGGGTGGTCCCGCGATCATCCGGCTGAACCCCGACTTCCCGGCGGAGGTCGTCAAGGGCCTGGAGGAATTCTCGCATCTCGTGGTGGTGTGGCACTTCCACAAGGCATCCCCGACCGATGTCGCCCTCCACGCGCGAAGCCCCCGTAACAACCTGGACTGGCCGCCCACCGGGACCTTCGTCCACCGCAACCACCGTCGACCGAACCAGCTCGCGCAGTCCTTCCCCCGGCTCGTGAAGGTCGAGGGCCTGGACCTGCACGTCGTAGATCTCGACGCGATCGACGGCACACCCATCTACGATGTCGCGCCCTACTTCCAAGAGATGGGACCACGCGGGGAGGTACGAGAGCCGAACTGGCCGGCCGAGATGCTGGCTGACTACTGGGAATGAGAGCAGCTGGCGTCGCCTAATCGACAGGTCGGGCGTCGCCGCAGATTCTGGCGGCTGTGGTGCGGGTGGAGGCGGTGTTGGTGGCTCAGCCGATGTAGGGGTAGGTGCCGGCGAGGTAGTCGCCGATCTGCTGGCGCATGCTGGCGTGGATGTTGTAGCGGTCGAGGTCGGCGGGCTGGATGAAGCGGACGCCGTCGGCCTCGTCGTTGATGGTGGGCTCGCCGCCGACCGGACGGCCGATGTAGGTGTTCTCGTACTGCTGGCGGATCTCGCCGTCGGTGTAGGCGACGATGTGGCGGGGGTTGGTATAGACCCCGAGGAAGCCGGTGATCTCGGCTTCGATGCCGGTCTCCTCCAGGCATTCACGCACGGCGCACTGGGCTGCGGTCTCGCCGATGTCCTGGGCTCCGCCGGGCAAGGCCCACTGGCCGGTGTCGCGGCGACGCTGGAGCAGGATGGCGCCGCTGCTGTCGACGACGAGCAGGTTGCTGGCGGGGATGAGTGTGTTTGCTTTGGGCGCGGCGGGGTCGTTGTAGTACTCAGTCCTGCCCATATGCGGCGGTCCCCTCTTGGTTGGGAGTCCAGGGCCCCAACACAGTGATCATCGGAGATTCCCTCGAGGGTGTCCGCACAGGCATCGAAGGTGGAGCCCTCATCATCGGTGTCGCCTCCGGCAAGACCACTGTCGACGAACTGACCGAAGCGGGCACAGATGTTGTACTCGAAAGCCTTGAGGACACAGCCCAGGGGTTGTGCGAGTGAAGTCCCTCACGACTGAGCGTAGTTGAGTCGAGGTGTGTCAGGTCAAGTGGTGTCAGCGAGAGCCCAGAGCACGCATGTACTGAACGAACTCGCGTGCTTGGGGATCACTGTGGTACCGCTGGGTGAGGACAGCAGCCAGGTCGCCAGCGACCATGCTCAGCGAAGGCAGCGACTGTCGATCACTACGCAGTGCCTGTTCGCCGTACGTGAGGGCAGCTCCTAGATCACCTTCCCGCGCCGCAACGACTCCCAGGGTGATGCGGGCCTCGGCATTGCGCATGGGGGAACGCTCCGTCCCGTCAAAATCCACCCCGGCCTGGAGGACTTCGCGCGCCAGAGTCTCGGCGATCTGGTTGTCGCCGACCTTGCGATAGCAGTCCATGGAGTAGAAGTCCCACTTGTTCGGGTCTACCACGAAGTGGTTCTGCACATTCTCCGGATAAGGCATGGACTCAAGGAGAGTCCGGCCGGCATCGAGTGCGACTTCTGTCTGACGCCGATCTCCGATCCTTGCCCATGCCTTGGCCTTCTGTGCCAGTAGCTGGACAGCCACGGATTCGCTGGGTGCGGCGGCGAGACCGGCGTCGGCGGCGGCGATTACACCGCGCATGTCTCCGTTCGTGAGGGCGAACCATGCGCGCATTTCGTGAGCCCACCCCTGAATCCCTGTGTGTCCGACCTCGTGGCCAATCGACAGGGCTGCTTGCCGGGTGGCCTCCGCGTGGCTGCGGGTGTCACCCCCGCCGTCGTACTCCACGCATCCCACGAGCAAGGTGAGCATCCCTGCGAGGAAGAGCACCTCACGGTGCTGTGCGAGTGTGAGTCGCTGGTGCTGCATGCTGACGACTCGGTTGAGCCACGCCCGGCCCTCGACTAGCAACTGATCGCCAGGCATGTAGGCGTACTCCGTACAGAGCCTGTCGACTGTGATGCGGAGTGCGTCCAAGGTGGCTTCGTCGATGTCTGAAGCCCGCAGCCGTGCGACGATCTCGACGGTGTCCATCCCTGAGACATCCCTCACCTCGACGCTTCCGTCCCTACGGTGGTCCACTGGGAAGAACGCGTGGGTGGTTGTGCCGAAGACGGCTGCGATCAGAGCCTTGTGGTCTCGTGGCGCGACTGCGCCGGACTCCCAGCGGCGCCACGATCGCGCGAGGGCCCTGTCGTCGGACAGCTCATGGGTTGAGTGAGCGCGCATGGCGCGGGCAGCGTCGAGAGGGCTCCAGCCGCGAGCCGCACGCTCGGACTCCATGCGTCGCGCCCAGCTGGGGCGGTCGTCGATCATGTCGTGCCTTCCACCTAGCCGTCGGGCGTCTCTCCTTAGCGAGTCTCGCACGTAGGGTCGCGACCCGAGCACGGACTGCGGGGACAGAGCGGGGGCATTTGAGGTGCCCCCCGTGTCCGCCCTTTCGACGGTAACCGTCCACCTACAGAGTGTCGATCGTGTCGCTCTACTGCGGGCTTGGACCCGAGGTTGCCAGGGGAAAGTGAGCGTCGCACGGCTCAACGAGGAGCCGGCCGGGATGACAGTGGCGAGGGGATGACTGTGCTGAGAGAGAGCAGTGTCAGGGCGGGGTTGATCGTTGAATGTGACCGTCGATGTTCCCGGTGTGCCTGTCGCCTCAGCCGCTATAACCGTGAGGTCCGCTGCAGCGGGTGCCTTCGAACTCCCGCGAGTTCACCCCCGGCACCTCCTCAGGTCCTGCCAGAGGTATGGACCGATGCGAGTGTTCGGGAGGCGCTCGCCGCCAGGGACTTCGGGAGGTTGTGCACTCTCGTGAGGGAGATCAGCCACCTTCGACAGGATGACATGGCCACGCTAACTGGGCTGAGTCAGCCATTCTTGTCGATGCTGGAATCGGGTGCGCGCCGCCTGGCCAACATCGACAAGATCGTCTGCCTGCTTGATGGCCTGCAGGCCCCACTCGAACTCACTGGCTTGATCCTGCGGACGCAGGTCGACTCGGCTCTGGTCGGCTAGTCCACTGTGACCTCAGCTTGGTGTATAGACCCACGACCTCGCTGAGTGCAGTACTACCTGGGTGAAATCACTGGCTGAATGCGCCAACTCACCGCAGATGAAGCAGAGTTGAAGCGGCACGTCTAGTCGATAGCGCCGCAGGATGGCGAGATCCATGGTGGGGTAAATGGGCTGAAATTGGATCAGCGTCTGACCGAGATCGCCCCTAGGAGCTGACCTGAGCGGCCTGCGCCCAATGGGCGGGGCTCAGCCAAGGTCCATCCGCTTGATTAAACGGCCCGTTGGTCCGCGGCCTCTATGCATAGGCTCACCGCTGCGGGTGCTCCGAACGGCCAGCCAAGCCAGCGCAGACTTCGCTGCGCATGAAAGTGGTGTGGGTCACGTTCCGGGGTGTCGAGCTGTTGGGCAGGAACGTGCAAGACGATGAAGACAGCCACCTTCAGGTCAGGGCAACGCGGAGTCTCGGCTCATTGAGAGTGACCATCGATTGGAGTCGCACGTGCTAGACGTAGGTCGCGTGAGCGCGACGCTTGCAATCGGCGGGCTCGGCGCCGATTCGCACTCTGTCGGGCTGTTCGTGCTCAAACGCGCGTTAGCCGATGCGGGATTTGAGATTCTCGACCTCGGGATCCAGAACGACTTTGAACGGTTCGCGGCCGTAGCGCACGACTACGATGCGGTGCTCGTTTCAAACATGGATGGCCACGCAGAGCATTATCTGCGTGATGTCCCCGCTCTTCCAGGAAACTGTGCGTGGTATCTGGGCGGACATCCGACCATTACCGGTGATACCGAGAATCTCCTTGCGCTCGGTTTCACCCGTGTGTACAGCACCTTCGTTGAAGTAGACGAAGTCGTTGCCGCGCTACGCGAAGACCTCGTCAGTAGCACTCCCCGCCGAGCAGGCAACGTGGCTCTGCCGAGCCGCCGGTCAGATCCGATCGTTGAGGGCAGGGATGCAGTTCTCGGGCAATGGCCGACCGGCGAAGCCGCGCGGGACATCGAGGATAACGCGTGCGTACTTGCGAGCCGGCCATCGCTTGCAGAACTGCATGAATGCTCTCCTCGCGTCTTGCTCCATCCTCGTTCCGGCGTCCGTGGACTTGAGGATCAGCGGCGTCTCTTCGCGCAGCTCCATGCCGCTGGCGCCGACGTGCTCTCTTTCCAAGTCGACTCGCTGACCCGGGACGGACGCTACGCGGAGGCGGAGCATGTTCTGTCGCACCAAGGGGAGCTGAACGGATTCCCGGTCGTGAATCACGGCGTCGACATTCTCAGGCAGATCAGCGCGGAATGTCCTGTGCCGCTGCAGACGCGCCACAGCGCCCGGGATCCACGACTGTTGGCCGAACTGAGTTATGCCGGCGGAGTGACTGCCTTCGAGGGCGGTGCGATCTGCTACAACATCCCCTACTACGCGGAGCTCCCGCTCGCGGTGTCGATCGACCGGTGGAGGTATGTCGACCGGCTCACCGGCCGGTACGCCGAGCTCGGTGTCATCCTTGACCGCGAGTTCTTCGGCACCCTGACCGCAACTCTGATTCCGCCGTGTGTCGCGATCACCACGAACCTGTTGGAGGGGCTGCTGGCCGTCGAGTCCGGCGTCCGCTCGGTGTCGCTGGCGTACGCAGAGCAGGGCTGCCGGGCTCAGGACGTGGCCGCCGTCCGCGTGATGGGCTCGCTGGGCCGGGAATTCCTCGGAGCGGGAGGCGATGTCCGCGTCGCCACGGTGTTCCACCAGTACATGGGTGCCTTCCCGAGAAACCTCGACGATGCTGCGGAGTTGATCCAGGCATCCGCTCACACCGCCGCACTGGCCGGCGCAGACCGGGTGGTCGTGAAGACTCCCTGTGAGGCCACCCGCATCCCCGATGTCGGCGACAACGCCCTCGGACTGAGTCTCGCAGCCAGAGGAGTGGACCAGGCCGACAGCTCCTCCTACGTCTGGGACAAGAAGGAGGCCCAGCGAATCGAGGCGTCGGTGCGCTCGCTCCTGCGGTCCGTACTGTCTCTCTGCCCAGGAGACTTGGCTGCCTGCGTCGAGCAGGCTTTTGCCCGCGGCTACTTGGACGTGCCCTTCTCTCCAAGCAAGTTCAACGCCGGGCGGATGTCCGCTGCACGCGACGTCACCGGCGCCGTGAGGGTCCTCGACCCGGGCGACATGCCCCTGCCCCCCGACGTCGTCGCGTTCGAGGCCGAGCGGATGAAGGAGCGTCTCGCAGTGGCCGGGGTGCCCCGTGCGGAGGCGTGGCGGCTGGTGGCCGACGACGTGCTCCGTACCAGCAGAACGCGTACGAGATGGCCGCTTGACCTGATGGGTTTGCGACAGGAGGCGGGATGAACCCCGAGGAGTGGCTGCCGGCGGCGCCGGCGTCGGGAGCAGCGTCGAGGCGGCTCCTGGTGTTGCCTCACGCTGGCAGTGGCACCGCGGCATGGTTCGGGTGGAGGCCACGGCTACCCGAGAATGTCGAGCTGCGGGTGGCACGTCTGCCCGGACGTGAGGCCCGACTCGGCGAGTCCCCGTTGACGTCGGCCACGGAAGCGATTGCGGCATTGACTGAGGCGCTTCGTGCGCTGCCCCCACTGCCGCTCGTGGTCTTTGGACACAGCCTGGGCGCGCTCCTCGCCTACGGCGTCTGCGCCGCGCTTCCGGGGACTGCGCGCGCGCTGGTGGTCTCGGGAGAAACGGCGCCGGACAGCGTCCGGTCGCATGACGATCTTCGGCGTCTGCCCGATCTGGAGCTGGCGTTGATCGTCAACCGACGCTGGGGCGCTGTGCCCCCGGAGATCCTCAACGAACCGGAGTTCCTCTCGATCTTCCTGCCCGCCCTCAGGGGAGACCTGGCGCTCGTCGACAGCTTCCCGGCCTTGAGCGGCGTACCGCTGGACATCCCTCTCACCGTCTTCGCCGGTACGGAGGACGATCTCGACGAGGTCGAGGTTCGGCGCTGGGCCGAACATACCCGTGGAACCACAGAACTGTTCCGTCATCCGGGAGCACACATGGCGGTGCTGGAGGATCCGGCTGTCGCCGACCAGATCGTTAGCACATGTCTCGGGAGATTTTCGTGACGTTTCTGCACCAGGCCCTGACTCATGCCGAAGAGTGTCCGGATGCGTCGGCCATAACCTTCATCACCCCTGGTTCCGATCCCCACACCCTCACCCGTGCCGCGCTGTTTCGCCGCGCGGGCAGCGTGGCACGCCAAGTCCGTGCCGAGACGGCCCCCGGTGACCGGGTCCTCGTGGCCCTCCCGACGAGCGAGGAACTCGTCGTGGCGCTCGTGGGAGTGCTCATGGCCGGTCGCGTTGCCGTTCCGGCCCCGGCGATCCCGGGCCCGCGGAACCAGGCACGCCTCGAGCAGATCACGAAGGACGCCGGGTGCACGCTCGCCTTCAGCAGGCAACCGGTTCCCGAAGCGGTACTCCCGGACGTTGAGGGAGTACCCGACCTCCGGATCGATCCGGCGGACATTGCAGTGTTGCAGTACACGTCGGGATCGACATCGCTCCCCAAGGGGGTATGTGTCCTCACGTCGAACATCGACGCCAACCTCGCAGCGATGGAGCGGGCTTTCGAGCAGTGCGCGACCGACGTGGTCGCCGGCTGGCTCCCGCTGTTTCACGACATGGGCCTGGTGGGCACCCTTCTGCATCCCCTGCGCATGGGGTTGCACACCGTCCTGATGTCCCCGGAGTCCTTCGTAAGACACCCGGACGCGTGGTTACGCGCCATCTCCGACTTCGGCGTGACCACAAGCGGGGGCCCCGATTTCGGGTACTCCTGGTGTGCCGATCTGGTGAAACCGGCGCAGCTCCAAGGCGTTGACCTCAGCCGGTGGCGAGTCGCCTTCACGGGTTCGGAACCCATATCGCCCCGGACCATGGAACGCTTCTCCCATACCTTTGCCGATTCCGGGTTCCAGCCCGAGGCCTTCACCCCGTGCTACGGCCTCGCCGAATCGACTCTCCTCGTTTCCTCTGCCCAGGTCGGCGCGTTGCCGCGGGTGAGCGATCTCGGCGTGAGCTGCGGCCGTCCGATGGAAGACGTCGTCATCGTGGACTCCCACGGGTCGCAGGTCGAGGGAACCGGGGAGATATGGGTCCGCGGGCCCAGCGTCGCGCACGCCTACCACGGGCCGTCAGGCAACGAGAACTTCAACCTCTCGACGGTGGACGGCCGTTCGGATTGGCTGCGCACAGGCGACCTCGGAGTCGTACACGACGGCGAGCTCTACATTCAAGGACGGTCGAAGGATCTCGTGATCCTTCGTGGTGAGAACCACCACCCGCACGATCTCGAGATGGTCGCGGACGAGGTGGCAGGCGTCCTCGCGGCGTGCGCCTTCTCCTCGACCGGAGAGCGAGAGCGCCTTGTCCTGGTGATCGAGGCGCGTGGCGCCGCGGACGAAATCGCCGACCTTGTGCGAAAGGCATTTCGGCAGACCCTGGCCTTCGAGCCGGATGAGGTGGTGATCGTCCGGGGGCGGACGCTCCCGAGAACGACTAGCGGAAAGCTTCAGCGGGCTGCATGCCGGGCGGCGTGGGAGGCCGGAGAGCTTCCTGTAGCCCACCGATGGACGGCGGACGGCGAACGGTCATCGATGAGCGCCCAAGAGACGGCGCTGGCAGAAATCTGGCACGACCTTCTCGGCGTGCGGGTCGAGTCTCCGGAGGCGAGCTTCTTCGCCACCGGCGGTGCCAGTGTCCTTGCGGTCGAGCTTGCGGCACGGATCGCCGAGCGATTCGACGTCCATGTGTCTCCGGTGGCACTGCTCGCCGCGGGCACCCTCAACGGCCAGGCGGATGTCATCGCGAGAGCCCCGCGGGCGGCGGCATCCGTCCCGGACCCGGACGAGGCTCCGATGTCCCTCCAGCAGGAGGGCCTCTGGCTGCTCGCGCAGCTGAGCCCAATCGGGCTGCCACCGGTCTCCATCACCCTCGATGTACCCCCGGGCGCCGATGTCGAGGGTGCGCTCGCCATGCTGGTTCAGCGTCACCCCGGACTGGCCACGGCCGGTCCCGACGCTCACGGCCGCCAACGCCGGGTGCCCTGGGTCAGCGCGGAAGGCCGGCCCAGCCTCGAGGAGGGCAAGCCCTTCACGGTGCGGCGCGGGGTCGGCCATGTCGAGCTGGCGTGGGACCACCGGGTGATCGACGGTTGGTCGGTCCGCGTCCTGGTCGAGGAGCTCGATGCGCTTCTCGCCGGTCGCCCGCTGCCGCCCCCGCCTCCTTCGGCGCTGGCTTGGGCAGCGGAGCAGCGACAGGCGCTGGCCGCGAGTGACGATGCCGAAGACCTCGCCTTTTGGCGAACCCGTCCGTCGAGCGCCGGTGTAGATCTCCCCTGGGGCGTACCCGGGGCGACCGGGGCCGGACTCACATCACGGCGTATCACCGACGCCGATGCGCTCAAGAGGTGCGCACGGGAACTTGACACCACGGCGGCCGTCCTCATTCTCGCGGCGGTGGCCGTCGTCCTGGGCCGCCAGAGCGGACAGCGCGAAGTGTCCGTAGGCGTGCCCTTCGCGAACCGGACACCTCCGTGGACGCGCACGGTCGGGTGTCTCGTCTCCGTCCAGCGTGCCCTGGCGCGGCTCTCGGACGACATCACCGGCGACGAGCTGGTTCGGCAGCTCACACAGGAGCTCCAGGACTTGCGCGGGCGTGCCTCCGTACCGCTCGAAGCACTGTCTGCCCGCCTCGGACTGTCGCGGGCCGCCACCCAGGTCGACGTGGTGCTCGACCACCTCGAGGTGCCCGCACGGGTGGGCGGCCTCACGATCCGCGGGACCTCCGTCGAGCTGAGTCCGGAGCAGGCGAAGGTGCCGCTCACGATCACTGCCGTCGAGGACGACGGCATGCGCCTGGTGCTGCTCTGGCAGCGCTCTTTCATGGACGACGAGGCCGCGGAGGAGTTCGCCGAGCAACTCGAGCTCGCGCTGCGTGAACTCGTGCGCGCACCCCAGTCCCTGTGCCTGGGCTGGTCGCTGCGTACTCACCGGGCCGACATCGCCCTGCCGCTGTCCCGCGAAGAGCTGGCTACTCCGGACGTGCCGTTGGTCCCCGCCATGGTGCTGGACGTCGACCCGGGCCGCCCGGCCATCCAGCGGGGGGCGAAGACCTGGACGTACGGTGAACTCCGCGCCCGGGCCCTGGACGTGGCCGGCACACTCCAATCCGCCGGCGTCCGGCCGGGTGACCCGGTAGGAGTGCTCGGCAGTGCCTGCTTCGACACGATCGCGGCCGCGCTGGGCACGATGCTCGCGGGCGGCGCCGTGCTCCACCTCGACCGCAGGCTTCCCACCGGCCGGCTCGCGGCCATGGTGCGCGAGTCATCGGCCCGCATCGTGCTGCGTGCCCAGGGCAGCGACCCACGTGACCCCGAGATCGGCAGGCTCGTGGAGATCGAGGCCGGGGGAGCGGAGAGCGCGGTCGCCGTCGAGGGCGGGGATCCCGCCTACATCGTCTTCAGTACCGGTTCGACGAGCACTCCCAAGGCCATCATCGGGACCCACCGGGGCATAGCCCATTTCCTCACCTGGCAGCGGCGCGAGTTCGGAGTCGGTGCGCAGGACCGGTTCGTCCTCCTGACCAACCTCGCCTTCGACATGGCACTGCGTGACGTGTGGCTGCCGTTGATCTCGGGTGGCGTCCTGCACCTGCTCGACGACCCTGCCGACGTCAGCGGCGACACCGTGGTCCCGCTGCTCGTGGCGCAGGGCACGACCAGGCTGCACCTCGTCCCGACGCTCGCACGCAGCTGGCTGACGACGACGGCCGCCACTCCGCTGCCCGCACTGCGCAGCGTGTTCTTCGCCGGCGAACCGTTGAGCGACACCGTCGTCACCCGGTTCCGCGAGCACTTCCGGGGCGACTACGAGGTACTCAACTTCTACGGTCCCTCCGAGACCACCCAGACCAAGATCTTTTTCAGGGTTCCGGAGCACCCGCAGCCGGGCGTGCAGCCGATCGGCCGGCCTCTCCCGCAGACGGCGGTAGCCCTCCTCAACGCGGCGGGTACTCCGTGCGGGCTGGGGGAACCGGGCGAGATCCTCCTCAGAACGCCGTTCGCCACCGACGGGTACGCCAACCAGCCCGCCGCGCAGGCGGAACGTTTCATCCCCGACCCGCTGGGAAGCGCGCAGACGGCCTACCGATCCGGTGATCTCGGCCGGGCGCGCCTTGACGGTGCCATCGAGATACTCGGGCGGGGCGACCGCCAAGTGAAGGTGCACGGCGTGGCCGTGGACCCGGCCGAGGTGGCGGACCTGCTTTCCAGCCTGCCAGGGGTGAGTCAGGCCGCCGTTCGCGCCGACCCCGCGGCCGACGGTGACCACGTGCTCGTGGCCTGGTTCGTCGCGGAGCGGTCGTGGAGTTCCCTGCGCGAGGAACTGGCCGACCGTCTTCCCGCCGCCCTGGTGCCCGAGAGGGCGATGGCGTGTCCCACACTGCCCGTCCACCCGAACGGCAAGGTGGACATCCGAGCGCTGCCCGCGCCGGCGGACCTGGCCCCTACGGCGGCCGAACCTCCGAAGAACGACCTGGAGGCTCTCGTCCTGGAGGCCTGGCGCACCACGCTGGGCCTGCCGGAGCTGGACATGCACGCAGATTTCTTCCTGCACGGGGGGCACTCGCTTAAGGCCATTCAGCTGGCCTCGGCGCTCAAGCGGGCGCTCGGGCGCGACGTACCCCTGATCGAGGTCATGCGGGCCCGGACGCCGAGACAGCTCGCGCGCCGCTGCCTTGCGGCGGAGGAGCGGTCCGACGACGCCGTGCCCGTGCTCCTCCACGCTCCGGACGACGCGTACGAGCCCTTCCCCATGACGCCCGTGCAGGAGGCGTACTGGGTCGGGCGACGGGACTTCCTGGAGCTCGGCGGTTCCGCGGCCCAGACCTACCGGGAGCTGAGCTGCGCGAACGATCTGGACCTGCTCCGTCTGGAGCGGGCATTCCAGGTCCTGGTGGAGCGACATCCCTCCCTGCGGACCGTGGCGACCGAGGACGGGCGGCAGATCGTACTGCGCGACACCCCGCCCTTCCGGGTCGCCGTCCAGGACTTGCGTGACGACGCGGATCCGGAAGCCGGGGTCCGCGCCTGGCGGGATGACATGGCACACCGTGTCCGTCCACTCGAACAGTGGCCGCTCATCGAGGTCCGTGCGAGCCTGCTGCCGAACGAGATCCGGCTCCATGTCGGACTCGACGCCTGGGTCTGCGACGCATGGTCGCGGGTGCTCCTCATCGATGAGCTCAGAGAGCTCTACAACGACCCCTCCCGTGAGCTCGCCCCGCTCGGACTCACCTTCCGCGACTACGTGGTGAGTGTGGAGGGAACTCCGAAGGACACCGACCTGGAGTGGTGGCGCGCCGAACTCGACAGCCTGCCCACGGCCCCACGGCTCCCGCTCGCGCGGCGCACCGGCACCGGGTTCACGCGGCGTAACGGGCGACTGGACTCCGCCGCGTGGGCGGCCTTCCAGCGGCACGCGGGCACCTCGGGCGTCACCGCGTCGGCGTCGCTGCTCGCGGCGTTCGGGTGGGTGCTCGCCCGCTGGAGCGCCGAGGACAGGTTCGCGCTGAACGTCACCGTCTTCCGCCGGCTGCCCGTTCACTCCGATGTGGGCAGACTCCTCGGTGATTTCACCTCCGTCCTTCCGCACACCATGGAGGCACGGTGGGAGAACTTCGCCCGTCACGCGCGTGATGTGCAGGCACGGCTCTGGCAGGAGCTGGCCCACGGTTCGGTGTCGGGTGTCCAATTGACGCGTGAGCTCGCGCGAAGCACCGGCCGGCTGAACGCGGTAGGCCTGCCCGTCGTGTTCACCAGCGCCCTCACGACGCCGGAACTCGGCCGTGAGTTCGACTGGGCGTGGCTGGGTGAGCTGGTGCACGGAATATCCCAGACGCCGCAGGTCTGGCTCGACCTGC